>JBCBAV010000059.1:0-21194 GCA_038532285.1 Pseudomonadota bacterium | reverse complement strand
GTCTGATGCGCCGCCGGCGCAAGGCTGCAGGCTGAGACCTTTGGCCGGTCCCGTGGTCAGGACATTATGACAAACTGTTTGGGGCTGCCTCGGGGCGGCCCCTTTCAATTTGACGGTCACCGCGCAAACTGTATTCCCGGATGCAGGGTAAAATCGCCACGCCCGTCTCGCTGATAACAGCGCTGGACCCAACTCTTTGGTTTGGCTACCCATTCCGCATGCGCCTGATTTTGTTAACCAGTTTGACCATGATTGCCTTTGCGGCCAATTCGGTGCTGAACCGTCTTGCGGTCGACAGTGGCACAATTGATCCATCGAGTTTTGCCATCATTCGCGTCGCATCGGGGGCGTTGGCGCTGGGGATGGTGCTGACGGTGCGCGGCGGTGGTTTTCCGCTTTTTGCCAAGGGCCGAGGGATCGGAGCGGTCAGCCTGGCCACCTACATGATCGGATTTTCGCTGGCTTATGCGTCTCTGGATGCCGGGCTTGGCGCGTTGATCCTGTTCGGCACGGTGCAGATTGCGATGTTTGCCTGGGGGGCCTGGCGCGGTGCGCGTCCGACCGGACGGCAGATGTCCGGGGCCGGGGTGGCCTTTGCGGGCTTGGTGGTTGCGCTTTGGCCCAGCGACGGGTTTGCATCGCTTGGCGGCGCCATGCTGATGGTCGCCGCAGGACTTGGATGGGCGGCATATACCTTGGTGGGTCGCGCAGCCAAGGATCCGCTGGCGACCACTGCCGCCAATTTCCTTGTGGCCACGCCGCTTCTGCTGATCCTGTTGGCGGGTCCGGCGCTGTATGCAGCGCCTTCGGGCGTTGCGCTGGCCATGCTGAGCGGCGCGGTGACATCGGGTCTTGGCTATGCGCTATGGTACGCGGTACTGCCACAGCTTGCGGCACAGTCTGCGGCCGTGGTGCAGTTGAGCGTGCCAGTTATCGCGATGGCGGGAGGAGCTGCGCTGTTGGGCGAACGGGTTGGGCTGGAACTGGTGGTGGCGGCGGTTCTGGTGCTGGGCGGGATCGCGGTGGCAATCACAGGCAAGGCCCGGCACGCCGCGTAAGCCATTTCCCTAATCGACTTGAACCACTATCTGACCCCCATGCGATACGCGTTTCTCATAGCTCTTGCCCTCACCGCTGGCGCGGTGCGCGCGGAATGCGTCATCCTGTTGCACGGGTTGGCACGCAGTGAGGCGTCATTGCTGGTCATGGAAGCGGCGTTCGAGGCACAAGGGTACGAAGTGGTGCGCCCCGGCTACCCTTCGACCTCCGAGACGGTGCAATCACTTGCTGACGATGTGATGCCGCAGGCGTTCGCGAAATGTGACGGACGCGAAGTGCACGTGGTCACGCATTCCATGGGCGGTATCCTTCTGCGCTACTGGTTTGATCAGCATGGCGTGCCCGAACGCCTGGGCCGTGTGGTCATGATGGGGCCGCCCAACCAGGGCAGCGAGGTGGTGGATGAGTTGGGCGACCTGGCGGCTTTTGGCTGGATCAATGGTCCCGCTGGCGCGCAGCTTGGGACAGGGGCCGACAGCCTGCCGCTGCGCTTGCCACCCGTGCGCTATCCAGTGGGCGTGATTGCGGGCAACCAATCGCTGAACCCCTACTTCTCCTCTCTGCTGCCAGGACCGGACGACGGCAAAGTGTCGGTTGCGTCCACGCGTGTCGACGGGATGGCATCGCAGCTTATTCTGCCTGTCACGCACACGTTCATGATGAACAACCCGCGCGTGATCGTTCAGGCGTTGCATTTCATAGAAACCGGTTCCTTCAAAAACGATCTGAGCTGGATGGATGTACTGGGGGCTGTGCCGCTGGATGACGACACCCAGGACGACACCGACGATGACGATCGAAATTGATCTGACGGGCGCAGAGGTGTTGCGGCCGCACGGATGGACGTCGGACCGATTGAGCGTGGCAGAGGGGCGTGTGGTGACGGACACAACCGGGCGTTCGGTCGATCTGAGCGGCTACCGCATCCTGCCTGGTATCATCGACGTGCATGGCGACGGGTTCGAGCGGCACGTGGCACCGCGTCGGGGTGCGATGAAGGACATGACCGAAGGTTTGCGCGCAACCGAGGCCGAACTGGCCGCCAACGGCATAACCACGGGTGTGCTGGCCCAGTTCGTAAGCTGGGAGGGCGGGCTGCGTGGGGAGGCGTTTGCCGACCAGGTGTTCGCCGGGCTCAAGGTT
This sequence comes from Pseudomonadota bacterium, assembly GCA_038532285.1. GTDB lineage: Bacteria > Pseudomonadota > Alphaproteobacteria > Rhodobacterales > Rhodobacteraceae > Tateyamaria. Next base: position 18,992 of record JBCBAV010000059.1, on the reverse strand, counting down.
GTTCGCTCTTCGGTCGTGACCGACCTCATCGCGCAATTGCGGTTCGAAGTGCATCTGCTCGACCTTTACAAGGACTTGCCCGAACGGATCGCCGAGTGGCAGGTGCCCTATGTCGTGTTCAACGACCATCTGCCACATGACAGGCTGGCCGACGGGCGCAGGCCGCCACGGCTGACCGGGCAGGCGCTGAAGGCGGGGCGCAACCCGGACGCGCATTTTCAAATGCTCCTGGACCTCGAGGCGCAAAAGGACGCGGTGCCCGCCGCGCTGGACCGACTGTGCCCACAGTTGCGGGCGGCCGGAATACGCATCGGCAGCCATGACGACGCCACCGCCGCGGGCCGTACCGCATGGCACGTGCGCGGCGCACATGTGGCCGAGTTTCCCGAAACGATTGACGCGGCACAGACGGCGCGCGATGCGGGTGACAGGGTCGTACTGGGCGCGCCCAATGTGGTGCGCGGCGGCTCGCACAAGGGCAATGCCTCCGCGCTTGATCTGATCGCCATGGGGCTGTGCGACGCGATTGCGTCTGACTACCACTATCCTTCGCCGCGTCGTGCGGCGCTGATGCTGGCCAGGACCGGTGTCCTGAACCTGTCGGAGGCTTGGGCGCTCGTGTCCTCGGGGCCAGCGGCAGTGCTGGGGCTGAGCGACCGCGGCACGCTTGTACCGGGGCAGCGCGCAGATCTGGTGGTGCTGGATGATGCGGACCGGGTCGCGCTGACCATGTCAGGCGGGCGCGTCAGCTACCTGAACGGTGACATCGCCGCGCGGTTCATACCCTAGCGCTGGATGATGTTCACGTGGCCCATCTTGCGACCGGGCCGCGTTTCCGCCTTGCCGTAGAGGTGCACGCTGGTGTCGCGCGCAGCCATCAGGTCCGGCAACTGCTCCATATCGTCGCCGATCAGGTTCTGCATCACCACATCCGCGTGCCGCTGCCCATCGCCCAGTGGCCAACCCGCCACCGCGCGGATGTGCTGTTCGAACTGATCGACGGCGCATCCGGCTTGGGTCCAGTGACCGGAATTGTGCACCCGCGGCGCAATCTCGTTCACGATCAGCCCCTTGGCCGTGACAAACAACTCGACCCCCATGACACCGACATAGTCCAGGGCATTGAGGATCTTGGCCGCCAACAGAACCGCGTCGGTGCGCTGCGACGCGCTTAGGCTTGCGGGCACGGTGGTCGTGCGCAGGATGCCAGCGTCGTGCACGTTCTCGCCGGGATCATAGCAGGCCACGCTGCCGTCCATGCCGCGCGCGGCAATCACCGAGACCTCGTGGCTGAATTCGACAAACCCTTCGAGGATCGCCGGCGCACCTTTCAGGCTCTTCAGCGCGGCTTCGGCCTTGCGCGGGTTTTCGATGCGCACCTGCCCCTTGCCGTCATAGCCAAAGCGCCGTGTTTTCAGGATTGCAGGCGTGCCCATGTCGTTGAGCGCCGAGACGAGATGTGCCAGTTCCGGCACATCGGCAAAGGGGGCGACGCGCAGACCCAGTTCGCGCAGAAACCCCTTTTCCACCAGCCGGTCCTGGCTGACCTGCAGTGCCTCGCGCCCGGGGCGGATCGGGGCCAGGTCCTCGACGATGTCGAGCGCTTGGGTGGGGATGTTCTCGAACTCGTAGGTGACGACGTCCACGCTTGCTGCAAAGGCTTCAAGTGCGCCGGTGTCCTTATAGTCGGCCGTGGTGACAGCATGCGCCACATCGCCTGCGGGCGGTTCTGCGCCCGGCTCAAAAATATGCGTGCGATAGCCCAGTCTCGCTGCGGCGACCGACAACATGCGCCCCAATTGTCCGCCCCCCAGAATTCCGATAACGGCGCCGGGCGCAAGTGGTTCAATCATCAAGCGGTGTCTCCGGGATCGAGGCTGACAGGTCAGCGCGCCACTGGTCCAGCCGCCGGGCCAGATCGGCATCTTGATTGGCGAGGATCGCCGCAGCCATCAGACCCGCATTGGCAGCCCCTGCAGCACCGATAGCCATGGTCGCCACCGGGAAGCCGCGCGGCATCTGCAAAATCGAATACAGGCTGTCGACCCCCGACAAGGCGCGGGTTTCCACCGGCACGCCAATCACCGGCACCCGGGTTTTCGACGCCATCATTCCCGGCAAGTGCGCCGCACCGCCAGCGCCCGCGATGATGACTTTCAGTCCGCGATCCACCGCCGTCTTGCCATAGTCCCACAGGCGATCGGGCGTGCGGTGCGCCGATACGATACGGACCTCATGGGTCACACCCAGCGCATCCAGCATCTCCGCCGCTTCGCGCATCGTGGACCAATCGGACTGGCTGCCCATGATGATCCCCACTGGCGGTGCGGCGTCTCGCGTGGCTGAACTCATGAACCTGCGTCCCCTGCTGCAAAACGCGCACTATAAAGCCATGATCCATGATGGCAACGGGGCGCACCCACGCGCATTCGGGAAGTCAATCCAGACACTTAGGCGATTATATCCGGGGTCAGGCGGTCTTCGATCAGGGCGATCTTGTCCTTGAGCAGCAGCTTCTTCTTCTTCAACCGCTGGATCGTAAGCTGGTCGCCCCCGGTCTGCTGCAAGGCGCGGATCGCCTCGTCCAGGTCGCGATGCTCGCGGCGGAACACTTCAAGTTCGACGCGCAACACCTCATCGGTCTTCATTGCGATGTCGGTGGGGGCGTTCATGGACGTGATTCCGCGATGGTCATGAAAGATACATATAATCCCTGCCGTGCGATGCGACTAGGCCTTGTTCACAGCGCGCAGACTGCCCATATTTGGTGTACCCGCTGCCGCTATCGGGGCGGGTACTGACTGTCGCTTGACCCAAAGGACGTGTCGCATGACGAAAATGACCCTTGGCTCATACCCACACATGCTGGGATTTGAGCAGCTTGAACGCCTTCTGGAACGAACCGCCAAGAACGCCGAAGGCTATCCGCCGTTCAACATCGAACAGACCTCGGACCGATCTTATCGGATCACTCTGGCTGTGGCCGGTTTCGCAGAGGATGATCTGTCCATCACCGTCGAGGACCGCCAACTGGTGATCCGCGGGCGCCAATCCGATGACGGCACGCAGCGCGTCTTTTTGCACCGGGGTATTGCCGCGCGCCAGTTTCAGCGCAGTTTCGTGTTGGCGGACGGGGTCGAGGTGGGCGAGGCCGTGATGGAAAACGGGCTATTGCACATCGACCTGACTCAGGCGCAGCCGGAAAAGATCGTGCAGACGATCGACATCAGGAAAGGATAAGTCATGCACACGCCATATGATCTGAATGCTGATGTGGGACGGATGGTTTACGTCAAGCCAATCGCCGTCGATAGCCTGCCCAAAGAGGTGCAGGAACAGGCCGACGGTCTCGACATGCTGTTTGCGGTGCACGACGCCGAAGGGCAGCAGCTGGCCCTCGTTGCTGACCGTCGCATGGCCATCGCGCTGGCGCGTCAACACGATTACGCACCGCAACCGCTGCACTGACCATCGGACCCCGAACCACATGAAATTTGACGTCGATTGGGTCGATGCCTTTACCGATCGGCCCTTTGGCGGAAATGGCTGCGCTGTCGTTCATGATGGCGCAGGCCTTGCCATTGAAACCTGCCTTGCCTTTGTGCGCGAGACGTCGCTGGTGGAATGCACCTTTACCGGCCCTTCAGACGTGGCCGACATGCGGGTGCGCTATTTCCTCGCAAGTCGCGAAATTCCATTTGCCGGTCACCCGACCTTGGCGACCGTGTCCGCTTTGCGCCATCGCGGGATCATTCCCGACGGTGCACTGACACTGGAAACCGGCGCCGGAATCGTACCGGTTTCGGTCCATGACGGTCAGATCAGCATGACGCAAATCGCGCCTAGGTTCGGTGCGCGTCCTGATCCAGCGCTGGTCGCAGCGGTGGGCGGCATCGATCCGGGTGACATCATCGCCCCGCCGCAGGTGGTATCGACCGGCTTGCCATTCTGCATAACCGTGCTGCGAGACCGGGCGGTCATTGACCGGGTTCATCTGAATTTGCCTGCGTTTCAAAGCTATCTGGACGCGCTGGGTGTGCACGGCACCGACATCATGGAGCCGTTCTGGATTGTTCTGGAAGACGAGGGTACATTCTCACGCCTGCTTATGGCGCCACCCAGCCCTGCCGAAGATCCGTTCACGGGATCGGCCACGGGTGCGATGGGGGCATACTTGTGGCATCACGGAATAATCGCCGGGCCACGGTTCACGGCGCGCCAGGGACATGGGCTGGGCCGTCCCGGCCAAGCTGATGTTGTGGTGCACGGCGCTCGAGATGCGATCACCGGCGTCGAGGTGCGTGGCGCGGGCTATGTCCTGATGAGCGGTACGCTCAATCTTTCGGACTGACCAAACCGCGACCCGAGGGTCAAAACGACGCGAAATACCCCACGCTCAACCCGTAGCTTGTCGTGCCATCCACGATCTCGCCCACGTCCACGTCGAATGCCAGGGTGCCCGGTCCGGCCTGTGTTTCGTATCCCCAGTAAAACCGCGGGGCAAACCCGTCGTCATCATTCCCCAATCCATCCTCAAAGTCGTTATACTGGATCGAAAGTCCGAAATAGCCGATGCCGCTCTCACTTGGTTGATAATATGCGCGGCTGCCCACCGAGATCGTCGTGCTGGCAATGTCGCGCGCGGGGGTCAGGCCAACCGCGGGATGTTCTTCGTTGTAGCCGGTAACGCTGGCAAAGCCCGTTACATAGAGCGCACCGATTTCGCGCCCGGTCCCGACGGTCAGGCCACCGGCGACGCGGTCCACGGAAAAGCTGTTGGCGCCAACGACGTAGTCTGGCTCGGAAGACAGCGCGAAAGCCTGCAGGAACCAGTTTTGATTGAACTCTGCGAGGGCGTACAGCCCGTAGCTCAGCGCGTCCGAGTCCGCACGCTGCGCCGTGGCATCGGCCAAGTCATAGGTGCTGTCGGTCAGCAATACCCCGACCCGTGCCGGGCCAAATCCGCGATCAATCCCGAGGCTTACATCGCGGCCATTGCCATCAACGTCGCCAACAAATCCGCGGGCGTTGACCTGACCCCAAGCGTTCCAAGTGTCCGTCCCGGCGGCGTTGCGCGCGCGGAATTGAAGCGGCGCGCGCTGGCGGGTGCCAAAAAATCCTGCCGTGGGATCTGCCGCGCGCCAGAGCGCTTCGGACACGGCAATATTGGTGGCATCGCCGGTAATAAAGACGTCCGAGTTGTCAGGCACATTGGATTGCGCTGTCGCAGGGGCGCCGATCAGCACCGACAGAATGAGGCAGGAAATGGTGTAAGCGGCGGTGCGAATTTGCGTCATCAGGTCTCCGAAGGGTTTGCGGCATGATCTTGCGTGTCGGTAGCAAAAAGATGCGTGATCCTGAGGTGCGCCGCTACGCCATCGCACGGTGATGCCTTGTGCAGGCAAAAAGGCGCGCCAAACGGGCGCGCCTTGGCGAATTATTGCCGGAATTTGCGGATTTCAGCCTGATGGCGTGTGGTCAGGCGGCAACCAGCCCCATTTCCTGCAATTTCAAAAGAACCTGTTGAGCGCAGTAATCCACGTCCGTCCCTTCGGTATCGAGACGCAATTCCGGCGTCTCTGGCGCATCATAGGGGTCTGAGATGCCGGTGAATTCCTTGATCTTGCCTTCACGCGCCAGCTTGTAGAGCCCCTTGCGATCCCGCCGCTCGCATTCCTCGATCGACGTGGCCACGTGCACCTCGCAGAAAGCGCCGTATTGCTCGATCTCTTCGCGCACGGCACGGCGCGTGGTGGCATAGGGGGCGATCGGCGCACAGATCGCGATACCGCCGTTCTTGGTGATCTCGGACGCGACATAGCCGATCCGGCGGATGTTGAGATCGCGGTGCGCCTTGGAAAAGCCCAGTTCCGAGCTGAGATTCTTGCGCACGATATCCCCGTCCAGCAGCGTGGTGGGGCGGCCGCCCATCTCCATCAGCTTGACCATCAGCGCGTTGGCCACCGTCGATTTGCCCGACCCGGAGAAGCCGGTGAAGAACACCGTGAACCCCTGCTTGGCCCGCGGCGGGCGCGATTTGCGCAGTTCGGACACGACGGCGGGGAAAGAGAACCATTCGGGGATCTCCAGCCCCTCGGCCAGTCGGCGGCGCAGTTCGGTGCCCGAGATGTTCAGGATCGTGACGCTGTCCTTGTCCTTGATCTCGTCCGCAGGTTCGTACTGCGCGCGCTCCTGCACATAGACCATGTGCTTAAAGTCGACCATTTCGATGCCCATCTCGTCCTGATGCTCGCGAAACAGGTCCTGCGCGTCATAGGGGCCATAGAAGTCTTCGCCGGCCGAGTTCTTGCCCGGGCCCGCGTGATCCCGACCGACGATGAAATGGGTGCAGCCGTGGTTCTTGCGGATCAGGCCATGCCACACCGCCTCGCGCGGGCCAGCCATCCGCATGGCCAGGTTCAGCAGCGACATGGACGTGGTGGAGGCGGGGTATTGATCCAGCACCGCCTCATAGCAGCGCACGCGGGTGAAATGGTCGATATCGCCCGGCTTGGTCATGCCCACAACCGGGTGGATCAGCAGGTTGGCCTCCGCCTCCTTTGCGGCGCGAAAGGTCAGTTCCTGGTGCGCACGGTGCAGCGGGTTGCGGGTTTGAAAGGCGACAATGCGACGCCAGCCCAGCTTGCGGAAATAGGCGCGCAGTTCGTTGGGTGTGTCGCGGCGCGCGCGGAAATCATAGTGCACGGGCTGCTGAATGCCGGTGATCGGACCGCCGAGGTACACCTCGCCAGCCGTGTTGTGCAGGTAGTTAACCGCCGGATGCGCGCTGTCATCGGCGCCAAACACCTTCTCCGCCTCGTGCGCCTTGTTGGGCGTCCAGCGGTCGGTGACGGTCATTGTCGCGAGGATCACGCCCTCTTGGTCGCGCAGCGCGATGTCCTGCCCGATCTGCAGCCCATCGGCAAAGGCGCTGTTTACATCCAGTGTGATCGGCATCGGCCACAGCGCACCATCGGCGGTGCGCATGTCGTCAACGACGCTATTGTAATCGGCCTCGGACAGGAAACCCTTGAGCGGGTTGAACCCGCCGTTCATCAAAAGCTCGAGATCGCAGATCTGTCGCGGTGTGAGGTCCCAGCTGACAAGGTCGGCTGCCTCGACTTTCAATTTCTGCGCGCTGTCATACGAGACATAGAGCTCCTGGATCGGGGCGAGGTTCTGTTCCATCAACTTGGTCCTGTAGGTGAGAGGGTTAAAGCCGGTACGGGTGCCGGTGATTTCAGCAAAAATCGCGTCGAACTCGGCGAACTTGCGGGTGAGGAAATGATCTGCGAGCCGGTTCTTCTCGACCGCGCCCTTGGCGGTCAGCGCGTAAAAGTTGCGCTGGCGTTTGTCTGGGCTGTCGTGGGCGTCCACCTGCACGAACCCGGCCGCTGTTGCTGCACGCAACAGCGTGTTCAGCCGTCCCAGTGATACGCCCACCGCCTGCGCCACCATGCGCTGCGAACCGCCGGGGGCGGTATCAAGCTGGCGCAGCAGGCGAAACAGTTGATCGCTGTGCTCTGCGCTGGTTTTGGCGGTGTCGGTGGGCATGTCGGCCAGGTTTGTTCAAGTTTGAACGTGCTTTTGCATGAAAGGTTTGTTCACCCAAGAACAAACTTGGCGCTGGCCGCAAAATCGGAGGTTTTGGTTAAGATGTGGTCAAAGCGCCACGGTCTCGCGAACCCGATCCGCCTGAGCCAGAGGCAGCGCACACAGTGGTTCATCCCGGCCGCGCAGGGTCAGGGGCATCAGCGTATCGGCGTCCAATTCGATACCAGCCGCGGTCAGGGTGTCTTCGGAAATGAATGCTTCGACACCCTGCACCTTTGTCTCGGATTCCAACCGCGATGCGATATTGACAGTGTCCCCGATCAGGGTGCGTGGCGCCTGTCCGGCAGCGCCAATCTCGCCCAGGACAACGGTGCCCAAATGCACGCCGACGCCGATTGCGACCGGCGCGCTCCCCTCGGTTTCCAGGGTTTCGTTGAAGGCGCGCAACGCTTCGCCGATCCCCTGGATCGCGTCGATGGCAGCAAGTGCCGAAGCGCGCGCAGTGCTGGTTTCGAACACAGCCATCAAACCGTCGCCCATGTATTTGTCCACGGTGCCGCCTGCTGCGGTGATGGGCGGTACGATTTCGTCAAAGAACCGGTTGAGCAGAAAGACGACGTCATAGGGCAGTTGCCCATCGGTCCGCGCGGTAAACCCGCGCATGTCGAGAAACAGTACCGCCAGTTTGGCCTCTTTTCCCGATCGGGCATGTGCGCGCCTGCGCTTGCCATCTGCGCCAAAGACACGTGCCACGGTGACCGGCCCGGTTGGCACCAGTTGGCAGGCCAGCCGCGTCTCGGGTCCTGCCCCGACCGCTGCAAGGCTACGCGCCTCTGCCGGTGAGGGGGGTGGGATGTGCTCGGCCCCGTCGATCACGTGCACCCGGCACGTGGTGCAGCGCCCGCGACCCCCGCACAGCGAGGCGTGTTCAATTCCGGCGCTACGCGAGGTTTCCAGCACCGTTTGTCCATGCGCGGCCCTGGCGGTCGGGCCGTCCACATACGTGACGCGAATTGGTTTGCGCAGGGCGATCATGATCTGGCGCCCAGCCACGATCAGCGCCAGCGCCCAGAGCGCGACGACAATGATCTGGTCGGTTGTCTTATCGATCCGTCCCAGCACGCCCAGCCCGGCACGATCTGGCAGGTTCCAAAGCGCCGCCATAGCGGCACGGCCTTCCGGGGCCTGCAATATGTCGGCAATCTGCCGTCCAGCGTCCAGATATCCGAGAAGGGCCAGCGTCGGGATCAGTGTGCCGATCACCGCCAGCGTCGCGATATTGCGCTGCCACCAACCGGTCTGGCGCAGCCACATGTGCAACCCGATCACCCCGTGGCCCCAGACCACGACCACGAACGCGGCCTGCACCCAGGCATACGAACCGCCCCAGACCCGGGAGACGAGATAGAAAATCTGCGTATTCACCTCGAACTGCGTATGCGCCACGGCTGTAAAGATCAGATGGCTCGACAAAAGAAGCGGGATCGAAAGCCCCAACGCGATCTGCAAATAGTCGCGCAACGGCATCCGTAGGGTCCGTTTGCGCACCACCTGCGCGACGGACAACACCATGTGCGAAACGATGGCCAGCGTCATGACTGCCATTGCAGCGGGTGTTCGTGTCACCGCGAGCCGCACGTCCTGAAACGCGTCGGCAAATCCCGGCGACACCAGAACCGCCCCAATATTGAGCATGTGCGCTGTGACATAGGCCATCAGCACAAGCCCCGAGACAATCCGGACGCGCGTGGCCCAACTGCCGCGCCAGAGCACGTGTGTCATGGCTGCCCCTGCAAGGTTGCGTTGCCGTGACAGTGCGGGCCGCATGCACAGCCGTCAAGCGGGCAGGGCGCGCTGGCCCCCAGTTGCGCCTTCCCTGGACTTAAGTGGAATAGTGAAAGCGTGCTATTCTGCGGCCAGGTCGGTGGCCTCCTCGGCCTCGGCAAGGAACCGTTCGGCCTCGAGCGCGGCCATGCAGCCCATGCCGGCCGACGTCACAGCCTGCCGGTACTTGTGATCGGTCAGATCGCCTGCTGCGAAGACGCCGGGGATCGACGTTTCGGTGCTGTCGGGTTTGGTCACCACATAGCCGCCCATGTGCGTATCAAGCACGCCCTCGACCAACTCGTTGGCAGGGGCATGGCCGATTGCGATGAACACGCCCTTGGCGGGAATGTCGGTGATCTCACCCGTCCGCGTATGCTTGACCTTCACCCCTTCGACACCCAGCGGACTGTCAGTGCCATAGACCTCGTCCAGTTCTTGGAACCACATCGTTTCAATCTTGGGGTGTTTCATCAGCCGGTCCTGCAGGATCTTTTCGGCGCGCAGCTCATCGCGGCGGTGTACCAGCGTGACCTTGGAGGCGAAATTGGTCAGGAACAGCGCCTCTTCCACCGCCGTGTTGCCGCCGCCGACGACCACGATCTCCTGACCGCGGTAAAAGAACCCGTCGCAGGTGGCGCAGGCGCTCACGCCAAAGCCTTTGAATTTCTCTTCGGACGGCAGGCCCAGCCATTTGGCCCGCGCGCCGGTGGCAAGGATGATCGCATCGGCGACATATTCGGTGCCGCTGTCTGACTGGGCCACGAACGGGCGCTGGTCGAAATTGATCGATGTGATGATGTCACCGATGATCTCACAGCCCACCGCCTTGGCATGTGCCTCCATTCGCACCATCAGGTCGGGGCCCTGCACTTCGGTGTCACCGGGCCAGTTCTCGACCTCGGTCGTCGTGGTCAGTTGTCCGCCCGGTTCGATGCCCTGCACAAGGATCGGCTCCAGCATGGCACGGCTGGCATAGACCGCCGCCGTGTAGCCCGCAGGACCCGAGCCCACGATCAGAACCTTGGTGCGTTTGGAATCGGCCATGTGATTATCCCCCGTGGCTATGGACGGCGCAGCCCGTTCGATATAGACGCCGCGGCGCACGGTTTGAAGTGTGATCTTTTGCCCGATCTTTCACCGTTTCGTGCGTAGCTGGATTTCAAAATCTTGCGCAGTCTTGAAATATAATTGCGCGCAACGACGGGCCTGCTATAACAACCGGAAACCAAGGAGGCGCACGTGGCAAGCACGCGACTGGACCCTATCGACCGAAAAATCCTTGCGGAATTGCAGGCCGATGGCCGAATGACCAATGTCGAACTGGCCAAACGGGTTGGTATCTCGGCGCCGCCCTGCTTGCGCCGGGTCCGCACACTTGAAGAAAGCGGGTATATCCGCGGCTACCACGCAGATGTCGATATTCACGAGCTGGGATTCGAAGTGCAGGTCTTTGCCAATGTGGGCCTGGCCAGCCAGGCCGAAGCGGACCTGAGCGCCTTCGAGGAACGCTGCCGCGCATGGCCCCTTGTGCGCGAGTGTCACATGCTGAACGGCGAAGTAGACTTTATCCTGAAATGCGTGGCGCCGGACCTGTCGAGCTTTCAGAGCTTTCTGACCGGTGAGCTTTTGACAACACCCAACGTCGAATCCGTCAAGACATCTCTGGTGATCCGCCAGGCGAAGGATACGCCCGGCGTTCCGTTTGATGTGCTTGAGGATCGGCTGGCCAAATCGGCCTAACCGGCCATCGCGTCCAACTCTGGCGCGCGCGGGTGCGCCAAAGGCCCGAAATCTGTGATATGTGCGATGTGCGGGAACATCGACAGGAAAAGATCGCGCTGGGCGTGGGTGACACTGCGCGTCGCGCCCATGCCGGGGTGGAACGTCTCAATCTGGATACCGCCCACATTCACTGCCGCATGACGTGACAGGCAGATGTGGAACAGGCGCACCGGTGTCGGGGGCACCACTTCGATGATGTTGACGTTGTCGACAAAGGCCGACGCCGGGGTCAGCATATCCGCGCCACCGGCACTGCCGCGCAGATGCGGCGGTGTTTGCAGCAGGCGCGCAGCCGGGCCCACTGTGACAAAGCTTTCGGGGCGGTTTTGGCCAAAGCTGTCGGCCATGATCCGGATCAATGGCACCCGCCGTCCGGTATCCGCGGGCACAAATTGCGAGGATCCAATCCACAGTACCTGCGCGGGCATTCCGGACGAGGTGTTCAGCCAATCACCGGGCTTGAGGTCTTCGATGGCAATGTCGCCCTCTGGCGCGGCAAGCATCGCGCCGCGCGCAAAAGCGGAAAAAGCAGATTCAAAAAGCGGCATCGCCGGTGCCTTGATCGACGAAATGGTCAGCGAGCTGTCAGCGCGCAGCGCGGCAATCTCGTAGGTGCGGGTCAAAGGCGAATGCGTTTGCATCCGCGGAGCATTGTAACGTGAGTTCGCGGCGCGTGGAACGCGCAACGTGGCAGCGGTGGTCATGTGTAACCTCACAGTATCGGGTCACATCCGCGTCGGCCCCCACCGACGACCACAGATGAACGATTTCCGTCAAAATACGCTGCTATAATTCAGGGATTTGCCGCAAATTGTCAAAAACTTCGACACATTCAACGCAAAAGGCGCATCAGTGATGCGCCGCGTGAGGTATTGTTGAGTGTCGGGGAACACCCCCGCCACAATGTGATTCTGCACCGCCCGAGAGGTGAACCTCAGGCTGTCTTGCGCTGCGGTGCTGCGTGGGCGGCCCGTTTTGCGATAAAGGCTGCACGGCGTGCGCCACGCGCCCATGGCATTTGTGTTTGCTCCTTGGCAGCGGCGTCGACGACGGAGCGGATAAAGCGTTTTTTTGCCATGATGACTGTGTCCCTCTGCTCAGCGCTTGGCTTGTCTTTCGTTAACCAAGATATGACTGTGTATTCGGGCGCCATTGCGGCCCGTACTGGGCATTTTCGTAAAATTGACCGAATGGCGGGCGCGGAATTAAGGCAATGCAGATTGCCGCAAAGCCCTAATTTGCGGGGCGATCGACCAAAACCGGTTGGAAATGCGGCAGATGCACGGCCGCCCGCGCCCGAATTCCGCCCCGCATCAAAGCGAAATGGCCGAGATCAACCGCCCGTAGTCCGGCTGCTTTTCATGGACCGACAAACGATAGGAAAAGAAGCGTTCGGGATCCGAATACGTGCAGTGCCCGGTCCATGCAGCGGTTCCGATGCCGGTCGCCTGCAGCCTTGCCAGGCCGTAGGCGATCAGGTCAAAGTGCTGCCTGTCCCCGGCTCCGGCAGTGAAATAACGATCATTGACCGGCGTGTCGGCCACAAACTGATCATGAAATTCCGGCCCGACTTCATACGCTGATTGACTGATTGATGGCCCGATCACCGCACTGATCCGCGCACGCAATGCCCCAAGGCTTTGCATCGCGTCGATTGTGGCTTCGAGCACGCCGGCCTTGGCACCCTTCCACCCCGCGTGGGCCGCGCCGATCACCCGCGCTTCGGGATCTGCAAAAAGCACCGGCATGCAATCTGCTGTCAGGATCGACAGCGCCAGCCCCGGCGTCGCTGTGACCAGCGCATCCGCCTTGGGTTTCGGATCATGCGGGGCGTCCACCGTCGCCACATCCGCTGAATGGACCTGATGCACGCCCAAAAGCTTGTGGTTCTGCACCTCTAGCGCGTCCGCCACCCGCGCACGGTTGATCGCTACGATTTCGGATTGGTCGGAACTGCCGGTGCCACAGTTGAGCCCGGCAAAAATTCCTGATGACGCCCCACCCTTGCGGGTGAAAAACCCGTGCCGAAACGGCGTCAGGCTGTCATGCGTCAGGATTTCGAGTGTCATGGAGCAAGTCCGGGCGGTGGGGCAGCGGCGCTGGGATAAATCCCCAGCACCTTGAACAGATTTCCCATTTCGTTCGGGTGGGTCAAGCGCCGATGCGCCGCAATGTGGCTCTCGAGCGCGTCGCCCGAAAGCCGCTGCGCCAACGCCTGCGCGCGCGCAGTGATGCCCAGCCGTTCCAGAAACACGCCCTGCGGTGCAAGCCGCGCATATCGCGCGGGCGATGCGGCCCGTGCAAGCGCTTCGAAATCCACATGCGCGGTCAGATCGGCGCGCCCCGGTGCAGCCAACGGATCGCTGCGTTCGTGGCTCTCGACCGCCTGCAGCGTGTCGCCCAGCGACCGCCAATCGCCATAGTCGATGATCAGCGCCGCCCCGCCACGCCGCTCAATCCGCCGCCCGATCCACGACAGGATCGGGGCTGCGGCAGGGCACAGTTCGACCAGATCACCGTCGTTGGTATCATCCGTGCGGTGGTCCAGGGCGGGCTGCGGCCCCGCTGGCGCCAAACCAAACGACAGCGCGCCGTCGGTCAATCCCACGCTGCGTTCGCGCCATGCGTGACCGTCGCGCACAAACTGGCGCACGGGCAGGGCGTCGAAAAATTCGTTTGCCACCAGCCAAAGCGGGCCGGAGGGCAGATCCTCAACGCTGTCGCTCCACGTCACCTCGTAACCGGCCAGCGTCTCGCGCTGTGCGTCGCGCAAGCGCGGGGACGCTTCGACAAGCGCCACGGTCACGGCGGCATCAAACCGCGGCACTTGCGATGCCGCGCGCAGGATATCCGCCATCAACGTGCCGCGCCCCGGCCCCAGCTCGGCCAGCACAAACGGCACGGGCGCGCCCTGATCCAGCCAGCTTTGCGCCAGTGCAAGCCCGATCAACTCGCCAAACATCTGGCTGATCTCGGGGGCGGTGACAAAATCGCCGCGCGCGCCAATCGCCTCTTGGGTCGTGTAGTAGCCATAGGCCGGATGCAGCAGCGCCTCGGCCATGTAGTCGGCAACGCTGATGGGGCCGTCCATCGCGATGCGCCGAACCAGCAGGTCTTTCAGGCTCATGCCGGTTGGGCTGCACAGCGCCGCGCGCGCCGGATCAGCCACAGACCCAGCAGGATCATCGGCAGCGACAGGATCTGCCCCATGGTCAGGCCATAGCCGCCCACGTGCCACGCCAGCCCCAGCGGGTTGCCGGGCGAGATGAATTGCGCATCCGGCTGTCGAACGAACTCGACCGCAAAGCGGGCAAGACCGTAGCCCGCCAGAAACGTGCCGCACACCAGCCCCGGCGTCTTGAACGCTCCGCGCCGCCAGACCATCCACAGCAGCACGATCAGCAGCACGACGCCTTCGAGGAACGCCTCATAGAGCTGCGAAGGATGGCGCGCGCAGATGCCCACGACGTCAGGGCAGAACTGTGCCGCTTGCCCGGGAAAGGCGACGCCCCACGGCAGCTCGGTCGGTCGCCCCCACAGTTCGGCGTTGATAAAATTGGAGAACCGCCCCAGCAGCAGCCCCGGCGGCACACCCAGCGCGATGGCGTCCGCCACCGAATAGCGGCTCATACCCGGGTGGCGGCGAATGTACATGAAGGCGGCGACAATCACGCCGATGAGGCCACCATGAAACGACATCCCGCCTTCCCACAGCGCGAGGATTTCGGTCGGGTTCTGCAGATAATAGCCGGGCTGATAAAACAGCACGTAGCCCAGCCGCCCGCCCAGAAGAACGCCCAGAATGATCCAGGTCAGCATTTCCTCGATCTGCTCGGGCGTCATCACGGGTGCGTTGCCGGGCCACAGCCGCGGTGTCTTGACCGTCATGACCACCAGACGCCAGCCTATGATGATCCCCACGATGTAGGCCAGCGCATACCAGCGCAGCGCAAAGGACCGGCCAAACAGGTCGATCGAGAAAATCTCGGGCGAGATATCGGGGAATGGGATCATGAGCGCCAGCATCTGCGTCTGAATGCCCCTGCCTGCGCGCGACTGTCAACCTTGCCGCTGGACGCTTTGCCGCCCATATATACAGGGACCAGACAGAAGGGGCCGCATTATGCAAGCGCGTGGCAAGATTTTCGACGATATCTCGCAACTGATGACCAATGCGATGGGCGTGGCCCAGGGCGCGCGGGAAGAGGCGGAAACCGCCATGAAGTCCATGGTGGACCGTTGGCTCGCCGACCGCGACCTGGTGACCCGCGAAGAATTCGACGCGGTCCGCGCCATGGTACAAAAGGCGCGCGAGGAAAACGACGCACTCAAGGCGCGGCTCGACGCGCTCGAGACCAAGAAGAAAAAGTAATCCAGCGGCGGCGCTGCCGCGCCATTTCATATTCTGCCAGCATCACGTGATCGCATCGCCCGGCCGGGTGGTGCGATTTTTAATGTCGGAGGGGGCGCTGCCCCCGGCTGCGCCTCCCCCGCGGTTTATCCGGCAAAGTGAAGCAGGGGAACGTCGCGCACCAAGTGCACATTTTGCAGCGCGTGTGATCTTGTCCCCAACTTATTGCGGTTTTCCCCAAATAAAGGGTTGCCAGACGCAATCCCCGCCGTCACCATATCTGGTAGAGGCACGGGGGATCGCCCCGAGATCTCAGAGCAGGCACCTAGCGCTTGGGGGCGCTGCAGCCCCCTTCGCTAAAAGCGATAAAGAGGTGGCACCATGGCACTTTCCGAGCATTTTCTCGAAGATGAAATCCACCCCATCGACATTGTCGAAGGGCTGGCCGCGCATCACGAATGGGATTTCGATCGCATCGCGGAAGACCAGATTGCCATGGCGGTCGAGGGGCAGTGGCGCACTTATTCCATCACGCTCGCGTGGTCTGGCTATGACGAAACACTGCGCATGGTCTGCACCTTTGAAATGGAACCTCCGGAGGCGCGCCAGCCAGCCATGTACGAGCTGTTGAACCTGATCAATGATCAGTGCTGGGCCGGTGCATTCACCTATTGGGCTGAACAGAAGCTGATGGTCTACCGCTACGGGCTTGTGCTTGCTGGCGGGCAGGTTGCCAGCCCCGAACAGATCGACACCCTGATCGGTGCCGCAGTGATGAGTGCCGAGCGCTATTACCCGGCTTTGCAGCTGCTGATCTGGGGCGACCGCAGCCCCGAGGATGCGATGCAGGTGGCCATTGCGGAAGCTTACGGTCGCGCCTAGTCTCTGCCCCTGAAGAAACGGGGGCACATCAATGCAGGACAGTCGGTTCGCGGCAAGGGGCATTGTCCTCATCGGTTGCGGCAAAATGGGGTCGGCCATGCTGCGCGGATGGCTGGCAGGTGGTTTGCCCGCCGATCGCGTATGGGTGCAGGACCCCGCGCCGTCGGAGTGGTTAAAAAGCACCGGGGTGCGCCTGAACGCCGAATTGCCCGCGGATCCGGCTGTGCTGATGCTGGCGATCAAGCCGCAGATGATGGCCGCCGCCTTGCCTGACCTGTCACAGGCCGCAGCGTCCGACACGATGATCTTGTCGGTCGCTGCAGGCACGCCCATTTCCGCGTTTGAAGCAGAGTTTGGGGCGCAAAAGCCCATCATACGTGCCATGCCAAATACGCCGGCCGCAATCGGGCGGGGCATCACTGCAATTTGCGGTAACGTGGCAGGGCAGGCCTTTCTCGACGAGGCAGAAACGCTGCTTTCGGCCATCGGCGACGTGGTGCGGCTGGAAGGTGAACACCAGATGGACGCGGTCACCGGTGTCAGTGGTTCAGGCCCGGCCTATGTGTTCCACCTGATCGAGACGCTGGCCGCCGCGGGTACGAACCAGGGCTTGCCGGACGACCTGGCCTTGCGCCTGGCCAAGGCAACCGTTGCGGGGGCAGGGGCGCTGGCCCTGCAGGCCGAAGAAGATCCGGGCCAGTTGCGTGTCAACGTAACCAGCCCGAACGGAACGACCCAAGCAGCGCTGGAGGTGCTGATGAACGAACATGACGGATTTCCAGCGCTTTTGGCCCGGGCTGTGGCCGCCGCGACCACCCGGTCGCAGGAGCTGTCCCATGGCTGAGATCACCTTTGACGACTTCATGGCCGTCGATATCCGCGCAGGCCGCATCACCCGTGCCGAACCCTTTCCCGAAGCGCGCAAACCGGCCTTCAAGCTGTGGATCGATTTCGGGCCCGAGATCGGGGAAAAGAAAAGTTCGGCCCAGATCACCGTGCACTATGACCTCGACACGCTGGTTGGGCGGCAGGTGATGGCCGTTGTCAACTTTCCGCCACGCCAGATCGGGCCGGTGCGGTCCGAGGTGCTGGTGCTCGGCTTTCCGGATGAGGACGGCGCTGTTGTCCTCGCCGCACCGGACAAAAATGTGCCGCTGGGCGGGAGGTTGCACTGATGCGCGTGTGGATGACGCGGCCGCTGCCGGATGCGGTGCAGGATGCGGCGCACGCGCTGCCGATTGACCTGACCGTGCGCAGCGAAACGCTGCCGCTGACCGACGATGAACTGCGCAGCGCGCTGCGCGACTACGACATCGTGCTGCCCACACTGGGTGATATGTTCCAGGCACCGGTATTTGCCGATGTGCCCGACGCGCGGTGCAAGCTGCTGGCCAATTTCGGGGTGGGGTACAACCATATCGATGTGGCCGCCGCCGCAGCTGCCGGGATCGTCGTCAGCAACACGCCCGGTGCCGTGACCGATGCCACCGCCGATATCGCGCTGATGCTGATGCTGATGAGCGCCCGGCGCGCGGGCGAAGGCGAACGGATGGTGCGCGCAGGCAACTGGCCGGGCTGGCACCCGACGCAAATGCTGGGCCTGCACCTGAGCGGCAAGCACGTAGGCATCGTCGGCATGGGCCGGATCGGGCAGGCGATTGCCCGACGCTGCCATTTCGGCTTCGGAATGCAGGTCAGCTACGTCAACCGTTCACCGAAGGAAATGCCGTTTCCCGCGACGCAGGTCGACACGCTGGCCGCGCTGGCGGCAGAGGTCGACATGCTGGTGGTCGCGGTGCCGGGCGGTGCCGAAACGCGGCACCTGATCAACGCCGACGTCTTTGCCGCGATGCAAAAACACGCGCATTTCATCAATATCGCCCGTGGAGATGTGGTGGATGAGGCGGCGCTGTGTGACGCGCTGGATACCGGTGAGATCGCAGGCGCCGGGCTGGACGTTTACGAACGTGAACCAATTGTCTCGGACGGGTTGCGCGCCCGCGAGAATGTCGTGCTTCTGCCGCACCTGGGAACGGCGGCGCTGGAGGTGCGGGTGGACATGGGGCTGATGGCAGTGAACAACATCGCCGCGTTCCTCGATGGGAAAGAGCTGCCGAACGCGGTCTGAGGGGCGCGGAAACCGATCCGGTTCCCGACCGTTTTCCGATCCGGAAAACGGCCCCGTGGCACCGGTGGTTACGCTTCCATCGCCTGGCGCCAGTGGCGGCGACACAGCGAAACATAGGTCTCGTTCCCGCCGATCTGAACCTGCGCGCCGTCGCGCAGCGTCGCGCCGTTTTCATCCTGTCGGATCACCATCGTCGCCTTCTTGCCGCAATGGCAGATCGTGCGCACCTCGCGCATCTCGTCCGCCAGCGCCAACAGCGTGGCTGATCCCGGAAACAACTGTCCGCGGAAATCCACCCGCAAGCCGTAGCACATAACCGGCACGCCCAGGTCATCCACCGCACGCGCCAGTTGCCACACCTGATCTTCGGTCAGAAACTGCGCCTCATCCAGAAACACGCACGCCACCGGCCCCTCTGCCAGACGCGCTTGCAACCGCGCAAACAGATCATCAGAGGTATTGAACGTG
>JBCBAV010000058.1:0-21301 GCA_038532285.1 Pseudomonadota bacterium | reverse complement strand
CCCGGCCACGAGGTGGCCGCGTCGGGGTTCGAGACGGCGGCCTGGCTGCTCTATCCGTCGCGGCCCTATCTGCCGCGCAAGGTGCGGGTGGTGATTGATTATTTGAGGGGGGCGTTGGGGTGAGTGCGTCGCTCAGTGAGACGCTGAGCATACGCTTAGTCTAGAGCCCACCGCCTGACGTTCACGTCAGGCCGCGACATGAATTAAGGCATGCCTTTGGCATGACCCGCCCCCCGTCAAACCAGAGGTTTGCCTACGGCAAAACGCCGGCGCGATTGCGCCACCCCGCGGACCGACGCGTGCGGAGAACTGATTATGTGAGTTCCTTAGCCCACGGGGGATTCGCGCCTGCGCGGGACACGGTGACCGCAGCGGCGCGGGCGGCGAAGGTGAGCATTTGCGTCAGGGCGTTTTCGGTCAGCGTTGTGAGGCCCTCTGGGGACAGCGCGCCTTTGGCGCGCAGCTGGTGCAGGATGCCTGCGTTGAACGTGTCGCCTGCGCCGACGGTGTCGACGACCGCGACCTTTTGAGCAGCGACGCGGACCGTTGGGCCGCCCGCGACATACGCGGTCGCACCCGCGCTGCCTTCGGTCAGGAGCAGGAGTTTCGGGCCCATGGCGAGCACCGCCTGCGCCTTGGCCGCCAGATCGCCGTCCGGCAGGAGCCACGTGATATCCTCATCCGACAGTTTCACGATGTCGGCGCGGCGCATCAGGCCCATGAGACGGGTGCGGTAGGCCGCCTGATCGGCGGCAAAGCCGGGGCGGATGTTCGGGTCGACCATCACGGGCAGGTGGGCGGGCACATCTGCGGCCATAGTGGCGAGGCTGTCGGCCACAGGCGGGTTGCACAGAGAGATGCCGCCGAAGAACAGCGCTTCGGTCCCGTTTGGCACCTCGGGCAGGTCGCGTGGCAGGATCGCGCTGGTGGCGGTGTTGTCGTCGTAAAAGCTGTAGGTGGCCTGACCGTCCTTGAGGTGCACGAAGGCGAGTGTCGTGTTGCGGTCGCTGGGCACGGCGTGGCGCGTGTCCACGTGGCTGTCGCGCAAATGCGCGGTGATGCGGGCGCCGAAGGGGTCGAAGGAGAGCCCGGTGACCAGCCCGGTGGGCACGCCGAGCCGCCCGAGGGCCACGGCGGTGTTCAGCACGGCGCCGCCCACGTGGGGCATAAAGGCGCCGGTGTCGTTTGGGATCATGTCGATCAGCGCTTCGCCTGCGCACAGGATCATGGCAGTGCCTCCGTCAGGGTGATGTCAGCTGGCGCGCTGCGGGTCAGGACGGTGTCGACATTGGGCATGTCGTTGCCTGCGATCCACGCGGCGGCGTCGGGTTTGCCGTGCTGCTGCCAGCGGGCGACCAGCCGGTCGTGCAGCACGTCGCGCGGCGGGGCGAGGGCGATCGACAGCGACCAGTGGGGGCGCAGGGCGTCCCACGGGGCGTCGTTCAGCAGCAGGTAGTTGCCTTCGACCACCACGGTGTCGCAGGCGGCGGGCACGCGGCCTGCGCCCGCGATGGCTAGTTCGCGGCTGCGGTCGAAGATGGGAAAGATCAGGTCGGCGGGCTCTTGCAGGGCGGCGATCAGGCGGACAAAGCCCGCGGCGTCGAAGGTGTGGGGCGCGCCCTTGCGGTCGCGGATGCCGTCGGCGATCAGCAGCCGGTCGTCGAGGTGAAAGCCGTCCATGGGCAGGGCCACGGCGCCGTCGATGGCGGCGGCAAGGCGCGCGGCGAGCGTGCTTTTGCCGCTGGCGGGCGGGCCCGCGACGGCGATCACACGGCGGGTCGGCGCGGGCGGCAGCGCGGTGATCCGCGCCACCAGAGCCTCAAACTGCATCTCACGCGGCCATGGCGGGGGTGGCGGCACCCGTCATGTAGGCGACAGCGTCGGACATCGAATGATCCTTGGGGTCGATCACGCAGAGCCGTTTGCCCAGCCGGTGCACGTGGATGCGGTCGGCGACCTCGAACACGTGGGGCATGTTGTGGCTGATCAGGATGATCGGGATGCCGCGCGATTTGACGTCCTGGATGAGGTCGAGCACGCGGCGGCTTTCCTTGACCCCCAGGGCGGCGGTGGGTTCATCGAGGATGATC
Source organism: Pseudomonadota bacterium (assembly GCA_038532285.1). GTDB lineage: Bacteria > Pseudomonadota > Alphaproteobacteria > Rhodobacterales > Rhodobacteraceae > Tateyamaria. The sequence continues at coordinate 19,211 of JBCBAV010000058.1, read as the reverse complement.
ACCTTGGACCCGAAGGCCGCCGCACGGGCCACGGCGACGCCCTGACGCTGACCGCCGGACAGGGTTTCGACCGCCTGATTGATGTTCTGGATCGTCATCAGGCCCAGATCGGACAGCTTTTGGCGGGCGATGTCCTCCATCTTCTTGCGGTCGAGCTTGTGAAAGACCTTGCCCATGATCCCCGGTTTGCGCAGTTCGCGGCCCATGAACATGTTGTCGGCAATCGACAGGGCCGGGGACATGGCGAGGGTCTGGTAGACGGTTTCGATCCCGGCCTCGCGCGCGTCGATGGGCGAGCGGAAGTGCACCTCTTGCCCTTCGAGGAAGACCTGGCCCTGGTCGGGGATCACGGCGCCGGACAGCGCCTTGATCAGCGAGGATTTGCCCGCGCCGTTGTCGCCGATGAGCCCGAGGATTTCGCCCGGCATCAGTTCAAAGTCGCAATGGTCGAGGGCCGTGACCTTGCCATAGCGTTTGACGAGGTTCTTGGCGTGCAGGATGGGCTGGGTCATGCCGACACCTTTCTGATCCATTGGTCAATCGCGACCGCCACGATGATCAGCATGCCGATTAGCATGAAGGTCCATTGCGGGTCGGCCCCGGCCATGCGCAGGCCCATTTCGAACACGCCCACGATGAGCGCGCCAAAGAACGCGCCATAGATCGAACCGCGTCCGCCAAAGAGGGAAATGCCGCCGATCACCACGGCCGTGATGGACTGGATGTTGCCGATCACGCCGGTCGAGGCCGAAGGGGTCACGGCGGTGAAGCGCCCGATCATGACCCATCCCGCGATGGCGCAGATCAGGCCCGACAGGATGTAGACGGACATCAGCGTCTTGTGCACGTCGACACCGGCAAGGCCGGCGGCCTCCGGGTCATCGCCCACGGCATAGACGTGGCGGCCCCACGCGGTGGAGCGCAACGCATAGGCCAGCACCACCACGATCAGGATCATCAGGATCACGCCAAAGGTGAAATTTGCGCCGCCAAAGGAGACCTTGTTGCCGAGGAAAAGCAGGGTCGGCGCATCCTCGCGCAGCTGGCTGCCGCGCAGGGTTTCGTTGCGCGAAAACAGATAGGTCGAGGCGAGCACGATCTGCCACATGCCCAGCGTCACGATGAAGGGCGGGATTTTTACCCGGCTGACGAGAAAGCCGCTAAGCGCGCCGATCGCGGCGCCAAAGGTGAGCCCGACGAGCAGGCTGGCTTCGGCTGGCAGGCCGTAGCGAAAGGTGAACTGCCCCATGATCACAGTGCAGAGCACGGCAACGGCCCCCACGCTGAGGTCGATGCCCGCGGTCAGGATCACCAGTGTCTGGGCTGCGGCCAGAACGCCCACGATCTGCACCTGTTGCAGGATCAGGGTGAGGGTGCCGGGCGAGAAAAAGCGTTGGCCGAGGATCATGCCAAAAAGCGCTATGGCAAAAACGAGGATGATCATCGGCACGAGGGCGGGGTTCACGTGCAGCGCGTGCTGCACCTTGCCCAGGATGCCTTTTTCTTCGTCTTCGAAATGCGCAACCTCCGTGTCAGCGCTGCTGACCACGCTTTCGTAATCTTGTGTGTCTGCCATCTGCATTGCCTCCCTGACCGCCAGCGTACCGCGGTTTCACCTTTTTTCGACGAAAAAAGAGGGGCGGGTTGCGCGTGGCAACCCGCCCCCGGTGTCAGGCGTTTAGCCCCAGCAGCGGTCGGTGCCTTCGGCGACCGAGATGCTGTCGACCCCGTCAACCGCGTTGTCGGTCACGAGGCCCACACCGGTGTCGAGGAAATCCTTGCCCGGCGTGTTGGCGGGCAGGGTGCCGTCCTTGGCGAACTGTGCAATCGCCTCAACCCCCAGCGAGGCCATGAGCAGCGGGTATTGCTGCGAGGTGGCGCCGATGACGCCATCGGCCACGTTCTGCACGCCGGGGCAACCGCCATCGACGGACACGATCAGCACGTCGTTTTCGCGTCCGATGGCGGCCAGCGCCTCGTACGCGCCCGCGGCGGCGGGTTCGTTGATCGTGTAGACCACGTTGATGTCGGGATCGCGGGCGAGGCAGTTTTCCATCGCGGTGCGGCCGCCTTCTTCGTTGCCGGCGGTGACCTCGTTGCAGATGATGCGCGGATCGTCTTCGTCACCCCAGCGGGCGGGATCCTTGATGTCGACGCCAAAGCCCGTCAGGAAGCCCTGGTCGCGCAGCACGCCCACGGTGGGCTGGCTGATGGCCAGATCGAGCATTGCGATCTTGGCGTCTGCCGCACCGGCACCCATGGTGGCCGCGGCCCATTTGCCGATCAGCTCACCAGCAAGGAAGTTGTCGGTGGCAAAGGTCGCGTTGGCCGCGTCGATGGGCTCGAGCGGGGTGTCGAGGGCGATGACCAGCAGGCCCGCCTCGCGCGCCTGTTCCACCGATGGCACGATGGCGGCGGTGTCGGAGGCGGTGAGCAGGATGCCCGACGCGCCGTTGGCGATGCAGGTTTCGATGGCGGCCACTTGCGCTTCGTTGTCGCCGTCGACCTGACCGGCATAGGCGTTGAGCGTGATGCCCAGTTCCTCGGCCTTGGCCTGTGCGCCTTCGCGCATCTTGACGAAGAACGGGTTGGTGTCCGTCTTGGTGATCAGGCAGGCCGAGGTGCCGTGCCCGTCTGCCATTGCAGCACCAGCCATCGCGGTAAAGGCACAGGCCGTGCCCAGCAGTAATGTCTTCATGATATCCTCCCATTTGCTGACAACCCGAAATTGCAGGCCATCAGGATGCCCTAAGGGAACGTGATTCCAGCGAGCTGTCAATTAATAATTCAACTTGATTTATTAACCTGCGGTCGTAGGCTGTGTGCCGGGAGGACCCTGTCATGGCACAGGATCAGGTGCGCGATTTCTCCGGTGGGATCAATCAGAGCGGTGTGCGCGCGTTCAATGAACGGCTGCTGTTGTCGATCCTGCAGCGCAGTGACGGGCTGTCATCGGGCGAGCTGGCGCGGCGGACCGGGCTGTCGCCGCAGACGACGTCGGTAATCCTGCGCAAGATGGAGCAGGACGGGCTGTTGGTCCGCGGGGATCCGGTCAAGGGCAAGGTCGGCAAGCCGTCGCAGCCCTTTACGCTGAACCCCGATGGCGCCTTTGCGGTGGGGCTGAAGCTGGGGCGGCGGTCGGCGGATCTGGTGGTGCTGGATCTGGCGGGCCGGGTGCGCAGCCAGTTGCGCCAGACCTATGACGCGCCGCGCCCCGGCCCGGTGATGCGGTTCCTGCATGACGGGTTTCAAGACCTGACCAGCGATATGAGCGCGGATTCGCGCGCACGCCTGGGCGGCCTCGGGATCGCGGCGCCGTTCGAGCTGTGGAACTGGACCGAGGTGCTGGGCGCGGACGCGGGCGACATGGCGGCGTGGAAGGAAACCGACATGGTTGCCGAGGTGTCGGATTTCACCGGGCTGCCGGTGCAGATGGTGAACGACGCCACCGCCGCCTGCCGGGCCGAGCATATCTTTGGCATCGGGCGGGCGTTCCGCGACTATGTCTATTTCTTCGTTGGCGCGCTGATCGGCGGCGGCGTGGTGCTGGATCACGCGGTGTTCGAGGGCAACCAGAAAAACGCGGGCGCGTTCGGCTCACTCATGGTGCCCGATCGCGAGGGGATGGCGCGCCCGCTGATTGATCTGGCATCGATCCGGTCGCTTGAGATGCGGCTGGAGGCGGCGGGCGAGGCACCCCGGCAGATCTGGGAAAGCGACAACTGGGACCACATTGATGCGCACGTGACCCCGTGGATCGAGGAAACCGCCGATGCGCTGGCGGCGGCCAGCGTGGCCGCAAGTGCCGTGATCGATTTCGAGGCGGTGGTGATCGACGGGGCGATGCCCGCGGCCATCCGCGCCCGCATCGTCGACCGGGTCACCGCCCTGCTGCCTGCCAAGGACATGCGCGGGCTCAACCGTCCGACCATCGCCGAAGGTCAGATCGGGGCCAATGCGCGCGGCATCGGCGCTGCCGTGGGGCCGATCATCACGCAATTCCTGCTCGACCGCCCCGCCACGATGTTCGACCACCATTGAGCCTGCCTGCCAGCCCCGCCAGCACGACGACAAAAGGCGGCACCTAAGCACCGCCTTTCCCCTTCACCTTGCCAGAAAAACGCCGCCTCATTGCCCGCCACACGGCCGTGCCGCAAAAAGGGGAGGGCCGGCCAGAACCCAGCACCCATGGTCAGATGATGCGCGCGATCCATCCTTCATTTCGCCAGATAAACCGCCCCCGGAGGGCCGGTCAGCCACCCGGCCTCAGCGGTAGTACAGCGACTGCCCGTTGGCAAAAAGCTGCACCTTGTCCGGTGTTGCAGTCACCTTGACGCTGTGGCCGCGCAGGTCCTTGTGGATGCCGGGCATCTTGGCCAGCACCGCGTCGCGGCCGTCTTCGGGGTGGAAGTAGAGGATCGTGACCTCGCCCAGAGCTTCGGTGAAATCCACCGTCGCCTCGTAGATGGCGTCGCTTTCGGTGGCGGTAAAGTCCTCGGGGCGCACGCCCACGTTGACCTTGAGGCCCTTGTCGGCGTCGGTGGTCGGCACCGCTGACACGGCCGTCAGGCCCGAGGCCATGCGCACCTTGGTCTGTGCGCCGGTCTCGATGATTTCGCCGGGGATCAGGTTCATCGCAGGCGAGCCGATGAACTGCGCCACAAACTCGTTTTCGGGACGTTCGTACAGTTCCAGCGGCGTGCCGACCTGCGCGATGCCCTTGTTGGCGAGCACCACGATGCGGCTGGCGAGCGTCATCGCCTCGACCTGGTCGTGGGTGACGTAGATCATCGTGCTGTCGGGCATCGATTCCTTTAATTGCGCAATCTCGATCCGGGTCGCCACGCGCAGTGCTGCGTCGAGGTTCGAAAGCGGTTCGTCAAAGAGATACACTTTTGGGTCGCGCACGATGGACCGACCGATGGCCACGCGCTGGCGCTGGCCGCCCGACAGAGCCTTGGGCAGGCGGTCGAGGTACTCTTCGAGCTGCAGGATGCGGGCGGCGCGGGTCACCGCCTCGTCGATCTCTTCGCGGCTTTTCTTGGCCAGTTGCAGCGCAAAGCTCATGTTGTCGCGCACGGTCATGTGCGGATAGAGCGCGTAGGACTGGAACACCATGGCGATGCCGCGCTGTGCGGGCGGTACGTTGTTGACCACGTTCCCGTCGATCTCGAGCGTGCCGTCCGAGATGGTTTCCAGCCCCGCGATCATCCGCAGGAGCGTGGACTTGCCACAGCCCGACGGGCCGACAAAGACGATCAGTTCGCCTTTTTCGATGTCGAGGTCGATGTTCTTGAGCACGTCAACCGTGCCGCCATAGGTCTTGGCCACATCAGTGAGTTTCAGGTCAGCCATTGGTGTTCCTCCCGTATCCCGACGTCAGCTGCGCTGCGCCAGTGTCATTTGCCACGGTCCCAGCGTGACCGTGCCGCCGTCCGGTGCGACAGCGCCCAGATCGGCGCCGATGCCGGACCATGTGCCCGCAGGCATCGCATGCGTTGCCGTGTCTTCGCCCATGTTGAAGGCGCAGTGGATCTCTTCGCCGCCAAAGCTGCGGGTAAAGTGCAGCACGTTGCCGGTTGCCTGCACCTTGTCGTGGTCGCCCTTGATCAGGGCCGGGTGCGCGCGGCGCAGCGCCAGTGCGCGGCGGTAGAAATGCAAAAGCGCGTTGGGATCCTCTTCTTGCGCGGCCGCCGCCTGGCGCAGGTGTTCGGAGGCCACTGGCAGCCACGGCTTGCTGTCGCTGAACCCGCCAGAGGTGTTCGACGCTTCCCACACCATCGGGGTGCGGCAGCCGTCGCGGCCCTTGAATTCGGGCCAGAACTCGATCCCGTAGGGGTCCTGCAGGTCCTCATAAGCCACGTCGGCCTCGCCGAGGCCCAGCTCTTCGCCCTGATACAGGCAGACCGAGCCGCGCAGGCACATCAGCACCGTCGCCAGGCAGCGTTGCGAGGCGGGCGACAGGTTCCAGCGGGTGGTGTGGCGCACCACGTCGTGGTTGGAAAACGCCCAGCAAGCCCAGCCATCCGACACCTTGTCATCGACGTCGCCCATCACCTGCGCAAAGCGCGCCGCCGTAGGGGCATGGCCCGACAGAAACTCGAAGCTGTAGCACATGTGCACGCCGCGGTCGCCCGCGGTGTACTGGCCCATGATCTCAAGGCCCATCTGCGCGTCACCAACCTCGCCCACCGCGGTGGTGGCGCCGTATTCGTCCAGCACACCCCGGAACCGCGCCAGAAAGTCGAGGTTTTCGGGCTGGTTCTTGGAATAGAGGTGCAGCTGGTGGTTATAGGGGTTCACGCGGGGTGCGATGCTTTCGTCGCGCTGGTCCTTGGGCAGGGCGGGGTTCGACCGCAGCTGCTTGTCGTGGACATAGAAGTTGATGGTGTCGAGGCGGAAGCCATCGACGCCGCGTTCCAGCCAGAACCGGGTCACATCCAGCAGCGCATCCTGCACGGCGGTGTTGTGAAAGTTCAGGTCCGGCTGCGAGGTCAGGAAGTTGTGCAGGTAGTACTGTTCGCGGCGGCTGTCCCACTGCCAGGCCGGGCCGCCAAAGATCGACAGCCAGTTGTTGGGCGGGGTGCCGTCCTCCTTGGGGTCGGACCAGACGTACCAATCGGCCTTGGCGTTGTCGCGGTTCACGCGGCTTTCGGCAAACCACGGGTGCGCGTCTGACGTATGCGACAGCACCAGATCAATCATCACCCGCAGGCCCAGATTGTGGGCGGTGGCCACCAGCTGGTCGAAATCGGCCAGCGATCCGAACATCGGGTCGACGTCGCAATAGTTGCTGACGTCATAGCCGAAATCCTTCATCGGCGAGGTGAAGAACGGCGAGATCCAGATCGCATCCACGCCCAGCGATGCCACATGCGGCAGGCGCTGGGTGATGCCCGGCAGGTCGCCGATGCCATCCCCGTTGCTGTCCTGAAAGCTGCGCGGATAGATCTGGTAGATCACCGCCCCGCGCCACCAGTCCTTGTCGCCGGCGCGCAGCACGTCCGCGCCAAGAGTCTTATGTTCGGTCATCATCATTCCTATTTCACCGACCCGGCCAGCAGGCCGCGGACGAGATAGCGTTGCATTGCAAAGAACACCGCCAGCGGCACCGCGATCGACACGAAGGCGGCGGTGGCCAGGATTTCCCAGTTGCCGCCCCGTGTGCCCAGCAATTCGACGATCTGGTTGGTCATCACAGTGGTCTGTCCGGTGGCGTCGATCAGGAACACCTTGGCCACCAGCAGATCGTTCCAGGTCCACAGGAACTGGAAGATCGCAAAGGACGCCAAGGCGGGGAACGACAGAGGGAGGATGATCTTGGTGAAGATCTGGAAATCCGTCGCGCCGTCCACCTTGGCGTTTTCGATGATGTCGCGGGGCAGGCCAACCATGTAATTTCGCAAGAGGTATATCGCGAGTGGAAGGCCAAAGCCGGTATGGGCGAACCAGACGCCCAGATAGCCTTTGCCGATGCCGATCCCGAGATGCAGTTTAAGCAGCGGGATCAGCGCCAGTTGCAGCGGCACCACCAAAAGACCTACCACGCACGCAATCAAGAGCGCGCGGCCCGGGAACTCCATCCACGCCAGCGCATAGGCGGCAAAGGCCGCAATCACGATGGGGATGATGGTGGCCGGGATGGTCACGGTGAGCGTGTTGAAGAACGCCTTGGCCATGTTGTCGGTATTGGTGCCCGACAGCAGGATGTTTTCATAGTTTTCCACCGTGAAATCCGGCGGCTGTTCCGAGGTGACAAAGGCGCGCTGCCCCCGGCCCGAGATCTGGTCGTCATTGCCCGACCAGACATAGTTGCCGTCGACATCCACGGTCAGCGTCTCGCCATCGCCCAGATCGGCGGTCTCACCGGCGGTGTAGGCGTCGATGGCGCGGCTGGATGTGCCCCAGGACGTCACGGCCCCCGGTGCGACCTCGGCTTCGGTAAAGAAGTTGCCCTCGACCACGTAGAGCCCGTCGCGTTCGACCCGGTTGTCGTCGGGGTCGCCCACGCGGTAGCGCACCGATTGTTCGGACGGGAACAGCGATGCCCACCAGCCCGACGATGAAATCTGGTCCCCGGTGCGGAACGACGACACCAAAAGGCCTACGGTTGGAAAGATCCACAGCAGCACAAGGAACGCCACCGACAGGTGCACCGCCCATGTCAGCGCGGACTGGTCGCCCGCCTTGCTGCCCGACCGGGAAAACAGACGCGCGAGACCTTGGCCAGCAACGCCCGGGTTTGTCGTTTGATCAGCCATTACCGCATCTCCTTGCGCGCGTTGTGGATGTTCCAGATCAGGATCGGGGTGACCAGCAGCATGATCACCATGGCCGATGCCGATCCCACGCCCCAGTCATTGGCGCGGAACATCTTGTCATACATGTAGTTGGCCAGAACCTGCGTCTCCCACTGGCCGTTGGTCATCGCGAACACGATGTCAAAGACCTTGAGCACCACGAGCGTGATCGTGGTCCAGACCACCACGATGGTGGACATGATCTGCGGCACCTTGATGCGGAAGAAGATCTGGAACGGGTTGGCGCCGTCGACGATGGCGGCCTCGACCGTCTCTTCGGGGATGCCGCGTAGGGCAGCGCTGAGGATCACCATGGCAAAGCCGGTCTGGATCCAGATCAGCACCACCATCAGGAAGAAGCTGTTGAAGAACGGCACCGTCAGCCACGTGACGGGCTGGCCATAGGGCAGCGTCGCCGTGGCGAGGTTCGCGGCCGATCCGAGCGATGTGTAAACGAGGTAGAGCGCGCCGAGGCCGATGAGGACGCGCCCCAGCATCACGAAGAGGCCGCCGCCCGCGCCCCGCGTCAGGGGCCGCAGGATCACCCAGCCGACATAGGCCACGATGCCCGCAAAGGCCAAGAGGATGATCACCGGCAGGATCTTGAGCATCAGGGTCGAGCCAAAGCCGCCGTCGAACTGCATCCACACCGCGTTCAGCACGCCGATCTGCGGCTGGTCCGCGGGGCGGGCGTCATAGACCAGTTTGAAGATCACCGACGCGCCCACAAACGAAATGGCCATGGGCATGAAGATCAGCGATTTCGCGATCGACCCCCACGAGATGCGGTCGGTCAGTTGCGCCGCCAGCAGGCCAAAGGCGGTTGAGGCCGCAGGCACCACGATCAGCCACAGCATGTTGTTGCGCATCGCTTCCCAGAACTTTGGCTCCACGAACATCTGTTGATAATTCGCCAGCCCGACAAACGCGCCGCCCTGGTCACGATCCGTCAGCGACAGGCGCAGCGTTTCGATCACCGGGTAGGCCAGGTACAGCCCCAGCGCAAAGATCGCCGGGAACAGGAACAGCCACGGGCGGATCATGTTGGCGCGGTTGATGTTGCGGCCGGCTTGGGGCCCGCGGGCCGGGAACAGGACTTTGTCCAGAAACTGGTTGGACAGGTAAAAGTATCCGAGGCAGCCTCCGACACCGATCACGATGGTCAGCAGGCCCTGCAATGCGGGGTTCATGGCTCTCTCCCTGGGGCTGGGGTCCGGTTTGCCCGGACACGCACCGCTGTGCGGTGATTGGATCCGCCCGCGTCGAGTTGCGGACGGATCGGTCGTTTGGAAGCGTGCGCTTACTTCAGCGCGTCCCAGCTGGCCTGGATCTCGCTGGTGACCGCGGCGGCGTCCTTGCCACCGGCATAGTCGACCATGCCGGTCCAGAAGGTGCCGGCACCCACGCCACCGGGCATCAGGTCCGACCCGTCAAAGCGGAAGGTGGTCGCGCCCAAGAGCACCTCACCCAGCGCGCGCAGCGTGTCGTCCTTGTAGGCGTCGAGGTTCACGCCGCTATGCGGTGTGAGGAAGCCCGTCTGCGCCATCATCACCTCGTGGCTCAGCGGCAGCTTGAAGAACTCCATCAGTTCCGACGTCGCATCCGACGGCGAGGTTACGGCCATCAGCGTGCCGCCGCCCAGAACCGGGTTGCCCAGATCCTTTTCCGCGTAGCTTGGGAAGTAGAAGAAGTCGGTGTCGACACCGAATTCCACGTCATCCGGGAAGAACGCGGGCACAAACGACGCCTGACGGTGCATGTAGCACTGCGGCGGGCTCGAGAAGAGGCCGTTGGGGCTGTCGCGGAAGTCGGTCGATGCCACGGCACCGGCACCACCGGCCACCTTGGCGTCGTCACGGGCGAACCAGCCGAACTCCTCGATCGCGTTGATCACGCGCGGATCGTCGAACGGGATCTCGTTGGTGGTCCACTGGTCGTAGACGTCAGGCGACACGGTGCGCAGCATCATGTCCTCGACCCAGTCGGTGGCGGGCCAGCCGGTGGCCGCACCGGACCCCAGACCGATGCACCACGGGGTGTCCCCGTCGGCCACGATCTGCTCGGTCAGGGCGCGCAGGTCTTCCATGGTCTCGGGGACCTCGTAACCGGCATCCTCGAAGTTCTCGGGGTTGTACCAGACTAGCGACTTGACGTTCACGTTGTAGAAAAAGCCGTACATCTGGTCGTTGCCATCGGCATCGGCATAGGTGCCCAGATCGACCCAGGACTGGCCCGCGGCATAGTTGTCGCGCACCCAGTTGGCCATGTCACCGCCCAGCGGCGACAGCTGCCCCTTGGACGCCATCACGGACGCCAGACCCGGCTGCGGGAACACGGCGACGTTGGGGGCAGAGCCCGCTTCGGCGTCGATCACGATCTGCTGCTCGAAGCTGTCCGACCCGGTGTAGATCACGTCGGCACCGGTGGCAGCCTCGAAATAGGCCAGCGCGTTGTTCAGATAGCCGTCCTCGGGTGTCAGCCACGGGCCGAACACGGTCACGGTCTGCCCGGACAGGTCGGGCGCGCTGTCGGCCCATGCGGTATAGCTGTCCCAGCTGAACGGACCTTCGCCCGGGGCAAAGATCAGGTGGCCGTCGGCCAGCGCGCCAGTGGCAACGAGGCTGAGCGCCGCCGTGCTGGCAAGAAGAGTGTTTCTCATTCGGTATTCCTCCCGTTAATATCATCCCATGAGGCATGGCCTGTGCGCAGGTTGAGGGTCCGATTCCCCCCTCAAAGCGCTTTGGAATACGGCGAAAGTCCCAAAATTCCCGCCCCAAGTCAAACAAAATTCCAGAAAATCGACCGCATCGGGCTTTGCGGATGGCATTTTCCGGAGTAGCGTTCGAGGCGGGGTAAAGCGCTTTGGATGCCGTAAAACGCACCAAAGCCGCCAAAAAAGAGGGAGGTTTGCGTGAACCTCAAGGAATTGTCGACGCTGCTGGGCCTGAGCCAGACCACGGTGAGCCGCGCCCTGAACGGCTATCCGGAGGTCAGCGAAAAGACCCGCGCCAAGGTGATCGCCGCCGCCACCGCCCACAATTACAGCCCCAATTTGCGCGCGCAGGGGCTGGCCACGGGCCATTCGCGCTGCATCGGCCACGTGATTTCGGCGCGGCCCTCGGTGGAAACGGTCAACCCGATCTTTGGCGATTTCATGGCCGGCGCGGGCGAAGCCTATGCCCGCCACGGCTATGAAATGATGCTGACCCAGGTGCCCACCGATGCCGAGGCCGACACCTACCGCAACCTCAAGGCGCGTGGCGCCGTGGACGGGGTGGTGGTGCACGCGCCGTCGATGAACGATCCGCGCCTGCCGGTGCTGCAGGAGATCGGGCTGCCGTTCGTGGTACACGGGCGCGCCAGCGGGACCGACACGCCCTATGACTGGCTCGACGTGAACAACCGCCGCGCGTTCGAGGATGCCACGCAATACCTTTTGAACCTCGGGCACCGGCGCATCGCGCTGATCAACGGGCACGAAGAGATGGATTTCGCCATGCGCCGCCGCGCGGGCTTTGCCGCGGCGATGGCGGCGGCTGGGCTGGAGATCGATCCGATGCTGACCGCCAGCGGCGAGATGACCGAACAGCACGGCTACGACCACGCCATGCGCATGCTGGCGCGGCCGGACCGGCCCACGGCGTTTCTGGTGGCGTCGATCATCTCGGCGCTGGGCGTGCGCCGCGCGCTGGATGCCAACGGATTGCAGATGGGGCGCGAGGTCAGCGTGGTCACCTTTGACGACTGCCTGAGCTATCTGGGCAATGGCGGCGCGCAGCCGGTGTTCACCGCTATGCGGTCGTCGGTCCGAGCGGCGGGGGCGGCGCTGGCCGACATGCTGGTCGACCGCATCCGCGACCCCGGTGCGCCGCAAAAAACAACGCTTTGGGAGGCCGAGTTCGTCATCGGTAGCTCAACTGGCGCGGCCCGCCGCGCCAGTCAGGATCAGGCCATCCACTGACGCGGATCGATGGCCTGTCCGGTGCGGATGCTTTCCTGCGCCGCCAGCCCCATCGCTACCGCGGCCCAGCCATCGGCCAGTGACACCTCGGGCGCTGTGCGCACACCGCGCACCATGTCGGCGAATTTCTGGTGCTGGTAAAAGGTCGACCCGTTGTGATCTCCCGCATCCAGCAGGTTGAGGTCCACCGGCACGTCGCGTTCCTGCGGGCCTTGCGGGCGGCGCGGGCTGACCACCAGCCGCGCCACCGGCGCCGGGCCAAGCGCTTCGGGCCAGAACCGGCCCGGGCCGGGCACAAACGCCTCGATCTTGCCCTTGGGGCCCACGGCAGACAGCTCTTCCTGATAGCGGCTGCCTTCGGCGAACATGCACAACTCCAGCATCGCGCGGGCACCATTGTCGAACTCCACCAGCACATAGCCGCTGTCGAGGATGTCGGGCACCTCACCGGCATAGGCCTCGTCCAGATGGTTCACCGATTGTGCGCCTGACGCCATCACCCGCACCGGCTCGGCCCCCAGTGTCAGGCGCATCAGGTCAAAGAAGTGGCAGCATTTTTCGACAAAGGTGCCGCCGGTGTAGCGGTTGAACCGGTTCCAGTCGCCGACCTTTTCCAGAAACGGAAAGCGGTGTTCGCGGATGCTCAGCTGAATCACGCCGCCGGTGGCCTCCGCCGCTTGATCCAGGAAGGCGGCGATCACGGGCATGTAGCGATATTCCATCGCCACCCAGACCGGGCAGGGATAGTCGCGCGCGAAATCGGCCAGCGCCGCGGTCTGCGCGGGATCGGTAAAGAGCGGCTTTTCCACCAGCAGGGGCAGGGGGCGCGCACCCGCGATCTGCGTGATCTGGTCGACGTGCAGGTGGTTCGGGCTGGCAATCGCCAGACAGTCGAGGCTGTCATCGGCCAACAGCGCCTCCAGCGTGTCCGCCGCCCGCGCCATCGGCGCGATGGCCTGCGCGCGCGCGGCCATGTCAGCGTCGGGCTCAAAGAACGCGCCCACCGAACAGCCCGGCAACAGTGCGATGTTGCGCATGTGCTCCTGGCCCATCATGCCCGCGCCGATCAGGCCATAGCGTATTTCGGTTTCCATGGCGTGCCTCACTTCAGCCGTTGGACATAGACCGCGCGGGTGGGGTCAAACCATGTGCGCGAATATTCGATTGCGGCGGGGCGGTCGGCCCAGCTCAGCCGTTCGATATAGCCACAGGGCGCGCCGGGGGGCAGCCCGAAAATGTCGGGTGTCCACGGCGGCGCCTCATCCAGGGAAACCCTGTCTTCGGCCCGCACAACCCACAGCCCCAGCGCCTTGGCATAGGTGGCATAAAGCGATTCCGACAGGTTGTCCGCGGTCAGCTGCCCCGCCCCGGCATCCAGCCAGATCTCCTCGACCGCGATCACCACGTCATTGAGCCGCCGCAGCCGCCGGATTCGCGTGCCGCTATCATGGGTGCCAAAGGCGGGCAGGTCCGCGGGCTTGGCCAAGTGTTCCACCGACAGCACCTGCGCCCGCGGCAGACCGCCACCGCCCGGCAGTTCCAGCCGGAACATCGCATAGACCGATCCGGTGTCGCCGCCCGCGCGCACGTAATTGCCCGACCCCTGTACACGCTCAACCAGCCCCTGTTCGGTCATCCGCGACAGCGCCTTGCGCAGCGTGCCCACGCTCACGCCCATATCCACGGCCATCTCGCGCTCGGGCGCGAGGCGCTGACCGTCGACCAGCCGACCGGCGACGATGTCGCGGGTCAGCAGCTCTGCGATCTGCAGCCAGACGGGAAGGGATTGGGGGGCAGGGGGCATGCGGTTCGTCAAATTGATACACTATTGATCTACAGCATATCCGGTGCTACGCAAGATGAAATCGCTGCCCGTCACCCCATCGCTTTGCAGGCCCCGCACATGACCATCGTTCCCGTCACGTCCCCCGATCTCGATGCCGCCGAAGTGTCGTGGTTCTCGGCGCTGTGCTCGGACGATTACCAGTTCCTCGGCGTGCCCGATGGCGACCTGCGGTCCAGCTGGGCGCACTGCGCCGACATCGTGAAAGAGGCCGAGGCCCAGGGCTTTCGCAACATCCTGTGCCCGTCGTCCTATCAGGTGGGGCAGGACACGCTGTCCTTTGTGGCAGGCTGCGCGCCGATCACCGACCGCATCAACCTGCTGGCCGCAGTCCGCTGCGGCGAGATGCAGCCGATCATGCTGGCCCGCACCATCGCCACGCTCGACCACATGCTGCAGGGGCGGTTGACGGTGAACATCATCTCGTCCGATTTTCCGGGCGAAACGGCCGACAGCGGCTACCGCTACCAGCGCTCGCGCGAGGTGGTGGAGATCCTGAAACAGGCCTGGACCCGGGACGAGATCAATTACGAGGGCGAGGTCTATAACTTCGCCGGCCTCACCACTGACCCCGCGCGCCCCTACCAGACCGGCGGGCCGCTTCTGTACTTTGGCGGCTACTCGCCGCCCGCGCTGGACCTGTGCGGCCAGCATTGCGACGTCTACCTGATGTGGCCCGAGCCGACAGAGAACATCGCACAACGGATGCGAGACGTGCATGCGGTGGCCGAGAAATACGACCGCACGCTGGATTACGGCCTGCGGGTGCACATGATCGTGCGCGACACCGAGGCCGAAGCCCGCGAATACGCCGATTACATCGTGTCCAAGCTCGACGATGAATACGGCCAGCTGATCCGCGACCGAGCGCTGGACAGCACATCGCTGGGCGTCGCGCATCAGGCCAAGGCGCGCGAACTGGCGGACAAGTTTGGCTATGTCGAGCCCAACCTCTGGACCGGGGTGGGGCGCGCGCGCTCGGGCTGTGGTGCGGCGCTGGTGGGATCGACCGACCAAGTGCTGTCCAAGATCGAGGAATATCAAAAGATGGGCATCCGCGCCTTCATCTTCTCGGGCTACCCCCATATCGACGAGGCCAAGCATTTCGGCCAGCGCGTCATGCCGCAGTTGAAAACCTGCTCGCTGCCCCATGTCTACGGTCGGGTGCCCGACGCGGCGCCTGCCACCCCCCTTGCTGCCGGAGACCGCCGGTGACGGGACCAACAGAAACACCCGTCCCGGGCCTGACCCGGGACCTCGACGTCGCCGTGGAGGCCCCGGGTCAAGCCCGGGGCGCGATGCGCGCAGCCCGGAGCGAAGGATAAAGATGGACCGCATCAAACTGACAGACAGCCTCGAGATGTCGCGCATCGTCTACGGCATGTGGCGGCTGGGCGATGATGCCGACACGTCGCCCGCACACGTGGCGGCCAAGGTGGCGGCCTGCCTCGATCAGGGCATCACCACGATGGACCAGGCCGACATCTACGGCGGCTACGCGGCCGAGGCGATCTTTGGCGCGGCCCTGCGTGCCGATCCGGGCCTGCGGTCCAAGATCGAGATCGTCACCAAATGCGACATCGTCGCCCCCGTGGGCCGTCACGCAGCCGCGCCCGTGAAATACTACGACACCAGCCGCGCCCACATCATGGCGTCGGTCGATGCGTCCCTGACCGACATGGGGATCGAGCACATTGACCTGTTGCTGATCCACCGCCCCGACCCGTTCATGGACCATCATGAAACCGGGGCAGCACTCGATGAGCTGATCGCCACCGGCAAGGTCGGCGCCGTGGGCGTGTCGAACTTCCGCCCCTACGATGTCGACCTGCTCGAATCGGCGATGAAACACCCGCTGGTCACCAACCAGATCGAAATCTCGCTCAGCGAGATCGACCCCTTCACCAATGGCGACATCGCCTTTCACCAGCGCCGCAGCGATCCGCTGATGGCGTGGTCGCCTCTGGGTGGCGGCGGGCTGATGATGGCCAATGGCGCGGTGCAAGAGGTGATGGACGAGATTGCCCAGCACAGCGACGTGGACCGCGCGGCGGTGGCCACCGCGTTCCTGCTGGCACACCCGGGGCGCATCATCCCGGTGATGGGCACCAACACGATCGACCGCATCGCGCGGATTTCCGACGCGATGAAGGTCATGATTGACCGACCCACATGGTTCCGCCTCTACGAGGCGGCCCTAGGACGCGAGGTGGCGTGATGCACATGAATACCCCGAAATTGCCCCAAAGCTTTGCCCCGAACGCCGACAACAGCCGCGCGCTGCGCGACGCGTTCGGCAAATTTGCCACCGGCATCACCCTGATCACCTGCGCGGGCGACGATGGCCCGATCACAATCGTCGCCAACAGCTTTGCGTCGGTGTCGCTGGATCCCGCGCTGGTGCTGTGGTGCCTCGATCACGGGTCGAACCGCTACCAACACTTTGAAGCGGCGGAACATTACGCCATCCACGTGCTGCACGCGGGCCAAAAGGCGCTGTGCGACGCGGCGGCCAAGGACGCGCACGCGCTGTCCGCAGGCGACGTCACCGTGAATTCCGACGGTGTGCCGCTGATCGAGGATTGCCTTGCGCGCTTTGAATGCCGCAGAGTGGCGGTACACGTGGCCGGTGATCACGACATCATCGTGGGCAAGGTGGCCCGCGTGTCCATGCAGGACGGCGCGCCGCTGACCTTCCATGGCGGCAAGATCGGCGCGCTGACGCCGTAAAGGCACGTTGCCGCAAAGGCACAAGAAAAAGACGACCCTTCCCGCTGGGGGCAAACACGGGAGACGACGCACCGGCCGGGAAAACCGCCGGGCGCCCGGATAAGGGAGGAGCCCGCAAATGGGCCTGATACTGACGGTGCTTGCGCCGATCAGCTTTGTGAACGGCCTGTTGCTCAAGGTCGGGCGCGCGATCGGGATCGTGGCCATTGCCGCGATGGTGGTGGCGATCCTGATACAGGTGGTCGCCCGCTATGTGTTCAACAACGCGCTGCCGTGGCCGGATGAGGCCGCCCGCTTTGCCATGTTGTGGATGACCGGCCTGATGGCCCCCACCGCCTTTCGCCGCGGCGGGTTCGTCGCACTCGACATGATCTCGGGCGTGCTGCCGCGCATGGGTGCAGCACTCCTGTCGCTCCTGCTGCTCCTGATCTCCATCACCATCCTGATCGTCGCCCTGCCCATCGGCTATGCCGAGGTAACGGGGTTCGGCGGCCGCTTTGCCACCGCGTCTCTGTACCTGCCCACCTTCGATGGCTGGTTCCGCGTGCCGCGCAGCTGGATGATGCTGTCGCTGCTGGTGGGTGTCGCCCTGCTGACGCTGGTGAACATCGAACTGATCCTGCGCGAACTGGTGCGCATCGGGGGCCGCGGCGACGACCTGCCCGACCTCGACATCGGCGACAAGATGGCGGGGGCGGAATGACATGCTGATCTGGTTCCTGCCGCTGTTCCTGCTGTTCCTGCTCATCGGCCTGCCGGTGTTCTTTGGCCTGCTCGCAGCCCCCGGCCTGCTTCTGTGGCTGAACGGGCAGGAAAAGGACATCACGCTGCTCTATCGCAATGTCTACAACGGGATGGACAGCTTTCCGCTGATGGCGATCCCGTTCTTCATGCTCGCGGGCGAGTTGATGAACAAGGGCGGGATCACCCTGCGCCTTGTCCAGTTTTCCCAGGCCCTCATGGGCCATTTGCGCGGCGGTCTGGCACAGGTCAACGTGCTGTCGTCGATCCTGTTTGCGGGCCTGTCGGGCTCTGCCGTGGCGGACACCTCGGCGCTGGGCTCCATGCTGGTCCCCGCGATGGAGAAAGAGGGATATACCCGCCGCTACGCCGCCGCCATCACCGCGGCCAGTTCTGTCATCGGCCCGATCATCCCGCCCTCGGGCATCATGATCATCTACGCCTATGTCATGGGCGAAAGCGTGGCCGCGCTGTTTCTTGCAGGCATCGTGCCGGGCATCCTCGTGGGCGTGGGCCTGATGGTGATGATCCGCGTCACCGCCGACCGCTATGACCTGCCTGCCGCCCACAAGGTCACGTTTGAAAACGTGGACCTCAGCGCCTCCGAACGCTGGATTTCCTGGGCGCTGGTGCGCCTGAACCTTGGCCTCCTGATCTACGTGCTGGTGCCGGTCGCGGCCTCCGGTGTGGTCAGCGTGGCCCTCTTTGCAGGCTCCGTCGTCGTGGCCCACGCGCTGATGCTGGCCCTGCGCACCCAAGTGTCGCCCGAGTTCCGCACCATCTGCAAACGCGCCGTCGTGCCGCTGCAAACCCCGGTGCTGATCCTCGGCGGTATCCTGGGTGGCGTGTTCACCCCCACCGAAGCGGCCGCCGTCGCCGTGGCCTACGCCATCTTCGTCGCGTTCTTCGTGCTGCGCACCATGTCGCTGAAGGACCTGCCCGACGTGCTCAGCCGCGCAGGGCTCACCTCCGCCGTGGTGCTGCTGCTGGTGGGCGCGGCCCTTGCGTTCAAAACCGTGGTGTCGCTGTCCTACGCGCCGCAGATCCTCGCCGATTTCATCCTGACGCTGTCGGAAAACCCGCTGATCCTGCTGTTCCTGATCAACCTGCTCTTGTTCATCGTCGGCATGTTCCTCGACGCAGGTCCCGCGATCATCATCCTCGGCCCGATCCTCGGGCCGATCTTCACCGATCTCGGCGTGGATTCCATCCACTTTGCCATCATCATGAGCGTGAACCTGACCGTCGGCCTTGCCACGCCGCCCATGGGGCTGGTGCTGTTCGTCGCCGCCGCGGTCAGTCGCGAAAAGGTCGAAACCATCGCCCGCGCCATCCTGCCGTTCCTCGCCATCGAGGTGATCGTGATTTTCCTGATCACCTACGTGCCCGCCCTTTCCATGACGATCCCCCGTATCACGGGGTTCGCAAACTGACCGCAAAGCAAAACAGGGAGAATGATATGCTAAAGGGTCTGAGCAAACTGGCGGCTGCCGCCGTGATCACCGTCGGGGGCGCCATGGCCGCCTATGCCGACGGGCACGCGATCACGCTGCGCGCCACCGCCAACTCCAACACCAATGACGAGGATTACGACGGCCTCGTGGTGTTCAAGAACTCTGTCGAAGCGGCCTCAAAC
>JBCBAV010000057.1:0-21475 GCA_038532285.1 Pseudomonadota bacterium | reverse complement strand
CCGCGCCACCGCGTGCCCGCGCTGCTGGACGGGCCCACGCCGGGCTGCCAGCGCTTTACCCGGACCCATCCGGATCACGTGCACAAGGTGCCCCTGCACGCCCCCGGCTTCTATCGCGATATCGACACACCGGACGACTACGCCCGGTTTGAGCCGGTGATGACATGAGGCGCCTGCTCACCCGCCTGCGCCGCGCCGTCACCCCGGACCAGGCCGACCGCCTGGCCCAGATCAAATTCCCCTGTTGCTGACCCCAAAGGACCTGCCATGGAGCTTTCCGACGCCATCACCCTCAACGCCCCCCGCGACCGCGTCTATGCCGCGCTGAACGACCCTGAGGTGCTGCAACGCTGCATCCCGGGTTGCGAGGAATTGATCAAGCATTCCGACACCGAACTGACCGCCAAGGTCGTGCTCAAGGTCGGCCCGGTAAAAGCGCGGTTTTCCGGTGACGTGACGCTGGACCAGACCGGCGCGCCACAGGCGTTCTCACTCACCGGACAGGGCAATGGCGGGGCCGCGGGCCACGCCAAGGGCGGCGCCGACGTGACCCTGACCGAAGAGGGCGACACAACCGTACTGCACTACACCGCCAAGGCGGACGTGGGCGGCAAGCTCGCGCAACTGGGCAGCCGCCTGATCCAGAGCACGTCCCAGAAACTCGCCGCCAAGTTCTTTGCCAACTTCGCCGAGGTCGTGAACGAGGACGTCGCCGCCTAGCCCCCGGGCCAGTCAAGCCGCATCGGCTTGTCCACCAGCAACTTGCGCTGCAACGCGGGCGTGGGCGCAATCCGCGGGATGAAAACCACCAGCGCGCCATCGTCGGGCATGTGCGATTTCATGTTGGGGCGCGGCCAGTCCGTGCCCCACAGCACCCGGTCGGGAAAGCGCGCGACCACTGCCGCCGGATAGGGCACCACATCGTCATAGGGCGGCCCGGCCCGTGTCAGCCGTTCCGGGCAGGTCACCTTGGCCCAGATCGTCTCGTCGTCGTTCATCAGGCGCAAAAAGCGTTGGAAATCGGGGGGATCCACCCCCTTGGTCACGTCCGGCCGCCCTATGTGATCCACCACCAGCGTGGTGGGCAGCGCGCGCAGAAACGGCTCCAGCTCCTCCGGATCCTGCGCTTCGAAATAGACGACGATGTGCCAGCCAAAGGCCTTGATCTTGTCGGCGATGGTCAAAAACACCTTGCGCGGCGTGGCATCGACCAGCCGTTTGACAAAGTTGAACCGCACCCCACGCACGCCTGCATCGTGCATGTCGGCAATCTCGGCTTTGGTGATGTCCGGCCAAACGACGCGATCCCCCGCGCCAAATCGCCCGCGCTGCGGCAGGCATCGACCATGGTGCGGTTGTCCTTGCCGTGGCAGGTCGCCTGTACGAACACAGTGCGGGCAAAGCCCAGATGATCGCGCAGCGCAAAAAGCTGATCCTTGCCCGCATTGCACGGTGTGTATTTGCGTTTGGGTGCGTATGGAAACTGCGGGCTGGGGCCAAAGACATGGCAATGGGCATCCACCGCACCCGGCGGCAGCCGGAATTCCGGCACCTTGGGGTCGGGGTGAAACACCAGCAATCGGGGTCCATCACCTGTTCAGTCACAAAAACACCTCGCCATCCATCAGCGTGCGCAGGATCGCGGTGCCTGCGACGCCGCCCGTGTCATCCAGCCGTGCCACAACCGTCATCTCGCCGCTGGTATGTTCCACCGCGAGGTGCCGCATGTCGCCATGCCCGCACGCCGCCAGATCAAACGCAACCGACCCGGGCGCGCAGCCCATCCCTGCCCTCCAGGTCCGCGGGCGCCTCATCCCCCGCGATCGCGAGGTCTTCGGCCCGCACCAGCACGCAGGGCATGCCATTGTCGATCATCGTCACCGCGACCACCGTCGACCACGTTGCGCGCCTGCCGAGTGGGCAACAGCGCGCACCAGCTCGACCCGGCGGTGTCCTGAAATTCCAGCGGCACCGCCGCCGCCGTGCCCGGCACGCCGTCAATCCGCGCACCCCCGTCATAGCGCACGCACCCGCCGGGCGTCTCCACCTGCGCCACCGCAATCTGTCCGGTGTTTTCCATGTGGATCGTGGCCGGCGTGACCCCCTCACGCGCAGGCACCAGCCCGCGTTCGATGGCAAACGGCCCCACACCGGCAAGGATATTGCCGCAGTTCTGCCCGTCCGACACAATCGCCTGATCCACGAACACCTGCAAAACAGGTAATTCACGTCGACCCCCGGCTGGTCCGACACGCTCACCACCGCCACCTTGTAGATCAGCGGATCGCCCCCGCCCATGCCGTCGATCTGGCCTGGATCGGGCGACCCCGTCATCCGAAACAGCGCCGCATCGCGGCCGACAGGCAAATCATCGCGCAGCACATAGCCGCCCTTGGACGTGCCCCCGCGCATCCACATGACGCGCAGGCTGTCAGACATATTTCAGGCCCTGCGCCTCCAGACGCCCCCGCATGTCGTACATGTCAAGGCCCAGTTCCCCCGCCTCGAACCGCGCGCGCTTGTCCGCCTCGGCGGCCTGCCGCGCATGCGCCGCCGCCAGCACGTCTGCGGCCCGGTCCCGCGGCACGACACAGACACCGTCATCATCGGCCACGATCACGTCACCCGGCGCAACCAGCGCGCCCGCGCAGATCACCGGCACGTTCACTGCGCCAAGCGTTTCCTTGACCGTGCCTTGGGCGCAGACGGCCTTGGACCACACCGGAAACCCCATCCCGGTCAGGTCGCGCACATCGGGCACGCCCGCGTCGATCACCAGCCCGCGACACCCGCGCTGCACAGCCAAGGTCGCCAGCAGATCGCCGAAATATCCCGCGTCACTGGGCGTGGTCGGCGCCAGCATCAGAATGTCGCCCGGCTGCACCTGTTCGATGGCCACGTGCAGCATCCAGTTGTCCGCAGGCGGTGCGGAAATGGTGACGGCAGACCCCGCCACCTGCACCCGCGGATAGATCGGGCGCATTTAGCTGGCAAGCAGGCCCGTGCGCCCCATCGCCGCGTGCACCGTGGCCAGACCGCAGGCGGCCAACCCTTCGATCACCTCGGCTGCTGAGCGCGCGACATGCTGGACCATGACGCCCGTTGTTCCCACCGGATAGCTCATCGCAACTCATCCATGCAGAACGGAAACACGGTCTCGAACCCCTCTGCATAGGCACAATCGCGCCCGCCTGCCATGCCCCCGGAATTGCGCTTGAAATGGTTCGCACGCTGCTGAGCCACGCGGGTATAATAATCCAACAGATGCACCTGACCGTTCATGCATTCCATCGCTGCGCGCTTCTTGTCCCAGACTGGCGTGATGTCGAGGAATACGTCAGGCTTCCAGCCCATCTGTTCGGTCTGGTGCGGCTCAAACAGGTACATCTGCGGCGCGCCTAGCACCTGTTCGCCGGGGTTGTGCCCCCACGCCTGCGCGATCATCCGGCAGGTCAGGGCAAAGTCCGTCGTCTTCATGTGATCGGTGTTGTATGGGTCCCATTTCGAACGGGAAAACATGACCTTGGGCTGCTCCGCCCGGATCACGTCGACGACCTGCGCCTCTGCCTCTTCGGTGAACCGCAAGGGGTAATCGCCCCTGTACAGAAACCGGATGTCACTGACATCCAGCACCTTGGCCGCCGCTTCGGCTTCGGCCCGGCGGATCGCCTTGACCTCGTCCAGCGTCTTGCCCTCTTTCCAAAGCCGCGCGCTCTCGCCGCGTTCGCCAAAGGACAAGCAAAGGACAGTCACGTCATCCCCCTTGTCCGCATGCAACGCGATGGCCCCGCTGCAGCGCCACACGAAATCCGCCGCATGGGCCGAGATCACCAATGCCGTCCTGTCCGCTGCCATCAACGAGGATAACGAGGATATTCCCGGCACCTTTGTCTTTGACGCGGACCGGGCGCGCATCGGCTATCACCGCAACCAGTTCTGCATCACGCTGGGCAAGGCGCCTGCGCGCGCGGCCTTCAAGGCCGATCCCGAAGGTTATCTGGCCAACTACCCGATTGCCGCCGAACAGGCGCAGGCCGTGCGCGACCGCACCTGGAACCGCATGCTCGAACTGGGCGGCAACATCTACTTCACCTCGAAACGCTCAGCCTTCGTCGGGATCAACTATCAGCAGTTCGCCGGGCTGATGACCAGCATGGGCTTGGAGCCCTACCGCGAGATGATGCTGAACGGCGGCCACCCCATCGACGGCAACCGATATCAAAGCGAATGGGACGCCGCCGCGCAACCCGACGCAAGGACGACGCATAATGGCCCGGATCACCGCAGGGGTCGGCTGCAGCCACGTGCCCGCCATCGGCATCGCCATAGATCAGGGGACCACCGATCAGGACTACTGGAAACCGGTCTTTGCCGGGTTCGAAAAGTCCCGCGCATGGATGCGCGCGGCCAATCCCGACGTGATCTTTCTGGTCTGCAACGAACAACTGTACCGCGTTTGACAGCTCGATCATCCCGACCTTTGCCCTGGGTTGCGTGCCCGAGTTCGCCCCCGCCGACAAAGGCTGGGGCCCCCGCCCCGTCCCGGTGGTGAAAAACCACCCCGGTATGGCCAGCCACGTCGCGCAATCTCTGATCCTTGACGAATTTGACATCACCATCATGAACGAGATGGACGTGGATCACGGCCTGACCGTGCCGCTGTCGATCATGTACGGCCAGCCCGACGCGTGGCCCGCGCTGGTGATCCCGCTGGCCGTGAACGTGGTCATGTACCCCGCGCCCACCGGCAACCGCTGTTTCCAACTGGGCCGCGCGATCCGCCGCGCCATCGACAGCTTTGACGAAGACCTCAACGTGGTGATCTTTGGCACCGGCGGGATGAGCCACCAGCTGCAATACAAACGCGCGGGCCTGATCAACCCCGAATGGGACAAGGCGTTTCTCGACCGCCTCACCTCGGCCCCCGTGGGCCTCAGCCAGATGCCGCACATCGAATACCTGCGCGAGGCCGGGTCCGAAGGGGTCGACATGGTCATGTGGCACGTGATGCGCGGCGCGCTTGGTGATGACGTCACCGAGGTGCCGCCACTACCACGTGTCCGCATCCAACACTGCCGTGGGCCATATCATCTTGGAAAACAAAGCCTGAGGGACACGCCATGAGACTTTGCGTTGCCGGTGCCTACGGCGCCTTTGGCCTGAAACATCTCGACGCACTCGCCGCCATCGACGACGCCGAGGTCACGGCCATCATGGGCCCCAACCGGGCCAAGATCGATGCCCTCGCCGCCGAGCGTGGCATCGCCATGGACATGGCCATCGGCCTCAAATCCGCGGACGGGGCGATCTGCACCCTGTCGCTGTCGTTCAACAATGACGGGCCGGCCACGTTCTTTCGCTATATTTGCGACAGTGGCACCTATCTGGCCCGCTATGACGACCTCTATGACGGGCGCGATGCGCAGATCGACCTCAGCGGGGTGGCGGTGTCCTCCAACGGCATCGAACTGATCGACCGCGAGTTCATCTCGGCCATCACCCAAGGCCGCACCCCCAACGCTGCCATCGCCGACGTGCTGCCCTGTATGGAAACGCTGCACCGGATCGAAACCTCGATGCGCTAGGCCCACGGGGCGCCACCCTGCGGGTGGCGATCCTGCGGTTTTGCGATCCGGGGAAAAAACCCCTCACACCGGTGCACGTTTCAGGTGTAGCCTCGCCCCATAATTGAAAAATCCATTTTCGGGGGAGGACTGGCCATGCCCACAACGGTTGGCGATATTGAGGTGTTCATGGGGCCACAGGCCTTTGGCGGGGCCGACGATCTGCTGCCGCCGATCCTCGAGTTTATCGGGCGTGCGAAAAAGCGCCAGAACCTGATGATCGCGGTACAGGAAATCGACCACCCCGACATCGCCCGCGCCATCATCGACGCCCGCCTGCGTGGTGTCACCATCGATCTGGTGCTGGAACAAAGCTACCTCTTGGGCGCAAAGCGGCCCGCCGCCACCGACGACAGCTTTGCCCCCGGCGGCAAACACGAGATCAACCGCACCCTCTTCAACGCGATCCTGCGGTCGACCACGGATGTGAAGGTCGATTTCAACCCCGACATCTTTCACCAGAAATTCATGGTGCTGGGCAACCGCGTGCTGACCGGATCGACCAATTTCACCACCACGGGCGTGACCAAGAACCTCAACCACGTGGTGGTGATCAACGACGCCGAAGTGGCCAACGCGTTCAAAAAGGAATTCCGCGAGATCCGCGAAGGCCGGTTCGGCAAATTCTCCGTCGCCCACGGCCCCGCGCCAAAGGAGGCCACCGTGTCAGGCATACGCGTCAAAACCCTGTTTGCGCCCGACCACGGACCGGAGATGGAGATCATGAAGCAAATCCTCAAGGCGCAGTCCCGCGTCGATTTCGCCTGCTTCACCTTCTCGCGCTCTTCGGGCATCGACGATGCCCTCATCGCCGCTCACCGCAACGGCATCGCCATCCGCGGCGTGCTGGACCGGCGGCAGGCGAACCAGAAATGGGCGGCGAAACTGCCGCTGGAAGAGGCCGGGATCAAGGTCACCATCGCCGGCGGCACCGGCGGCCTTGGCAAGGTGCACCACAAGCTGATGACCATCGACGACCAGATCACCATCTTTGGCAGTTTCAACTACACCGGGCCTGCGAATAAATCGAACGACGAGAACATCGTGATCGTTGGCGATCTGGAGGAGACAGACGCGGACGTGAAGGCCAGGCAGGAGACCATTGCGCTGGCCAGTCGGGCGGAGATTGACCGGATTATCTCTGATTTTGGGTCGTGAGGCGTGGGTGGCGGATCGGCCCTCCGGGGGCGGTTTATTTGGCGAAATGAAGCAGGGGATCGCGCCCGGGCGAAGAGAGCCCGCCAGGGCTTGATGAGCATCGGTTATGCGGCCCGGATCAGCCACCCGGGGCTCCGCCCGCAAAGGCTTCAAAGGGTCCCCCGGAACCTTTGCCGGGCGTTGCCCGGATCAGCCTTTGCCCTTCCACGGGACCAACAGACGCTCGCCCCAGCGCATCAGCATGTCGATGCCGTAGCCGATCACGCCGATCAGGATGATGCCGGTGATCACGATGTCCGTCAGGTTGAAGCGCGAGGCGACCATGATCATCATGCCCGCGCCCTTTTCCGCAGCGACCAGTTCGGCGGCCACCACCGTGCCCCAGCACACGCCCATCGCCACCCGCGCGCCGGTGAATATTTCGGGCAGCGAGTTGGGGATGATCACGTGGCGCATCACTTGCCATTTTGAGGCGCCGAGCGAATAGGCCGCGTGTACCTTGGAAATCTTCACGCCCGACACGCCCGCACGGGCGGCGATGGCCATGATCCAGAGCGCGGCGAGGAACAGCAGGATGATCTTGGCGTCCTCCTCGATCCCGAACCAGATGATCACCAGCGGGATCAGCGCCAGCGGCGGCACCGGGCGCATGAATTCCACGATCGGGTCAAACCACCCGCGGAACCAGTTCGACAGGCCCATCGCATAGCCCAGCGGGATGCCCACCAGTGCCCCAAAGAAGAAGCCCACGACCACCCGGAACAGCGACCAGAACAGGTGCTGCATCACGGTAAAGTTCTGGTACCCGTCGCTCACGAGGTTCATGAACCGCTGCCACACCGCCTCGGGCGAGGGCAGCCAGATCGGTTCCATCTGCATGCCCTTGGCGGGGGTGAAGTTGATCGTGCCCTTGTCGGTGATCGTCACGCTGCCATCGGCGGTGCGCACCGTGCCGCCCACATCGATGGGCTGGCCGTCAATGGCCACGATCCGCGCTTCGTCATCGCGGCGCGTCGCCTCGTCATTGCGATCCCAAAGCACCAGCCCCGACCGCCAGATGCCGATGTTGACGCTGTCATTCCTGGCAAACCCGTCGCCCGGCTCCACCGCGATCTCTTCAGGCGTCTCGTCCACCGGGTGCACGCGCACCGATACCGTCGCCTCGTCGGTGCCCTGCGGCGCCTCGACCGTGTAGCTGAACGTGGTGTCGCCCTGAAACGGCCCCGGCATGTGCAAAAACCCCGGCAGCAACTGCGAGCCGGTGAACATGCCCCACAGCACAAACAGCGCCAGCACCGAGATCACCGACGCCGACCGATCCGCGCGCACCGCACTTTCGTCGCCAAACGTCACCGTCTTGAGCGAGGTGAAATCCTGCCGCGCCGTGCGCTTGGTGATCTGGCTGACCACGAAAAACGCGCCCGCAAAGATCGCGATATAGATCAGCAGGGGGATCATGCTGCCACCTCTCTCATGCTCATGCGTCCGCCTTTTCGGTGCGGCCCATGATTTCTTCTTCCATGTCCCAGATCATCGACAGGATCTCTTCGCGCGTGGGGTTGTACTGCGCGTCCTTCTTGACCTCGCGCAGATCCGCATCCACGCCCATATCGGCAAAGGGCAACCGGTATTCCTTGTGGATGCGCCCTGGGCGCGGCGCCATGACCAGAAGACGCTCACCCAAAAGCAGCGCCTCCTCGACCGAGTGGGTGATCAGGATGATCGTCTTGCCGGTCTCTTTCCACAGCTTCAGGACCAGCCCCTGCATCTTTTCGCGGGTCAGCGCATCGAGCGCACCCAGCGGTTCGTCCATCAGGATTACGTCCGGCTCATTGGCCAGACACCGCGCCAGCGCCACGCGCTGCTGCATCCCGCCGGACAGCTCATACACCATCTTTTCCTTGAAATCCTGCAGGCCGACGACGTCCAGAAGATGGTCGACCTTCTCACGGCTCTCGCCCCTGGGCGCGCCTTTCATCTTGGGGCCAAAGCCCACATTGTCCCGCACGCTCATCCATTCGAACAGCGCGCCCTGCTGGAACACCATGCCGCGTTCCGGGCCGGGGCCGTGCACCGGCGTGTCGTTCAGCACCACCTGCCCCGCCGTGGGCGCCAGAAACCCCGCCAGAATGTTCAAAAGCGTCGTCTTCCCGCAGCCCGACGGGCCCAGCACGCTCATCAACTCGCCGGACTTCAGATCCAGCGACACGTCCTGCAGCGCCTGCACATGACCGCCATCGGGCAGCTCGAACCGCATCGAGATGTTCTGAATCGATAGTCCAGCCATAAGGGGTCCTGCCATGTCGGGAAGCGCACAAAGGAAAGGGGCGCGCCAGCGTGGCGCGCCCCGATTGGCTTAGTTGATGGCCGCAAGCGGCCCGGTGTTCACCGTGTTCTCGTAGGTGTCCAGCGCCCCGTCGATGGAGCCTGCCGCGACGAACACGTCCGCCACACCTTTCATGAACGTCTGCGCGTTGCCGCCCAGCCAGCCACCGGCCAGCTGATCCGCCACGGTGGGGAAGGTGAAGGTCGAGATGGTTTCCATCGTCGCATCCTCGTCCATACCGGCGTCCTTGGCGATCACGGGCAGCATCTTGGCGTGGTTGGCGCTGTCGGCCCACATCGCGTTGGCCTCGGCGGTGACGCGCAGGAATTCTGCCATCATGTCGCCGTTCTCGGCCACAAAGGATGCAGGCGCCGATGTCACGTCAAACACCAGAATGCCCAGCTCGGTCTTCTCGTCGCCGGTCAGCAGGACGTTGCCGTGCTCTTTCATCCGGCGCAACGAACCGCCCCAGCCGCAGGCCATGTCGACCGCACCCTGTGCCAGAGCCGCAGCGCCTTCTGGCGGGTTCATGTTGACGATTTCCATCGACGCAGGGTCCACGCCGAAATGCTCCATCTGCTTGAGATAGCCATAATGTGCGGCGGTCCCCAGCGGCACGGCCACTTTCTTACCGGCCAGCTCTGCGGCGCTCGACTTGTCGATTTCCTGTGCCGCCGCCACAACGCAGTTGTCGTTGTCGGCATAGGACACAGCCACATCAACGATCTGCAGGTCCTGGCCGCCGGATGTCGCCACCACGAAGGGCGGCAGGCCCTGGCTCACGCTGATCTGCACGTCGCCCGATGCCATCGCCGCCGACATGGCCACGCCACTGTCGAACGCGCGCCAGTTCACGGTCACGCCCAGCTCTTCGTCATAGGTGCCATTCACCTTGGCAAACTGGAACGGCATCGGCCATTCCAGGAAATATCCAACCGTAATGTCATCGGCCATCGCGGCCTGAGCACCGGTCAGCAGGGCCACGCCCGCCACCGCACTCATCAGCTTGGTTTTCAGTGTCATCTTCATTCAACTCCCGTTTTGGACATGCAAGGGGTCTGTCCCCGCAAGGTTCGGCGCGGGCGGTGGTCCGCCTCTTTGCCGCCCGCGCATCGCGCGAATGCCGTGATCCGAGCCGAAATTGCCTGCGGGATCAATAATTAATCAGTGCATGGCGGCGTCTTTTTCCGGCTGCATCCCCTCATTGAATCCCCCGACGGATCAATCAAAGCCCTGAAATCAAAGGGTTTGCCCCGCAAATATGTCTTGAAAACAGGGCAGGATGTGCCAAACTGGTCCTACATTCCGCTCCGATCTGGCCCTATTGGCACGACCAGATTCTAGGCGAATATGGGAACGCGCAGCGCGGCCCGACCGCACTCCGCCCCACCTCACGCAGGACCAAAGGATCAGGACCATGGACGGCACGTTCAACGAAAACGACATTTCCCGCGTGGTCGAGGCCGACCGCGCCCATGTCTGGCACCACCTGACCCAGCACCAGCCGTTCTTTACCGGCGCCGACCCCAAGATGATCGTCGAAGGCCGCGGCACCCGGGTCTGGGACCAGAAGGGCATCGAACATATCGACGCCGTCTCGGGCGGTGTGTGGACCGTGAACGTCGGCTACGGTCGCGAAAGCATCGCCAACGCCGTGCGTGACCAGATCCTCAAGATGAACTTCTTCGGCGGCTCTGCCGGGTCTGTCCCCGGCGCGCTTTTTGCCGAACGGCTGATCGAAAAGATGCCCGGCATGTCCCGCGTCTACTACATGAACTCCGGGTCCGAGGCGAACGAGAAAGCCTTCAAGATGGTCCGCCAGATCGCGCACAAGCGCTTCGGCGGCAAAAAGCACAAAATCCTCTACCGCGACCGCGACTATCACGGCACCACCATCGCCTGCCTCAGCGCCGGTGGTCAGGACGAACGCAACGCCCAATACGGCCCCTACACCCCGGGCTTCGTGCGCGTGCCCCACTGCCTCGAATACCGCAAGCATGAACAGGACGGCGCGCCGGTCGACAATTACGGCGAATGGGCCGCCGACCAGATCGAACAGGTCATCCTGCGCGAAGGCCCCGATACCGTCGGCGCGCTCTGCCTTGAACCCATCACCGCGGGCGGCGGCGTCATCGTGCCCTCCGACGGCTACTGGCCCCGCGTGCAGGAAATCTGCCGCAAATACGATATCCTCCTGCACATCGACGAGGTTGTCTGCGGCATCGGGCGCACCGGCACATGGTTCGGCTACCAGCACTACGGCGTCGAGCCCGACATGGTGACAATGGCCAAGGGCGTCGCGTCGGGCTACGCCGCCATCGCCTGCCTTGTCACGACCGAAGCGGTCTTTGACATGTTCAAGGACGATCACGCCGACCCGATGAACTACTTCCGCGATATCTCGACCTTTGGCGGCTGCACCGCAGGCCCCGCCGCCGCCCTCGAAAACATGCGCATCATCGAGGATGAGGACCTGCTCGCCAACACCAACGCCATGAGCGACCGGCTGCTCGACAACCTCCGCGCGCTGGCCGACAAACACGCCGTCATCGGCGACGTGCGCGGCAAGGGCCTCTTCTGCGGCGCCGAACTGGTCGCAGACCGCGACACCCGCGAACCGGCGCCCGAGGCGCAGGTCCAGGCGGTGGTCAAGGACTGCATGTCCCAAGCCGTCATCATCGGCGCCACCAACCGCAGCCTGCCCGGCAAGAACAACACCCTGTGCTTCTCGCCGCCGCTGATCGCCACCGCCGACGACATCGACGCCATTACCGATGCGGTCGACAGGGCGCTCACACGCGTGTTCGGATAAAATCAAACTGGCGGGCGCCAAGCCCGCCACCCCTATTCCCCGCCCGATGTGCGTCCCGTGGATGACAGCACTTTCAACATCGGGTTGATCCGTGCCAGTTTTACAAATTCGTCACACACCTGACCGGCTTCGTGCTGCGTCAGCCACGCCCGGTTTTCTTCAAGGAAAAACGGACCCCGTTCCAACGGCACACCCGTCCAGTCATCAGGTGGTTCATCCCTGCCATACGTGACGGTCAGCCCGTTCAGCGGCGATGACAGGTAGCCTCCAAGGAAAACATTGCTGTGGCCGGAATACCAATGGCGCGTCTTCTGGAAAAAGACGGACCCGGTAATGTGGACGTTGCAATCCGGACAATGAAGATTGGCGACATAAGACCCGCTGAAGGACAACTCGTACTCGGGTGACCGCAAGCGCACAAATTCACTCACAATGACATTGCGCAACTGGATGTCTTCATTGATGGCCAGCATGTCGATCTTGTCGAGCAGCATCAAAGCCCCCAACGCAACGCCACCGTTTCGATCCTGCACCAACAGTTCCAGCGCGTTTCCAACACGGTCTCCGATCGACGGGCTCCACGTCAGCGCCTCAATCGCACCAAGCGACGCCTGACTGGGTGCAGAATGCAAAACGTGGTCCAGATCGAAACCCAGGTCGCAATTGCGGCGCCGCGACGTGAACCGCAACAAAGGCTCCTCGATCCCCTGCATGCCGAAGGACCGCAACCAATCCCCCAACGTTTGGGATTCGATGGTCGCCAGCATCTGGTCCCGCAACTGGTTGACCAGGTTCAGCCCGCTGATCTCGTTCTGCAACGCCGCCGCCTCGGTTTGCTCCTGCAACCGCGCGGTCTGCGCCTCCATCAATTCGGTCTGCGACGCCATCAGCGCCGTCTGATCCGCAATTCGCTCCGTCTGCACCCGCAACGTCCGCGTCTGTTCAAACAGCAGCACCGTGCCCCAGAACGCACCGAACGCCAGCAGCAGCCCCAGCGCCGTGGCAAAGACCCAGCGATAGAAATTCGACCACGTGTACCAGCCGATCCCCGCCTTCACGAACGTCTCGGCATGGGTCGCCGCCGCGTCCCGGTCGCCCGCGCTTGCCGCGGCCACCGATTGCACCAGCGATCCCGCCACGTCCTCCAGCGCGACCTCGGTCCGCCCCAACAGCCTGCGCAGGATCCAGTCGCGAAACAGCAGCACGAACACCAGAAACACCACCAGCGTCGCCACACCGACAAAGATGACGATCGCCACCTGCAGGATCTGCTCGTCCGCCGACCGCATGATCCCGCCCGCAATCGGCACCGCCAGCAAGGCGGCAGCAAAGAACCCAATCCAGAATGACAGATGTGCGCGCATACCGTGTATCATGCCGAAACGGCACGCTGCGGCAAGTCTCAGGTCACATCGCGCAGCAACGTTTCCAGCCCGTCGGCCTTGCCCATGCCGCGCCCATGCTCAAACACGCGCCAGTTCCGCTCGGTGTGCTTGTAGGGCGCGTCGAACTGCGAAAACAGCGCCTCCTTCTGCACCCCGCGCGGCAACAGGGTGATGTCGGCATCAGCCCCCCACAAATACCGAGTGAACGCCCCCGGCCCCGACAGCCAGAAAATCCCCGGCGCCGGCGGGTCGGCCAGATTGCGCAGCACGTGGTCCAGAAATCCGGCAAACACCGGCGCACCCGCCGGCCCCGCCAGAAATCCGTTGATCGCCACGCATTTCGGCACATGGGTCATCGACGCCGCCCACGCGCCACCACCCGCACAGGCGGCAAAATCCGCGGCCCCCGGTCCCGGCAGGCTGTCCGCATCGGCATACAGCCCGCCATCCTGCACCAACCGGTAGAGCCGGAACAGGTCCGACTTCAGCGCCGGATGCCAAAGCCCGCGCAACTGCGCCGCCGCGTCCGCCCCGAAATGCTGCGCCACATACTCCGCTGCCGCATCCTCGCTGTACCACGCCACAGGTTGGCCCAGGCTCTGCCACGCCTTTTGCCCTGCGATGATCTCTGCGGGCGGCTCCGGGTCGTCCCAGAACTGAAAGATGTCGCCGACCCCCGGCCCCTTATCCGGCAGCCCCCCGCGATGGCGCAGAAACACCTGCCAGCCCATCGCCTCGAACCGCGTCATCGGATGCGCCTCGGCATCCCGGACCAGCGCGCCCAGCGCATCGCCGCCCGCAAGGTCCGCCACCACCGCCCGCAACAGCCCCGGCTGCCCGCCGCGCGTCACCTCGGCCATCCCGGCCATCACGCCGATCCCGGCCACATCGCCCGACGACAGCGCCTCGTCGATCAACCGGAACGGCGCACCCGCCACGTCGAAACCGCGCCCATCCAGCGTCTGCAGAAACGCGGTCAGCTCCGCGCCCTTGCGCTTGGCAAAGAGCCGCCGGATCTTGTGCCAATGCTGGAATTTCAGTGCCTTGCCCACCGCGCCGCCCTTGTTGCCTCACACCGGTGATAGCAGCCGCCGGGTCCGCGGCATATCCCCGCGGATTAACCACTTTTGTCGGTCGCTTGCCGCCCGCAGGGCCGTTTTGTACAAAACACCCCCCGTTTTCATCAAAACCCCCGAAGAGGCCCGAAAAGGGCACGATGAGGCCCCCGTGTTTTGTACAAAACAGGCCCCATTTTCATCAAAACGCCGCCCAAACGGGACCACGACTCACCCCAAACCACCCCGTTAACGCACCGCACGCCATCGCCAATTCACACCCCCGTAGCGCCAGATTGCACCCCCCATAAGTCCAGTCTAAGGTCCCGCCATGGCCCTGCCCGTCGAGACGTTCTTCCTCTCCCCGCTTGCCAAGGGGACGCTGCAAAATCAGGTGCAGCAGATGGTGGCGCACGGCATCCTGTCGGGCCGCTTCGCACCCGGCGAAAAACTCCCCTCCTCGCGCAAGCTTGCCGCCCATCTCGGCCTCAGCCGCATCACCGTGACGCTGGCCTATACCGAACTGGTGGCCTCCGATTACCTGACGGCCAGGGGGCGCTCGGGCTACTACGTCTCGCACACCGCACCCATCCCGCCCAGCTACCATATGCCGGACCTGACCGAAGACACGATCGACTGGTCCCGCGCCATCGGCCAGCGCTTTGCCGATGCGGGCGTCGCCCTGCGCCCGCCCGACTGGGACCGCTTCCGCTTTCCATTCATCTACGGCCAGACCGACCCGCAGCTTTTCGACCATGCCAACTGGCGCACTTGCGCGATGCAAGCCCTTGGGCAAAGGGACTTTTCCGCGCTCACTGCCGATTACTACGACCGCGACGACCCGCAGCTGATCGGCTTTATCCAGCGCAACACGCTGCCCCGGCGCGGCATCTCGGCGACGCCGGAACAGATCCTGATCACCATGGGCGCGCAGAACGCGCTGTGGCTCACGGCCCAGGTGCTGCTGACCCAGCGCCGCACGGCGGCGTTCGAGGATCCGGGATACCCCGCCCTGCGCGACATCCTCACCCAGTCGCGGTGCCATCTGGCCCCGGTGCGCGTGGACGCAGGCGGCCTGCCGCCCGACGCGCTGCCGGATGAGACCGACGTGATCTTTTGCGCGCCCAGCCACCATTGCCCCAGCACCGTGACCATGCCCATGGACCGCCGCGCCGCCCTGCTGGACCGGGCCCGCGCGCTGGATGCGCTGGTAGTCGAGGATGATTACGAGTTCGAAATGTCCACCCACGCCCGGCCCTCGCCCGCGCTCAAATCCATCGACCGCGAGGGGCGGGTGATCTACGTGGGCAGCTTCTCCAAGTCGCTCTTTCCCGGGCTACGCCTCGGCTATCTCGTTGGTTCTGAAAGCTTTATTCGAGAGGTCCGCGCCCTGCGCACCTCTGTCCTGCGGCATCCGCCGGGCCATATCCAGCGCACGGCGGCGTACTTTCTGTCACTCGGCCACTACGATGCCCAGATCCGCAAGATGGGGGCCGCCCTGCAGGACCGGCGTGCCGCGATGCAGGCCGCCATCGCGCAGCATGGGCTGCGCATCGCGGGGGCCGATACGGTGGGCGGCTCGTCCTTCTGGATGCAGGCACCCGAGGGCGTCGACACCGCCCGCCTCGCCCGCATGCTCGAAGCGCAAAGCGTCCTGATCGAACCCGGCCACCCGTTCTTTGCCACCTCCCCCGCGCCGCGCCATTTCTACCGTCTGGGGTATTCGTCGATCCCCACGTCCCGCATCGGCGAAGGCATCGCCCGCATCGCCGCCGCCGAACGCGCCCTTCTGGACTGAGGCGAACGCGGCAACTGGCCCTAACGCAATACCAAACGGCCCCTTATCTTGTCGTCAATAATTCCCCAACGAATCCTACCGACACGCGGAGTGTGCCAGATGAAAATGACCACCGAAGAAGCCTTTGTGAAATGCCTCCAGCGGCATGGAATCGAACATGCCTTTGGCATTATCGGGTCCGCCATGATGCCAATCTCGGACCTGTTTCCGCAGGCGGGCATCCAGTTCTGGGATTGCGCACACGAGGGCTCTGCCGGGTTCATGTCCGACGGCTACACCCGCGCCACCGGCAAGATGTCGATGATGATCGCGCAGAACGGCCCCGGCATCACCAACTTCGTGACCGCCGTCAAAACCGCCTACTGGAACCACACACCGCTGCTGCTGGTCACGCCGCAAGCCGCGAACAAGACCATCGGTCAGGGCGGTTTCCAGGAGGTCGAGCAGATGGCGCTGTTCGCCGACATGGTCGCCTACCAGGAAGAGGTGCGTGACCCGTCCCGCGTGGTCGAGGTGCTGACCCGCGTCATCAGCCAGGCCAAGCGTCTGAGCGGCCCGGCTCAGCTGAACATCCCGCGTGACATGTGGACACAGGTGATCGACGTCGACATCGTCGACCCCATCGAATTCGAACGCTCGCCCGGCGGCGAGAACTCGGTTGCACAGGCCGCCGACATCCTGTCCAACGCCAAGAACCCGGTGATCCTGAACGGCGCGGGCGTCGTCCTGTCCGATGGCGGGATCGAGGCGTCCAAGGCGCTGGCCGAACGGCTCGATGCGCCTGTCTGCGTGGGCTACCAGCACAACGACGCCTTCCCCGGCAACCATCCGCTGTTTGCCGGTCCGCTGGGCTACAACGGGTCCAAGGCGGGCATGGAGCTGATCGCGGACGCGGACGTGGTCCTGTGCCTCGGCACCCGCCTGAACCCGTTTTCGACCCTGCCCGGTTACGGCATCGACTACTGGCCCAAAGATGCCACCATCATTCAGGTGGACATCAACCCTGACCGCATCGGCCTGACCAAAAAGGTCACTGTGGGCATCGTCGGGGACGCCGCCAAGGTGGCCAAGGGTATCCTGAACAGCCTGTCCGACACCGCGGGTGATGCAGGCCGCGCCGACCGAAAAGCCAAGATCGCCGACACCAAATCCCGGTGGGCGCAGCAGCTGACCGAAATGACCCACGAGGACGACGACCCCGGCACCACATGGAACCAGCGCGCCCGCGATCACAAGCCCGATTGGATGAGCCCCCGCATGGCGTGGCGCGCCATCCAGAGCGCCCTGCCGCGCGAAGCGATCATCTCGTCCGACATCGGCAACAACTGTGCCATCGGCAACGCCTATCCGGACTTTGACGAGGGCCGCAAATACCTCGCCCCCGGTCTCTTTGGCCCCTGCGGCTACGGCCTGCCTGCCATCGTCGGCGCCAAAATTGGCCAGCCGGACGTGCCGGTCGTGGGCTTTGCCGGTGACGGCGCCTTTGGCATCGCGGTCAACGAACTGACGGCCATCGGCCGCGGCGAATGGCCCCCGATCACGCAGATCGTCTTCCGCAACTACCAGTGGGGCGCGGAAAAGCGGAACTCGACCCTGTGGTTCGACGACAACTTTGTCGGCACCGAGCTGGACGAGGAAGTGTCCTATGCCGGCATCGCCAAGGCCTGTGGCCTGCAGGGCGTTGTCGCGCGCACCATGGACGAACTGACCGCCGCGCTGAACAAGGCGATCGACGACCAGATGAACCACGGCAAGACCACGCTGATCGAAGCGATGATCAATCAGGAACTGGGCGAGCCGTTCCGCCGCGACGCGATGAAGAAACCCGTGTCCGTGGCCGGCATTTCCAAGGACGACATGCGGCCTCAGACCGCTGCCTGATCCGGGTCAACACATGCTATCAGGGGGCGGGCGATCCGCCCCCTCTTTTCGTATTTGAAAGGCGCCTTTCGTGACCCATCCGTTTCTGTCCGACGCCAGCGCCATCGCGCCGCCGCACATCATCGAGATGGCCCAGCGCCTGCCCAGCCCGCGCGTCGCCATCGCCCGCGCCGGGTCGCGCCTGCCAATGCTCGCCGCCAAAGAGGCGACAGAGGCGAACATGATGGTCCCCGTCTTTACCGGCGAACGCCACATGATCAAGGATGAGGCCGCGGCACTCGACTGGGACATTTCGGGGTTCGAGATCATCGAGGCCGAGGGCGAGGCCGCCTCGGGCATGGCCGCCGCACTGGCTTGCGGCGAGGGGCGCGCCGACGTGCTGATGAAGGGACAGCTGCACACCGACGCGTTCATGAAGGCCGCGGTGTCGCGCGATGCGGGCCTGCGCACGGGCCGCCGCTTTGTCCATATCTTCCATATCACGGGCGCGGATGGCACCGGGGCGATCACGATCTCGGACGCCGCCGTGAACGTCCATCCCAACCTCGACACCCGCAAGGACGCCACCACCGAGGTGGTCAAGCTGCTGCACCGTCTGGGCAACGACCGGCCCAAGGTCGCGTTCCTGTCCGCCACGGAATCCGCGATCCCCAGCGTGCCCTCATCCATGGAAGCGCGCGAATTGCGCGACTGGGCCCGGGCGGAGATTGACAGCGCCGACTTCTCCGGCCCGCTCGCCTTTGACCTGATCATGTCGCCCAAGGCCGTCGCCACCAAAAAGATGACCGACGACCCCGTCGCCGGACAGGCCGACGCGATCATCGTGCCCGACATCGTGTCGGGTAACGCGCTGTTCAAATCCTTTGTCTACCTCGCGGGCGGCTGCGCGGGCGGCATCGTGATGGGCGCCAAGGTGCCGATCCTGCTGACCAGCCGCGCCGACCCGCCCGCCGCGCGCCTGTCGTCGGTGGCGCTGGGTGCCATCATGGCGGCGTCATGATCCTTGTCGTCAACGCCGGATCGTCGTCGATCAAGGTGGCGGTGTACCAGCCCGACCTCACTTTGGTGATGGCCGGGCAGGTCAGCGGCATCGGCGGCGCGCTCGCGCACCTGTCGCTCGGCGATGCCGACATGGACGTCGCCGCCCCCGACCACGACAGCGCGCTGCGCGTGATCCTGAACAGCCTCGCCCGTCAGGGGATCGACGTCACCGCCCTCACCGCCGCCGCCCACCGCGTGGTCCACGGCGGCACGTCTCTGGTGCAGCCCACGCACGTCACCGACGACGTCATCGCGGGGATCGAGGCGGCCATTCCCCTCGCCCCGCTGCACAACCCCAACAACCTCGCGGGCATCCGCGCGCTGCAGGCGCTGGCCCCCGACCTGCCGCAATACGCGAGCTTCGGCACCGCGTTCCACGCGGCCCAGCCCGAGGTCGCGACCACCTACGCCCTCCCGCGCGAACCGCGCAGCATGGGCATCCGCCGCTACGGCTTTCACGGGCTCAGCTACGCGTGGATCGTGACCCAGTTCGGCGACGCCCTGCCCAACCGCCTGCTGGCGTTCCACCTGGGCTCGGGTGCGTCGCTCTGCGCCATCCATAGCGGCGTGTCGGTTGCCACCTCCATGGGCTATTCCCCGCTCGATGGGCTGACCATGGGCACGCGGTCTGGTGCCATTGACGGCATGGCCGTGCTGCGGCTGGCCGAGCTTTACGGCGCGGACGAGGCCGCGCGCCTTTTGAACCACGAAAGCGGGCTCAAGGGGCTGGGCGGCAGCAACGACATGCGCCTGCTTCTTGCCGCCGATACCGACCGCGCGCGCCTCGCCGTCGATCACTTCTGCTACTGGGCCGCTCGCCACGCGGGCAGTGCGATTGTCGCCATGGGCGGCGTCGACGCCGTCGCCTTTACCGGCGGCATCGGCGAAAACGCCGCCCCCATCCGCGACCAGATCATGGGCCACCTCGCATGGCTGGGTGATCTGCCCGTGCACGTCATCGCCGCCGACGAAGAACGCCAGATCGCGCACGATGCAGCGCGCC
Source organism: Pseudomonadota bacterium (assembly GCA_038532285.1). Lineage (GTDB taxonomy): Bacteria > Pseudomonadota > Alphaproteobacteria > Rhodobacterales > Rhodobacteraceae > Tateyamaria. The sequence goes on along the minus strand of JBCBAV010000057.1, from coordinate 1,392 downwards.
TCATGGCCGCAGGTGGTTGACCTTATGAAAGCGCTTACATCATATGCAGCAAAACGGGACGCCAAGACCAATAATCCCATGTCCCAAGGGGAGCCGAGATGAGCCACCAACAGCCCGCACTTGACCTGTCGCCGCACGTCTCTGACGAGGTGCGCAAAACGACCTGCTACATGTGCGCCTGCCGCTGCGGCATCAACGTGCACATGAAAGATGGGCAGGTCGCCTATATCGAAGGCAACCGCGACCACCCGGTGAACCAGGGCGTGCTCTGCGCCAAGGGCTCGGCCGGAATCATGCAGGTCAACGCCCCCTCGCGCCTGCGCGCGCCGCTCAAACGCGTGGGCCCCCGCGGCTCGGGTCAGTTCGAGGAAATCAGCTGGGACGAAGCGCTGGAAATGGCCACCGACTGGCTCGCCCCCATCCGCGCCGAAGACCCGTCCAAGCTCGCCTTTTTCACCGGCCGCGACCAGTCGCAGTCGTTCACCAGCTTCTGGGCGCAAAACTTCGGCACCCCCAACTACGCCGCCCACGGCGGCTTCTGTTCGGTCAACATGGCCGCCGCAGGCATCTACACCATGGGCGGCGCGTTCTGGGAATTTGGCCAACCCGACTGGGACCACACCAAGCTGTTCATCCTCTTCGGCGTCGCCGAAGACCACGACAGCAACCCGATCAAGATGGGGATCGGCAAGATCAAGGCCCGCGGCGCCCGCGTCGTCGGCGTGAACCCGATCCGCACCGGCTACAACGCCGTGGCCGACGACTGGTTCGGCATCACGCCGGGCACCGACGGCCTGCTGATCCTGTCGCTCGTGCACTGCCTGATGAAGGCGGGCAAGATCGACGTGGACTACCTCGCCCGCTTCACAAACGCGCCCTGCCTGGTGAACGCCGACGCGGCGTCGCCCGAATTCGGCCTGCTCCTGCGTGATGACGATGGCAAGGAACTGGTGATCGACCGCGCCACAGGCAAGCTGACGCCGTTCGACCAAAAGGGCGTGAAACCCGACCTCACCGCCACCCACCGGCACACGGGCATCACCCACCGCACCGTGATGCACCACATGGCCGACCGGTACCTGAGCGATGACTACGCCCCCGAGGCCGTCGCCGACCAGACCGGCATCCCGGCGGGCCGCATCCGCGCGCTGGCGGCTGAAATTGCCCGCGTCGCCTTTGACGAGGCGTTCGAGCTGGATCAGGAATGGACCGACTTCCGCGGCGAGACGCACAAGACCATGCAGGGGCGGCCCGTGTCGTTCCACTCGATGCGCGGCATCTCGGCCCACGCCAACGGGTTCCAGACCTGCCGCGCCCTGCACGTCCTCCAGATCCTGCTGGGCAGCGTCGAGGTCCCCGGCGGCTTCCGCTTCAAACCGCCCTACCAGAAAC
>JBCBAV010000056.1:0-21840 GCA_038532285.1 Pseudomonadota bacterium | reverse complement strand
ACATCTGGCAGTGGGAGCCCCAGCGCCGCTTTACCACTGGTGCGATCCGCCTGATGTGCATTTCGTCGGTCTGATGGCTTTCGGTGATCGGGTAGAACGGCAATGTCAGGTTGTTTTCATGCGCGTCCGGATGATCGGTGATCATCATCTTGTGGTTGCCGACCTCGTGCACAAAATGAAAGCTCATCCCGAACCGTTCCATCATGCGCCGTACAAAGGCGAGATCGCTTTCGCGATACTGCACCGTGTACTCCAGTTCGGCGTAGGAGTTCATCAGCACGTCTTCGAAATGCGGCGCGCCCAGATGGGCATAGTCCGACAGCACCTGACTGATGATTGCGGGTGCATCCATGTTGTGAAAGATGCGCTGCGCGCGCCGCTTGCCCAGGAGCCAAAGCCATGGCCGCAGAACCAGTTCGTATTCCCACCCGTTTGGCCCCTGACCGCGCCAACGCGCCTCTGTTATGATGCCGTCAAAGGGGACCGGTTTGTCCTTGGATTCTATTTCGACCGTGGCGTGTGTGCCGATCAGAAGGTCGAAATCGATGTTGCGTTCCATCGAAAACGCCTGAACCCGATATTCGAACAGGTTGTTCATGAAATCTTCGCCGTCAAAGCGATTGAGGACAAGAAAATCCTCGCCCAGATCAGTGGTGAGCCGTGCAAGGCGCGATCTTTGAGAATATGCATTCATGGCCTGGACCTAATCTAATTGTTGTGCCGCATCCGCAGTCGGATGCAGCCGGTTTCAGGAAACCTCTTCGAGGGGCGGCGGGGCGTCTTCGATGTCATGTTCGATATCATCGTCATCAAAAAAATCGTCTTCCTCTACTGTCGGCTGTTGCAGCCCGAAGAGGCGAATGGGATTGGATTGGGCCACGATTGCCGCCCGGGATTTCGACCATGTGGTCGAAGACAGGACCAGCGCCTGCAGAGGCTGTTCTTCACTGATTGCCTCGGCACAGAGCTGCGCCATGGCGAGGCCAAAATAGGCGGCGCCGCAGTCGCCGAAATCCAATGCTGGATAAAGTGGCGCGATATCTTCGGCCAGATAGCCTGCCACCAGCCGGTGCAGGCAATAAGCGCCTTCGCTGGCCCGGTAGCGACTATTGTTGAAATCGGTAAAAAACCGGTCGATCGGACGTCTGCCCGACCCCAAACCGTCAAGAGCGGCCAGCGCGCTGTCGCTGATGGCCTGCGACAGCGTGTCGGCATTGTCCATCTCGCCGACCGGTTCCGGTGCCGACGAGGCGCCACCAATATAAGCCAAGGGTTCCCCGATGCGCATCGCCTCTGGCAGTACCAGCATCGCGGCGGCCGCCTCGCCGGGGATCAGGCTGTAGTTGGCGACCTCGTCCGCAAAAAGACGCTTCTGCCCCAACAGCGCATTCAGCCGGTCCCTGTCGCTGTAGCTGTCAGCGCAGATAAACAGGAAGGCACGGTCCGCGCCCTTGCGAAAAATGCTCTGGATCACGCGCGCGGGCCCCGACTGGGCATCTGTGACCAGTCGCATATCGGTGGCCTCAAGGCAGGTGCCGTCCAGCGCCGCGTATATGAGCGGCGGCAAAGTCTCTCCCAGTGCGTTGAGCCTTGCGCCGGGCATCCCGTCTTCGGGCGCGGTTTCCGGCAGACACAGGATCACATCAACAGCTGTGGTGGGCGTTTCTGGTCCAAGTCGTTCAAGCAGGTCAGCAACAGCTTGGCCGATCAAGCGATGCAGCGCATCTGCAAGGATGTCGACATCCTCGTTGTCCTGAAACGCGCAAATCTGCTCCTGAAAATCTGCACCGATAAATCGCAGATTACGCACGAGACACCGCTCGTCATCCAGCTGTGCCTGAATTGCCGTGGCAAGGCCGGGCCCAAAGGCCGACGTAAATCCCATCTCTGCCAGCAGGAGCGTCATTCCAGCGTCACCTCCGCCCGCGTGCGACTGATGTCGCCGCCATTGAAGGTGGCCAGCAATTCGAACAGGTAGATCTGTTCGATCGAAACGTTCTGCACCACGGCCGTGCCACGGGCCGGTACAAACACTTCCTCTTCGCCCGGCTCGTTTGCCGCATCAAAGCCTGTTGGAATGAAGGCATTCATGCCCGAAACGCTCAGGAACGCGTCCTCCACGTCTTCGTTGACGTCATCAAAGGTCAGGTTGGAAAATGTAATTTCGTCCGCCTCGATCACCGGGCTGCCACCCAATGGTCCGGTTGGCGGGACGTGCACGTTGTGCCAGATCGCTCCGCGGATATCGACGGGAATTGGTTCCAGACCGTCGGGGCCTTTCACTTGCACCATCACGGCGCCAATGTCCGTATCAAAAACCATGTGATTGTAGGCTTCGGCCGCTTCCACGTCGTCGCCGCCTGCTTCGACCAACAGGCGTACCGCCGCATCGGCCGGCGTTTGGTGCGTGGCGAGGACCATCCGGATCAGCGCATGTACAAGATTCACATGCGCGCCGGTCGTATTGATCGTGATCACCAGCCGTTCAGCGCCTTCAAGGACCGCTGTCACCGTCGCGGGCACTTGCGGCTGAAACGGGCGTGACAGGTAGCCGGAGCCCAGCAAGACGGCCAGATCTTCGGCAAACAGATCCCAGACCGACTGGCGGTCCACTGGTAGGTTTCGCGCGACGGCCTCGGGGGTGTACTGCACAGTTACCACGACCCGGGTGACCACTTCGGGCAGGGTCGAAGAGATATGCAGGCGCCCCAAAAGCTGGTCGAGCAATGTCATGCCTCGAACCTCTCGTACCATGCCTCAACCCGGTCGGTGCCATCCGGGTCGTCAACCTGCGCGCCAAACAGACCGTTCAGCATGGGCCGCACGCTGGCGCGGGCAGGCGCCAGGGCTTCTGCGACGGCGCGGTAGGCAGAGATGTCCTCGCCCATGTTGACGTCGCCCCAGATGGGCGCAGCGCCTGCGGTGACAATCAGCATGGCGCCGGATTGGTCCACGGTCACGCCCTCGGCATCAATCGAAACCTGGCCCAGGCGCGGCAAGTAGTGTGCGCCCACTATTGTGCGCCAGCCGATGTCGGGGATGCCGTCGGTCTCTTCAGGCATTTCGTCCCAGAACGTGTTGCCAATATCTTGGCGCAGACACCAACGCGGGCCTTCGGCCATGAACTCGATGGCGGTTTTGTAGCGTACGGAGCCGCGAGGGAAGACGTATGAGAGCTCTTCCAGCGAGGTTGGCAGGAAGAAGCCCATGCCCATGATCGCGTAGAGGGTTGGCATGCCTTGCAGGATCTCTGTCACCCGGTTGGCCAATGGGACTGCCTGTTCGGGATCGGCCGGCACAGAGATGTCCATGATGCTCAGATCGGCCATTTGCTCGACCCGGAAGGACGGGACAACGATCTGGCCGGTGTCCTCACTGATCGGGCCAAAGGTGCGGGCGGTGGCGGGCCATTCCTTGGCCGCTGTGGCCAGCCAGTCGCGCATATCGGCAAATCCGGCATCGGATGCCTCGTGCCCCTCCATCGGCCTTTTTTCATCCGCAACCACAGTATACGCCAATGCTTCGCGATGATGCTGCAAGAAGCTGTCAAAGATCGCGACCAGCCCCTGGGACATCACAGGGTCCTGCAAAGCCACCGGCCAATAGGCAAGTATGCGGAAGGCAGGTTGGGCAATCGGGTCTTCGCCGCGGAATATGTAGTCAGGCATTATCATCCTACAGGATTGGCTTTGGCTGCTGGTTTGCCTTTGGTGCAGTTGTTGCACCGTTCGAGGCTGACTTTCTTGGGATCCTTACCTGCGGCCTGTTCATAGGCCTCGCGCTGTTTGGATTTCTTGCCCCAATCGTCCTTGTATCCGGTTTCGGGGTCGTCGAACTTGAAATCATAGATTTCGTGCAGCGACCCGTCAGCGTTCTGAATGGCGAAGTCAGGCCTGATTTTTGCCGCTTCGCCCATCACTGTCGCGGCGTTCAGAGATTTATATATCTCCCGCACCATCAAGCCGGTGTCGACGATGTCGTACACGGTCGACGCAATGTTAAGACCGGGGATCAGCTTTTTCCAGCTGCCCACCAGCATCTTGGCGCCTTTTTTGCTCAAACCCTTGCCGACCTCTTTCTTGAGCTGCCGCTTGAGCGCGCGTTTCAGCCCCTTTTCATCGTAGATCTTTCGAGCGCCATCGTATTTGCCTTTTCCGGTCAGCGGGTTCTTTTTGTTCTGAATAAAGAACTGCTTTTCTGCGGACCCTACGCGGGTCGGATTGCCGGATTTTACCGCTTTGTTCAGCGGTGAATTGCTGTCCTTGAGTTGCTCCTTGACCTTGGCTTCGGCCATAGCCGATGGTTTCTTGTTATATTTTTGTCCCTTTGCTTCGGCTTCGCGCTTTTCCTTGTGCCATTTCTCGCGCGTTTCGCAGAAGATTTTGCACAGCTGTTCCATCACCGGCATGCCGGGCATGTTGGGGATTTCAAAATGCCCGCCCGTCCCCGATATGCAGTTGCGGTTGTTCATAAACATCTTGTCGGTGAATCGACTGACATTCTTTCCCTCGGCGTAAACCGTGGGCGAAAAGGTGATCCAGTGGCTTTGGTGGATGTTCGTGCTCGAAATGATGCCCTTGAGCGTTCCGGGTTCGTCCCCGGTGCAACGGGAATGCACGGACGGGCGGTGCGCGATCGAATTGCCGCCATCGGCAAAGGTTTTCTTGGTTCCCTTGGCCAGATCGCTTGACTTCGAAATAATCACATAGGGCACCGGGACCACGGCGGAACCCGCAGGGGTCTTGCAGACATCGGGCACGGTGTTGATCTCGAACCCCATGGTGCCTTTGTGGGACAGTGTCAGCATGTTGGCGTTGACCGTCGAGGGCATCAGACCGCCTCCTCAAGCTGCGCAGTGCGCTCAAACGATCCGGCGTGTTCCGGCTGCACCCTGAATCCGCTGCTGTCTTCGAGCGAGATGATCGTGCTGCCCACCAGAACGTCGTTCTTTCCTGCCTCAATCGGCAGGGTCGCGAGATAGAACAACGAAATCAGACGCGCATTAGCGGCGATGTGGATGGTTTGCAATTCAGGCGCCAGCGGACACCACTGGCCGCGGAACTGCGTCCTGATGCCGAAACCGACAAACGGCAGCGCAAAGCTGACCGGTGGATCAGCCCACGCGCCATCTGACGATGTCATGTTGGTCAGCGTTACGTGCGCGCCGCTCAAGGCGGCACGGTCCAAGCGTTGATCCGGCGGGGCGGCCTGCCAGAATTCAGACTGCAGATCCGTCGGCAAAAGAGGCGAGCGCCGGCGCTGCCATTCTGCGTCATAAGTCCCGCTCAGCGCATCGCGCGCGGGCCACGATCGCGGAATTGCGTTCAGCGCCACGGGTGGCACGGGGAACTTGGGGTTTTGCAAAGGCTTGCCCGGCAGGCTGAGCCGCGGCATCGGTGTGGTTTCACGCTCGGCCCTTGGATCATCGCCCAGCCCGATCGGATTGTCGCCGGTCCGTTCCCCCCCAAAAGCCGAGCTATAGCGCAGCGGAACTGGGTCAGGCGTCGCATCCTTGATCGGCGTCACACCTTGCCACCGCGACAGCATCGAAGGCGGCGCGATCTGGACCGGCTTGTTCATGGGCCCCACGCTGATCTGCGCCAGATACGGTTGTTCGACCCGCACATCGCGGGGCGGATAGGCAGTGGCGTCCACGGTCACATCCACCTGATCCTTGGGCAGGGTTATGTCGGTATCAGCCAGCAGATCAGACTGCGTGTCATCCTCGGCAAAAACAGGTCCGTGGTGTACCGGCACCTGATCGGGCACAAAAAGACATGCCCGTCCGGGACGAAACGCCAGCGTCGCCTTGACACCCACAACCCACAGGGAACGCCCTTCTGCGTCGCGCAGGAACGTCTGCGCATGCGGAAATGGTGTTGTGTTGTCGACGTCCCACATGATGCTTTAGTTCAGATCTATCGTGGCACCCTTCAGGCGCATGCGACCGCGGGCTCCCATCTGGACATCCTCGCCAATGATGCGCACGCGCCCATCGCGCATCAGCCGGATTTGCGCTTTGGCAGTGCCGATGGTGATGTCTTGCGCAGGTTTGGCTGCTCCGACCGCGCACACGGCGTCTCCGAGCGGGACATAGCCAAGCACGACAAGCCGTCCGTCCATCTGCGCCTCCTTGCAAACGGCAAGAAAGCTTGACGGATCGCCTTCGGGCAACGGGTCCAGTGCCATCGCCGGGTCTTTGCCACCCAGAATGGGGCTCCCGTCCGGCGCGCGTCCAAGGATCGGAACCAGAAGCAGACCGCCGCGCATGCGCGTGTCATCTGCATTGCTGGCGTCAAAGGAAGGCGTGTGTTGCATGACAATACCACTTCAATCTCTGATCAGCGATGCGCCGGAAATGGGCGCTCAAAAAATCACTTCAATGCGCAGCCCGAACAAGAGGGCGTTGCAATCTGCTACAGGTATCAACACTTTGGCGCTGCGCTTTATGCGCGGCGGCCGCCGTAATTTCAGCCCCGACAGACATGGCGATGGTGCCAGCGCAGCAGTTTTCGATCAAGGTCAGGATATCCCTAACTGATCCGCTATCGCTTTGAGTGGTTAAATATGCGGTTTGCGGCGGTGTTCAGTTGCCCGCCCACAGCGCTGTTTCAGGGTGGAATTGGGACCAGGCAAACCAAAACGCTTCATGGCTGGACAGCGCTGTCCCATCTGCAGCCGCCGCGCTGAGACCACCGGCCGCCAGCTCCAACCTCACGCCGCCTGTGGCGACATCCTCGCCAGCGCGCAGGGCCAAAAGAGCGCTTCCACGATCAAATGCCACAGGCGCGCCATCGCTTGCAATCACGCCCACCACATCCGCCTGCACCGGCAGGCGCGGGTCGACATCACCGACCGGAAAGATCGGCCCCTGCGCATCACGACCGCTGCGGAAATCGAAGTCGCGCCCAAGTGCGAGACGCTCCAGCAAAACAGTGGTCTCGGGGTATGTCTCTTTCCACGTGCCCCAGTCAGAGGTGACAACCGTGGCTTGCGGCAGCGTGACGCCCTGTTCCAGCAGCGCGCCGGTAACCGCCTTGCCCAAAAACGTGTCAAAGACGGACCCGGACGTGATGTCGTACATCACCTTGTTCGACCGTATCAGCAGACCCGAGGTGCGCATGACCGGTCGTTTGACGCCTGCCGGAACAGCGTCGGTGAAATAGGCCTGCGCAGCACCGCACAGCGTACAATAGGGGATCGCGAGATCCCGCCCGCCAAGCGTATCATTCACCATCTCGCGGACTTCCATGATGCGGCGGGGATAGGCACGGGCTTCGCCGTTGATGACAATGCCAAAGATGACATCGTCATCGTCCAGCCATGTGGCGGCGTCGGCGCCTTGTGTCGGCGGGTTGTCGGCGGCAGGGATGCAGTTGCAAGGGATGTCCGTTTCATCAAAGCCGCGCGCGTCAATCGGCACGCCGCCCCAACTGACCAGACGCCAGTCAATCTCTCCGGGCACAAAAATGCCCTCCCAGCCGGGCAGGGCGTTGGTAAAGATATCACGCTTGTACGTCAGATAGCCCGGAAAGGCGGGGACATCCCACGCGATCATGTGATCGATAATGTCGTTCCAGTCGTTTTGCTGGTCCCACGATTTGCCGAGGATTGCGCCCGCCGCGTCCGAAAGCTCCTTGAACTGCGCCTGTCGAAAGGTGAACCGCATGAGATCCGTGATCAACCACACAACCCTTGGATCCCCCGCCGCTACAATCTGTTCGAGCGCAGCCGAGCTTTCTGGGCCCCAGCTTGATCTGGGCAGGCTGGTCACGTCGGCCACGCTGCCCTTGAACGCCTTTGTCACTGCCTTTTCCAAATCAGGCGGCAGCGGGCCGCTCGGGACATCAGGAGGAGCGCCGAAGGCTGCGATGACGCTTGGTGAGACCTCGGTGTCTGCGCTGATCGGGGCGCAGCCGATCAGGGCCACGGCAACGACCATCGCGGCTATGCGCTTGATCACGAAAAACATCACGCTCCCCCCATCATCATAGAGAGAGCCTGCGCGCGACCGTGTGTCACCACAAGTCACGTTTTATCGCAACCGCGTTAGATCAGGCTGTCAGGCAGCTTTTGTTCAGCTGCCGTATTGGCGCGGCGGAAGAACAGGGTGACCAGCGTCGATACGATCACGATGAACAGCGAATAAAGCGCGGGCACCGCCATCACCGCCTGTTGCTGCGCTTCGGGGAACGAAAAGATGATGATCGCAATTGCCAAGGGCCCGTTCTGAATGCCGGTCTCAAGCGCGACCGTTCGCGCATTGCGCGGGTGCAACTTCAGGCTTTTGGCAAACACGTAGCCGATCGTGATCCCCACAAGCCCCAGGCCGATGGCGGCCACGTAGGTCGCGGGTGTCGTATTCAGCAAGAACTGCCAGTTCTGCGGCACCCAGGTCACCATTATGAAAAGGATGAAGAACAGCGCGAGGATGGATCCGCAGAACTCGATCACCGCACCGGCATTCGAATTCAGCTTGCGGATCGTCATCCCGATGGCCACAGGCACAAGCAGCACCAGCAGCACGGCGATGATGTCCTCACGCGGGATCGTCAGGTCAAGTGCTGCTGCGTAGAGCAGCAGGATAACCGGGATCAACACCACGCCCGTCACGGTCGACGTCACGGTCATCAGCACCGACAGGGCCAGGTTGCCCTTGGAAAAGTAGGTAAAGATGTTCGACGTGGTCCCGCCCGGCATGCACGCCATGATCAGGATACCGATGGCAATGGTTTCCGGCACGCTCAGCATCAGCGCCAGCAGGAACCCCAACAGAGGCATGATACCGTACTGGCTGATCACACCGATCATCAGCCCATAGGGGCGTTTCAGCGCAAGGATAAAGTCGCGCGGCGTCAGAGACGCGCCCATGCCCAGCATGATAACGGCGACCATGATCCCCAGAAGGGTTTGTGTAAATTCATCGACCATCGATCTACTCCGCCGCCACTTTGGCCATTTCTTCGGCCCGCAGATCCTTGCGCAGGATCTTGCCCACGTTGGATTTGGGCAACTCGTCCCGGATCTCGATCCGCTTGGGCACCTTGTACGCGGTCAGATGCTCCTTGGCGTAGGCGCGCAGCGCCTTTTCGTTCAACGACGTGTCGTCGAGCACCACGTAGGCTTTGACCATTTCGCCCGACGCCTCATCCGGCACACCGATCACCGCCGCTTCCAACACGCCGTCATGGGCGGCCAGCACGTCCTCGACCTCGTTGGGATAAACGTTGAAGCCCGAGACAACGACCATGTCCTTCTTGCGGTCCACGATGCGGATGTAACCGTCTTCGTCCATGACACCGATGTCGCCGGTCAGGAACCAGTCGCCCACCATGGTGTTCGCGGTCTCTTCAGGTTTTTGCCAGTAGCCCTGCATGATCTGCGGGCCCCGCGCTGCGATTTCGCCGGTCTCGCCAATGGCCAGCTGCGTGCCCGCATCGTCAAAACACGCCACATCCGTCGATGGCACCGGGATGCCGATGGTGCCGGGGCGCGCCTTGCCCACCGGCTCGAACGTGAGCACAGGCGAGGTTTCGGTCAGGCCGTAGCCTTGCACGATCTCGGTTCCGGTGATCTCGCGCCAGCGCGTAGCCACGGACGATTGCAAAGCCATACCACCGGCCGAGGCGAACTTCAGATGCCGCGGCGGGCTGTCCTGAAACCAGATCTCGTTGTTGAGCCCGTTGAACAGCGTGTTCACACCGCTCATCCAAGTGATCTTGTAATTCTCGAACGCGCGTTTCAGCGCCGACAGCGGGCGCGGGTTCGGGATCAGGATGTTGCGCGCGCCAGCCCGGTAGAAACACATCATGTTCACGGTGAACGCAAAGATGTGATAGAGCGGCAGCGCCGTCAGCACGACCTCTTTGCCATCCTCCAGAACATCGCCGAGCAGTTCGCGCGTCTGCGCCATGTTGCACAGCAGGTTGCCGTGGCTCAGCATCGCACCCTTGGCCACGCCGGTGGTGCCACCGGTGTATTGCAGCACGGCCAGATCGTCGCCGGTGACGTCAGCCGTATAGCTTTGCACATTTGCACCCGCAGCGCGGCCCGCGCGCAGTGCGTCGGGCAGGCGGGTGTGGGGCATGTCGAGCTTGGGGATCGACCGGTCCCAGACTGTCTGCACCAGCCGCACGATTCCGCGCGGCATGGCGGGCAGGAATTCGGCCACGCGGGTGATGATGACATTGGGAATGGGGTGATTGCGGGTGGCCGCGGCGATCTTGTCGGCGAACATGTCGACGATGACCAGCGCGTGCGGCTTGGCATCCTCGAACTGCTTGGCCATCTCGTCGGCGGTGTACATCGGGTTCACGTTGACCAGAACGCAGCCTGCCTTGAACACGCCGAACGCCACCACGGGAAAGGGCAAGCCGTTGGGCATCTGCACCGCGACGCGGTCACCGGCGCTCAGCCCCGCGACCTCGCGCAGATAGGCGGCAAATGCGTCCGACATCTGGTCCACTTTGGCAAAGCTGAGGCTTCCGTTCATGCCGTTGGGCAAACAGCAGGTAAAGGCGCATGCCTTCCCGAATTTGCCGGACACCTCGCGCACCATCTGGGCGATGTGGGTGTATTCGGCGCCGCCTATATCGGGCCGCACATTGGGGCCGTAATGTGCCGTCCAGGGCCGTGAAGCTTGGGTCATGAACCTCCCCTTTCATTGTTCCCTTGAACGCCGCTAACGCATCGCGGCTGAATGTCAAACGTGCGCGCACGCGTGACGTTGTGTCATAATCAGGTTGACGTAAGGAAAGCCGTGCTCACAGCCAGTCGGCATAGTCGCTGACCAAGAGATGCTCGGGTGCCTCGTCCTCTTCGATATTTGCAAAACGTCCAATCGGCGTGACAAAGATGTTGTCTGTCTCGTCGTCGTTGACGGTCGACACCTCGCCGATCAGCACGTCACCCCCGTCGCCCCAGAACGCGTGCCAGTCGCCGGGACGCAGGGTGACGCTTTCTCCGGGCGCCAGCCTCAGCTTTTCGCCGGGCCCATAGGGCCGCGCGATCCCGTCGCACATCACCGCGCCACCGCGATCCTCGGCATAATTGCCATCGTCATCCGAGCCAAAGAGTTCCACCACAAGCGTCGCCCCGCCGCGGTTGATGATGTCCTCGGCCTTGATTAGGTGGGTGTGCATGGGCGACAGCTGATCCTGTCGGGATATCAACAGTTTTTCGGCGTAACACATCCCGCCGCCGCCCAGCAGGTCCGACAGCAGCCCGTTGCGCAGGGTAAACAGAAACAGGCCCATCTCGTCGAACTTTCCCGCGCCGTAATCGGTGATGTCCCAGCCGCAGCGCGCCGAAATCACGTGGGCGGCATCGCCCTTGCGGGCGCGGAATTCCTCTGGGCTCCAACCGGCAAAGGGCGGCAGGACAAAGCCGAAAGACCGGATCATCTCGTCCGCGTCGCCCATGATGTTGTTGATGGTGGATCGTTTCACGCGCACCTCCTGTTACCGCGCGACATTGCCCGGTTTTGCCCGCCACGCCAAGCGGCTATGGTGCGCATATCCTGCAATAAACCTGGCGCATGACCCTGATCGTATTTTCCGACCTCGACGGCACCTTGCTGGATCACCACGACTACAGCTTTGACGCTGCGCGCCCGGCGTTGGCGGCCTTGCGTGCGGCGGGTGTGCCGGTGGTGCTGGCGACCAGCAAGACCGGGGCCGAGGTGCAGGTGCTGCAGGCCCAGATGGCGCTGACCGACTATCCCGCAATTGTCGAAAACGGTGCCGGGGTGATCTGGCCAGGTATCGGGACGGCAGAGGATGACAGCGCCTACCGCCGCATCCGCGCCGCATTGGACACGCTTGATCCGGACCTGCGGCCCGCGTTTCGCGGCTTTGGCGATATGGGTGTGGATGCGGTGGCCGAGGTGACGGGACTGGCCGCCGACGACGCACAGGCGGCGTGTGCGCGGCAGTTTTCCGAACCGGGTCTGTGGGATGGTACAGCTGCCGCGCGCGATGCCTTTTGCGCAGCACTGGCCGCCCAAGGCGTCCACGCCCGGCACGGCGGGCGATTCCTGACGCTGTCGCACGGTCGGACCAAGGCGGACGCCATGGCCGAGGTCGCCCAAACGCTGGGCGCAACCTCCACCATTGCGCTGGGGGATGCCCCTAACGACGTCGAAATGCTGGAAAAAGCCGACTTGGGCATCATCATACGTAATGATGACGGCCCAACCCTGCCACACCTGCAGGGCGAGGACAAAGGCCGGATCCGCCGCAGCGACCAGCCCGGGCCAACGGGCTGGAACACCTGCATACTCGAACTGCTGCGCGCGCACCAAGACTGAGGACAACGGGCCATGGCCGACTTTCACCAAAACGGCAACATTGCCCAGTTTCACAACCTGCGCTCGCGATCGCTGGACGAGCTGGAATACGAGCTTGAAGGCTTTGCGCTGAACCGCAAGATCACACTGATTCTGCCGTCGCTGTTTTCCGAACTGACCGGCCCCGCGCTGGGGCCGATCCTCGATCACCTGCGCGAGGTGCGGTACCTCAACCAGATTATCATCGGCCTCGACCGCGCGACCGAGGACCAGTACCGGCAGGCGCGCGACTTCTTTTCGGTGCTGCCGCAGGACCATGTCGTGATCTGGAATGACAGCCCACGGATGACCGAATATCACACCCGGCTCGAAGCGCTGGGTCTGGCTCCGCAAGAGCCGGGCAAGGGTAAGAACGCGTGGACTGCGATCGGCTATTTGCTGGCTGCTGCGGACGCGTCCGTCATGGCAATCCACGACTGTGATATCCTGACCTACAACCGCGAGATGCTGGCGCGGCTGGTCTATCCGGTGGCCAACCCGAACTTTACCTACCAGCTGTCCAAGGGGTTCTACGCCCGCGTGGGCGACGGCAAGCTGAACGGGCGCGTCATGCGCCTGCTGATCAGCCCGCTGCTCATCGCTCTCAAGAAAGTTGTGGGAGATCAAGACTATATCGACTACCTGCGCAGCTTTCGCTATCCGCTTTCGGGCGAATTTGCGATGCGCACACCAATGCTGCCCGACTTGCGTATCCCGTCCGACTGGGGGCTCGAGATCGGGGTGCTGTCCGAGGCGTGGCGCAATCTGGGTCGGAATGCGGTCTGTCAGGTGGAGATTGCCGACATCTACGATCACAAGCATCAAGATGTCAGCGAAGAAGACGCAAACGCAGGCCTCAACCGCATGTCCACCGACATCTGCAAGGCGATCTTTCGCAAGCTGGCGACCGAAGGCGTGGTGTTTACCCCCAACGTGTTCCGCACGCTAAAGGCAACTTACTACCGCCGTGCTCTGGACCTGCTCGAGGTTTATGCAGATGAGGCGACGATGAACGGCCTCACCCTCGACCGCCACGCCGAGGAACGCACCATTGAGCTTTTTGCCGAAAACATCATGCGCGCGGGGCTCGTCTTCCTCGATAATCCGCAAGAAACGCCGTTTATTCCGAACTGGAGCCGAATCAATGCCGCTGATCCCAGCCTCATCGGTGACCTGATGGCACTGGTCAAAGCGGACGAGGAACAGTTTGCGCCCAAGCCGTTTGCCAGCGGTTAAGCGTCCGGCGCGGACCAGTTGGTAATCCAGCGGCACTGGTAGGGGGCAAAGACAATCGCCCCGCCCCCCGGCGCGATCGACTCTGCGGACAGCAAATCCCACCACGGCTCGTCCGCGATGAGGTTCAATTGCTCGGGATCCATCGCCACCCCTTCGGCGCTGACATTGTGCAGGGCAAAGATCGACTGCTGTCGGTTGATGCTTTGCCGCCAGACGCCGAACAGCCGCGGATCGAGCGACAGGGTAAACTGCGTCGCATTGGGGTGGAACGCGGGCTGGCGCGCGCGCAGGCGCAACCGTTCGGACAGGGCGCCAAGGACACGCGCCTGATCCGATGCCGGATCGGTCAGCCGCGCCTGCAACGTCGGGTAATCCCACCGGTGCCGGTTGATCGCGCGGTTCATGCCGCGATGCGCCACGGCCTCGTAATCATTAGGCGTGGCCAGCATCGAATGGATATAGAACCCCGGAATCCCTTCGAGCGACATCACGATGGTCTGCGAGGCGACAAACCGTTCAAACTGCAAGCCGTCGGGCCCGTCATGGGTCTGTTCCATGGCGGCATAGTAGCCACAGTTGATCTCGTATACCGCGTCGCGCCCGTCGGGTCCGGTGCGCATGGACAACAGCGCCCCGTTGCTGGCCACGGTCGCGATCATCTTTTCGATCTCGTCCTGCGGCAACAGCCCCTCGACAGGGCGCATGCCGATGCCGTCATGGCTGGCGGTAAAGTTGAAATAGGCGCAACCAAAGGGTGCGGGCGGCATTGCCGCCTGCCACGCGCGCAGATGCGTGGCCGATCCCGACAGCATCGCCTGCAGGATCAGCGGCGGCAGCGGAAAGTTGTAAATCGCGTGCGCCTCGTTCGACTGGCCGAAATAGCTGAGGTTTTCCGCCTTGGGCACGTTGGTTTCGGTGATCAGGATCACCGGGTCGGCGTTGTAATTGCACAAGAGCCGGATCAACTGGATGATCGCATGGGTCTGCGGCATGTGGATAGACGGGGTGCCGACCTCTTTCCAGATGAACGCCACCGCATCCAGCCGGATGATGCGCACGCCCTTTTCGATGTGCAGCCGGATGATCCGGATCAGTTCCAGCAGCACCTCGGGGTTGGCAAAGTTCAGGTCGATCTGGTCATGTGAGAACGTGCACCAGACGTGGCGCGGGCCGCCCGCAGTCTCGACCTCTTGCAACAGCGGGGTGGTACGCGGGCGCACGACCATCGACAGGTCGTCCTCGGGATCCGCCTCGAAAAAGAACTGGTCATAAGGGGCCTGCCCCTGCCGGTAGGCATTGAACCACACGCCCTGCGACGACACGTGGTTCAGCACCAGATCCGACATCAACTGCCGCCGCGTACCGATGCGTTCAATGTCGGCCCAGTCGCCCAGCGTCGGGTCGACGGCGGTGAAATCGGTGACGGCAAAGCCATCATCCGAGGTGAACGGAAAGAACGGCAGGATGTGGACGGCATTGACCACGCCCTCCATTCGTTCGATCAGGAAATCATGCAGCAGATCCAGCGGTTTGTGCCGTCCGTCGAGGATCGAGTTGCCGTAGGTGATCAGCACCGCATCTTCTTGCGACCAGATGTCGCCTGATGGCGCACGCGGGGTCGATGCGGGGATTGCGCCTTCGGACCAGAAGGCCGCCAATACGCGGCTGACCAGATCGGCACTGTCGGCACCCGGATAGATGCGTTCCAGCAGGCCACGCAGGCCATCATGTAAGTCGGGCGATGTCATGGGGATATTTATGGCGCAGGCGCGCGCGCGCACAATCGCTTTCGTCGTGCGGCAACCAAACGAATACGGCAGTGGGTGAAAACGGTGGCATCCCGTAGGGGAATCGAACCCCTCTTTCCAGGTTGAAAACCTGGCGTCCTAACCGATAGACGAACGGGACGCAGCTACCGTGAGCGGTGAGATAGGAAATCTGGCGCCGATGCGCAAGGGATAAATCGCCATAATTCGCGTGGTTTCTTTCGGGTATTTCACGCGGTGGCACAGACCGTCGGGTGCGACGTCGACGTGCGGGGCGTTATGGTGCATACCGGGGATAAACAGCCGGTATTCAAGGCATTTCTCTTAGGCAGGTGCCGCGTCTTCCAGTTGCAATTGCACCGATTGACGCCCTTGATAGCTGTTGATGTCGAGCCGTCCGGCCAGATGAAACGGCGCACCGCCATGCGCCTCGAGCGTAGGGCCAAGTGCGCTGTCATACGCGCCAAAGGCGATTCCATCGAGCCGCGCGCCCCCGGTTTCGCCAAAGCTGATCTTGAGATGGTTTTCCCCGACCCGGCGGGCATTGAGTATGCGCATGCCGCCAAAGGCAAAGCGCGGCCCGGGTGCGCCCGCGCCAAAGGGGCCCGCCTGTTCAAGCTGTTCCACAAGGTCCAGTGTCGCAGCCCCCGGCATCAGTGCGCCGTCAAGCCGCAGATCGCGCGGCCCCAGCGCATCGGCCCCCTGTTTGGCCAGCAACTCGCCCAATCGCGCCATCGCCGCGTCGATCTTGTCCGCGGCCACGGTCAGACCCGCCGCCATCTTGTGCCCACCGCCCTTGATCAGCAGCCCCTCGGCGGCCAGCCGCTGAATCGGCGCGCCCAGATCAATGCCCGCGACCGACCGGCCCGAGCCCTTGCCGATGCCGTCCTCGACCCCGATGACGATGCTGGGGCGGTTCGTGGCTTCCTTGACGCGGCTGGCGACGATGCCAACGACGCCCGGATGCCAGCCATCGCCCACCGCCCAGGCCAGCGGACCGTCCATACCGCGCTCTTCGCACTGCGCCAACGCCTCGGCCCGCACGCGCGCTTCGATCTCGCGGCGTTCTGCGTTCAATTCATCCAGCCGCGCTGCAAGGGCTGTGGCCTCGTGTGGATCATCCGTGCTCAGCAACCGCGCGCCGAGGTCGGCCTGCCCGATGCGCCCGCCCGCGTTGATCCGCGGCCCCAGCACGTAGCCCAGATGATACGGTGCCGGTGCCGTGTCGAGTCGCGCGACATCCGACAGCGCCACCAGACCGGGCCGCGCCCGGCGGGCCATCACTGTCAAACCCTGCCGCACAAACGCGCGGTTCACCCCGATCAGTGGCGCCACATCCGCCACGGTGGCAAGGCCCACAAGGTCCAGAAGCGCCATGAGATCGGGCCCCTGCCGCCCTTCGGCGCGCATCTGGCGACCCGCTTCGACCAGCACCAGAAACACCACCGCCGCCGCGCACAGATGCGCCAGATCGCCGGTTTCGTCCTGCCGATTGGGGTTCACGATGGCCAATGCCGCAGGCAGCGTTTCAACGCCAAGGTGGTGATCCAGCACCATGACATCCGCGCCGCGCGCGGCGGCAATGGGGCCATGGGACAGGGTCCCGCAGTCAACGCAGATGATCAGGTCATGCGCGGCGGCAAGCGCCGCCATGGCCGCATCGTTCGGGCCGTAGCCTTCGTCGATGCGGTCAGGCACATAAAGGGTGGCGCTGTGTCCCAGCCCGCGCAGCCATGTCAGCAGCAGCGCGGCCGACGCGCCGCCATCCACGTCGTAATCGGCAAAAACCGCGATCCGTTCGCGCGCCGTGACCGCCTGCAGCAGACGGGCCGCGGCAGGTTCCATGTCGCGCAAGGAGCGCGGGTCGGGCAGCAGGTCGCGCAAGGTCGGGGCAAGATAGGCGTCAGCGCCCTCGGCGCTGACCCCCAGCCGGGCCAGCACCTGACATAGCGGGCGGGGCAGGGTCGTGCGCTGCGCCATCGCCTCGGATGCGCGCGAGGTTTCGGCACTTGGCCCCACCCACGCGCGACCGGTCAGCGATGATGTCACATCGAGAAACGCCACCAAGCCCCCCAAGCCATTGGCAAATCAGATCGTATCGACCGGCGTGCGGTAGTTGATCCGCCGCACCGACCCGGTCTTGGACCGCATCAAAAGCGTCTCGCAGGTCAGCCAGCCGGGTTCGCGGTGCACCGCCTGCAAAAGCGACCCGTCCGTGACGCCGGTCGCGGCAAAGATCACGTCCTGCGTGACCATGTCATCGCGCGCATAGACGCGGTTCAGATCGGTGATCCCGGCCTTGGCCGCGCGGCGCTTTTCATCGTCGTTGCGGAACAGCAAGCGGCCAAAGATCTGCCCGCCCATGCATTTCAGCGCAGCCGCGGCCAGCACGCCTTCGGGTGCGCCGCCTTCGCCCATGTACATGTCAATGCCGGTGTCGGGGTCGGCGCAGTGCATCACGCCGGCCACATCGCCATCGGTGATCAGCCGGATGCTGGCCCCGGTGCCGCGTACTGCCGCCACAACACTGTCGTGACGCGGGCGTTCGAGGATGCAGACGGTGATGTCTGAGGTGTCGCACCCCTTGGCCGCGGCCAGCGCGCGCACCCGTTCGTCGGGGGTCATGTCCAGTGTCACCACGCCGGCTTCATAGCCGGGGCCGATGGCCAGCTTGTCCATGTAGACGTCAGGGGCGTGCAGCATCGACCCGCGCGGGCCCATGGCGATCACGGTCAGCGCGTTGGGCATGTCCTTGGCGGTCAGCGTCGTCCCTTCGAGAGGGTCGAGCGCGATGTCCACGCCGGGGCCGTCACCGGTGCCCACCTCTTCGCCGATGAACAGCATCGGGGCCTCGTCACGCTCGCCCTCGCCAATGACCACGACACCCGCGATGTCGAGCATGTTGAGCTGCTCGCGCATCGCGTTGACCGCGGCCTGATCGGCGGCCTTTTCATCGCCGTGACCCACCAGCCGGGCCGACGCAAGGGCCGCGGCCTCAGAAACCCGGGCAAGCCCCAAGGAAAGCAGACGGTCCTGGAATATTTCTTTTGTTGCCATGGTCTTGTCCTTTGGTGGGCTCAAACGGTTTCGATGCGCAAGACGACGGGATCGCTGGCCAGAACGCCGGTGCCGGCCATCGCGGCAATCGCCTCATCGAGGCTTGTGCGGCTGCATTTGTGGGTGACGATCAGAACGGGGGCGGCGGCTTCGGCATGGGCGTATTGGCGCATGCGGTCGATGCTGACGCCCGCCTCGCCCAGGACGGTTGCGATCTTGGCCAGCGCGCCCGGTTTGTCGTGCAGCGCCATGCGCAGGTAATGCGGGGCAGCGCCTTCGGCGCGGGCGGGGGTCGCGGCTTCGAGCGTGGATGCGGGCTGACCAAAGGCCGGCAGGCGCAGGCCGCGCGCGATGTCGCAGACGTCGCCCATCACGGCCGAGGCGGTGGGGCCTTCGCCTGCACCGGGGCCGCGCAGCACGATCTGGTCGACGGCGTGGCCTTCGATCCCGATCATGTTGGTGCCGCCTTCGAGCTGGCCAAAAGGCGACGTGGCGGGCACGAGACACGGCATCATGCGCTGTTCCAGACCGCGCCCGGTCTTGCGCGCGACGCCCAAGAGCTTGATCTTGAACCCCATATCGCCCGCTTGCCGGATGTCTTCGATGCTGACGCGTTCGATGCCTTCCAGCTCGATCCCGTCGAAGTTCACTTGGGTGCCAAAGGCGATGGAGGACAGGATCGCCAGCTTGTGTGCGGCATCAATGCCGCCCACGTCCAGCTGCGGATCGGCCTCGAGATAGCCCAGCCCGTCGGCTTCGGCAAAGACCTCTTCGTAGGTCAGCCCGGCGCTTTCCATGCGCGTCAGGATGTAGTTGCACGAGCCATTCATGACGCCGACGATGCGCGTGATCTCGTTCCCGGCGAGGCCCTCGGTCAGGGCCTTGATCACCGGGATACCGCCCGCAACCGCCGCCTCGTAGCGCAGGGAAACGCCAGCGTTTTCAGCAGCTTCGGCAAGCGACTGACCATGGATGGCCAGCATCGCTTTGTTGGCGGTGACCACGTCCTTGCCTGCGGCAATTGCCGCTTCGACCGACGCCTTGGCCGGGCCGTCGGTGCCGCCCATCAATTCGACATAGACTTCCACGTCATCGCGGGTGGCCAGCGCCACGGGGTCGTCTTCCCATGCGTAGCTGCCCAGGGGCACGCCGCGGTCCTTGTCGCGGGCGCGGGCAGACAATGCGCTGAGCGTGATGGGACGACCGGTGCGCGCGGCCAACAGGTCGGCCTGGCTGCGCAGGATGCGGACCACGCCGATGCCAACCGTGCCAAGCCCTGCAATCCCGAGACGGAGCGGAGTGGTCATGGGGCGGATCCTTTCAAGGCAGAGACAGGCACTGCACGCCCCATAGCGGCTATGCCTGCGCGCTGCAACGCCGCGCTATCGGGAGGCGGATGAGATGGCCTGCAACAACCGGGCGCGGGTGGGCCTGTCGATCACCGGACGGGCGCGCAGGCGGGCGGCACGGGCCTGCAATCCGGCGACGCGGGCCAGTGCCGCATCGCCTTGCGCCGCGAGCACGCCTACGTCCGGTAACGTGTTTTCCAGAATGGGATCAACGGGTTGCAGCATGGGAAAGGGGGCGTTTTCGGCCTCGGGCGGGACGGTGCCGTCAAGATCGGGAAAGGTGGTGCAGCCGGTGATCAACGCGAGGCTGAGGATGATCCAGGGGCGCAACATGAACTCTCCGACAGGCAGTGTGGCCCCAGTGATGCACCAGCCCGTGGCATCGTTCAAGGGCGGGTTGGGCATTGCGGTCCATACGGCTAGAAGGTGCCCATGGCGCGAACCGCGGGATCACATGCAGACATCACCGGGCCCAAGGTGCGGGAGGCGGCGTTGCGGCTGTTTGCGCGGCACGGGTTTGCCGCCGTGTCGATGCGCCAGATCGCGGCGGAGGTCGGGGTGCAGGCCGGCGCCCTGTACAACTACACGCCAGACAAGCAGAGCCTGCTGTTTGCGTTGATGCAGGGGCACATGGAGGAGCTTTTGGCCGCGGTCGGACCGGCCTTGCAAGGGGACGCTGCGGCGCGGCTCGAGGCCTTTGTGCGGTTTCACATCCAGTTTCACCATGACCGGCAAGACGCTGTTTTCATTGCATATATGGAGTTGCGCAACCTGTCGGAGGCAAATTTCTCCGCCGTCGAGGCGTTGCGCCAGCGCTATGAGGCCGTGCTGGAGGCGGTGCTGCGCGACGGCGCCGAGACCGGGTGTTTTGACGTGGCTGAACCGAAGGTGACGACACGGGCGCTGATCGCGATGCTGACCGGGGTCAGCACGTGGTTCCGCACCGGCGGCGGGTTGAGCCTGAGGGACGTGCAGGACCTTTACTGGGGCATGGTCGCACGCGCTGTCGGGCTGCGCTAAGCCGCTGATATTGCGCGCGAAAAGGGGTGTGGCGGGACCACCCGGACCGTGCGGTTCTCTCATTCCCGAGGACCTGTATATACAGGTGGGCGCCAGGTAACCGGACCAGGGTCCGGACAGAGCCAGCTCCCTCGGAATTGCTTAAGGCCACCGGAATGCAACCGTCCACGAGAGGGGCAGAACCCGCCACGCCGACACATAGGGTGTGACGGGGGGCGGGGCAAGTTCCGGTCGTGGGGAAGGGGCGGTTGGCCGACCCTCCGGGGGCGGTTTTTTTGCGAAATGAAGGGATCCGTTCGGTACGTTAACTGGCGGTCTGGCGCGGGATTCGGGGGCGGTATGCGGTGTGTTTTGATGAATATGGCGGGTATTTTGTACAAAACGGTCGGGTGAGACCGGGCTGGTTTGACCCCTGCGTGGCGTTTTGATGAAAATGGGCGCTGTTTTGTACAAAATGCGGGCCGGGCCGCCGCAGAGGTCTTTTGCACGGTTAACGCGATACCATATGCCGCAGGGTTTGCGGGGCCTTTGTGGACATTGGCGTCCGGATCGACCAGCGTCAGGTGTGACGCAGCCAGGTGGTCTGCGCGCAGGCAAAACGGGTTTGAGGGGGTGATCATGTCACAGGTGGAAAAGGCCCGGCAGTTCGCCGCGCTGCATCGCACGGGCGCGCCGGTTGTTCTGTACAACATCTGGGATGCGGGCGGCGCGCAGGCCGTTGTCGCGGGCGGCGCACCGGCGGTGGCCACGGGCAGCTGGTCGGTGGCGGGCGCGCAGGGCTATCCCGATGGCGAGGCGCTGCCGCTGGATCTGCTGCTGAGCGTGGTCGGTCGCATTTGCGCATCGGTGGACGTGCCGGTGAGCGTGGATTTCGAAGGTGCCTATGCCACCGCGCCCGAGGCCGCCGCCCGGAACGTGGCCCGTGTGATCGGCACCGGGGCCATCGGCATCAATTTCGAGGACCGCGTGGTGCAGGGTGACGGGCTGCACGACACGGGCGCGCAGGCGGCGCGCATTCGGGCGATCCGCGCGGTGGCCGACGACGCGGGCGTGCCGCTGTTCATCAACGCGCGGACCGATCTGTTCC
>JBCBAV010000055.1:0-22776 GCA_038532285.1 Pseudomonadota bacterium | reverse complement strand
ATCTGGCTGAAACCGGGGCGGACCATCCGATGCGCGATACGGTTTTGGCCAGTCAGGACCAAAACCCCGTTGCCGTCGCAAAATCGCTGATTTCGCCAGTGTTAGAGCCGATTTTTTACCAAAAGCACATGACCCATCACATGTTGGACGGTTGGCCGATGGACTGGCTGAATGACGTTCGGAATGTCTTTCTGATACGTCACCCGGCGCGGGTGGTGGCCAGCTATGTCGCCAAGCGCGAGGCGCCGACATTGGCGGATCTGGGGTTTGAACAGCAGGCCCGGATCATGGAGCGTGTTGCGGATCCGATTGTGATCGACGCCAGCGATATCCGCGCGGACCCGGCGCGCATGTTGCAAAAGCTGTGCGATGCGCTGGGTATTGCGTGGATACCGGCCATGCTGTCATGGCCCGCAGGTGGGCATGCCGCCGATGGCGTCTGGGCCGCGCATTGGTACGGTGCGGTGCACCGGTCCACCGGGTTTGCCGGACCCGAGGGGCCGTTGCCGGCGTTGAGCGGTGACTATGCGCAGATCGCGGCGGCGGCCATGCCGATTTACGAGGCGATGGCCGCCAAAAAGATCACTTGAGCCGACGGTCGCGAGCGGCCAGCAGCTTGAGACGCAGGGCGTTCAGCTGGATGAAACCAGCAGCATCGGCCTGATCATAGGCGCCCGCATCGTCTTCGAACGTCACATGCGCCTCGGAATACAGCGAGTGATCGGACCAGCGGCCCACGGTGCGGGCGAGGCCCTTGTACAGTTTCAGGCGGACGGTCCCGGTCACGTGGTCCTGGCTTTTGTCAATGAGCGCTTGCAGCATCTCGCGTTCGGGCGAGAACCAGAAGCCGTTGTATATCAGTTCGGCATAGCGCGGCATCAGTTCGTCCTTGAGGTGCGCGGCACCCCGGTCCAGCGTGATCTGTTCGATGCCGCGATGCGCCTCGAGCAGGATGGTGCCGCCGGGTGTTTCGTAGATGCCGCGGGATTTCATGCCGACAAAGCGGCCTTCGACCAGATCGAGACGCCCGATCCCGTGCTTGCCGCCCAGTTCGTTCAGCTTGGTCAGCACTGCCGCCGGAGACAGCATTTCGCCGTTGATAGAGACTGCATCTCCCTTCTCAAAACCCACTTCGATGTATTCGGGCGTGTCCGGTGCATCCTCGGGTGCGACGGTACGTTGGTAGACGTAGTCGGGCGCGTCCTCGGCCGGGTCCTCCAGCACTTTGCCCTCGGACGAGGTATGCAGCAGGTTCGCGTCGACGGAAAACGGCGCCTCGCCCCGCTTGTCCTTGGCGATCGGGATCTGGTTCTTTTCGGCAAAGTCGATCAGCTTGGTCCGACTGGACAGGTCCCATTCGCGCCACGGGGCGATCACCTTGATGTCGGGGTTCAGGGCATAGGCGGCCAGTTCGAACCGTACCTGGTCATTGCCCTTGCCGGTGGCACCGTGGGCCACGGCATCGGCGCCCTCGGCAGCGGCAATCTCCACCAGACGCTTGGAAATCAGCGGGCGGGCGATGGACGTGCCCAGCAGGTACAGCCCCTCATAGAGCGCATTGGCGCGGAACATCGGAAAGACGAAATCGCGCACGAATTCCTCGCGCAGGTCCTCGATGTAGATCGCTGATGCACCCATCATCTCGGCCTTGTCGCGGGCGGGTTCCAGCTCTTCGCCCTGGCCCAGATCGGCGGTAAAGGTCACCACCTCGCAACCGTATTCGGTTTGCAGCCATTTCAGGATGATCGATGTATCGAGGCCACCGGAATAGGCCAGCACAACTTTCTTGGGCGCGCTCATTCTCTGTTCTTCCTTGTGCGACGTTTCGGGCGCGATACCGCGTTTGCACGAGGGGGGCAAGATTGACCGCCCCGGGCGCCCGCTTTACCACTTGGTGTCACGATTGAAGGAACGGCTTCATGTCATTTGTCGAAAAAGCGCGCGCTGCCGAGGCCGCGATGCGGGCTGTGTTTCCGCGCACACCCTTGCTGCGCAATGAGATGCTGTCGGAGCGGTACGAGGCTGACATCTGGCTGAAGCGCGAGGACTTGAGCCCGGTGCGGTCTTACAAGGTCCGCGGCGCGTTCAATGCGATGCGCAAGTCGCAGGCGGATCTGTATGTCTGTGCCAGCGCGGGCAATCATGCGCAGGGTGTTGCGTTCATGTGCAAGCATTTCGGGGTGCACGGGGTGATTTTCATGCCGGTGACCACGCCCGAACAGAAAATCATGAAGACTGCGATGTTTGGCGGTGACATGGTCGAGGTGAAGCTGGTTGGCGACTATTTCGATGACACGCTCGCGGCGGCACAGGCCTATTGCGCGGAACATGGTGCGCATTTCCTGTCGCCCTTTGATGATGAGGACGTGATTGAAGGGCAGGCCGTGGTTGGAGCCGAGATTTCGGATCAGTTGGGCGGTCTGCCTGATGTTCTGGTTGTGCCGGTGGGTGGCGGTGGTTTGTCTGCGGGGCTGCGCAGTTTCTTTGGCCCCGGGGTCGATATGCGCTGTGTCGAGCCGACGGGTGCCATGTCGTTGGCGGCGGCGCTGGATGCCGGGGAACCGGTGGATATTTCGCCGGTCGACAGTTTTGTCGACGGCGCGTCGGTGGCAAAGCTGGGTGCACGCACCTACGCGCGACTCAAAGACGTTCCAAAGGATCACGTGCTGGCGCTGGACGAGGATCGGATTTGTTCAACCATCCTCGAGATGTTGAATGTCGAGGGGATCGTGTTGGAACCTGCAGGCGCGCTTTCGATTGAAGCGTTGTCGGAACTGCGCAACGTGATCCGCGGCAAGCGCGTGGTGGCCATCGCGACGGGCGGCAATTTCGATTTCGAGCGTTTGCCAGAGGTGAAGGAACGATCACAAAAATACAGCGGCAAAAAGAAATACTTCATCCTGC
Source organism: Pseudomonadota bacterium (assembly GCA_038532285.1). Taxonomy (GTDB): domain Bacteria; phylum Pseudomonadota; class Alphaproteobacteria; order Rhodobacterales; family Rhodobacteraceae; genus Tateyamaria. The sequence goes on along the minus strand of JBCBAV010000055.1, from coordinate 19,872 downwards.
GCATGCCGCAGCGTCCCGGCGCATTGAAGGATTTCTTGAATATCCTTGGCCCTGACGACGATATCGCACGGTTCGAGTACCTGAAAAAATCAGCCCGGAATTTCGGGTCGGTATTGATCGGGATCGAGACAACCCGACCCGAGAATTTCGACCGTATTTTCGCGGCCCTTGATGCGGCGGGCTTTACCTATACTGACATTACCGGGAACGAGACACTGGGCCAATTCGTGATCTAGGCCGCCAGACCCTGGGCCAGACCGTCTTCGAATACAGCGCGTGAGCTGTCGAAACTGGCGATGATGGCGGCGATGTCGACACTCTGTGCATTCCCGGCAGCGGCTGCTTTTTCTCCGGCGCTGCACAGCTCGGAAAAGTCTGCAAATCCGAGGTTCAGCGCGCTGCCTTTCAGGAAATGCAGATCTTCTTCGAGCCGGGACATGTCGGTGCCTGCGCGCAGGGCATCCACCAGTCCGCCCACCTCTTCGAGAAACAGCGGTACGATCTCGGCAAAATCCTCGGTCCCGATTTCTTCGCGCAACTCGGCGACGTGTTTCCATTCGATCATGGGCCTGCTCCTTTGACGCGATCTAACAGTACGGGAGTTAAGCAAGGGTAACGCCTACAAGTTTAGGCAATGAGATTCTCGGATTCAGAGAGCATTAATGCGCCGCCCGTAGGACCGACCTCAGGTTTACGGCAAAGATGAAATGGCTTCACTCGCACACTCTCAACTATCGGACGAAGCGGGCACAACCAACGAGGTTGCGCCCAACAGGCGCGTGCTGATCGTCGATGACAGCGCTATGCAGCGCAAAATTTTGAGCAGTTCGGTCAAGCGTTGGGGGTACGACGTATATGAGGCCGAGTCTGGCGACGTGGCGATTGCCTTGTGCGAAGAGATGCATTTCGACCTCGTGCTGAGCGACTGGATGATGCCGGGGATGACCGGCCTTGAGTTTTGCGACGCTTTTCGCAAGCTGCCTGACGAGCAATACGGCTATTTCATCCTGCTGACTTCCAAGCGCGAAAAGAACGAGATTGCCATGGGTCTTGAGGCCGGTGCAGATGATTTTCTGACAAAACCGGTGGATGCCAATGAATTGCGCGCGCGGATTGCTGCAGGCGAACGCATTCTCGAAATGCAGCGGGAACTGACGGACAAGAACACGGTCATCTCGCAAACCCTGGGTGAATTGCAGCGGGTGTATGACAGCATCGACAGCGACCTGCGCGAAGCAAAGAAATTGCAGCAATCGCTGATTCCGGTACGTCACAAGGTGATGCGGCAGGGTGATCTAACGCTGATGCTGCAGTCCTCGGGCCACGTTGGTGGCGATCTGGTCGGCTTTTTTCAGACAAGTGACGATCATCTTGGGCTGTATGCGATCGACGTATCAGGTCACGGGATCAGTTCGGCGCTGATGACGGCGCGATTGGCGGGGTATCTGTCCGCGGCTGCGCCCGACCAGAACGTCGCCTTGCGCAAGAACGAAGATGGCTCTTACGCGATGCTTCCGCCGGGGGAGGTGATCCAAACGCTGAACCGGTTGATCCTGAATGAGATGGATACCGAGCATTACTTTACCCTGCTGTTGGCTAACGTGGATCTGAACACCGGTCATGTGCTCATGGCGCAGGCCGGTCACCCGCATCCAGTGATCCAGAGGGCAAATGGAGATATCGAGCAGGACGGTCCGGGCGGATTTCCCGTCGGCTTGCTGCCCGATGTCGAATTCGCCGAGTTTGAGGCGCAGTTGCGTCCGGGTGACAGGCTTTTGCTGTTGTCAGATGGCGTGACCGAATGCCCGACGGTTGACGGTCATCTGCTCGACGAACACGGATTGGAACTCATGATGCGCGACCTTGCCTCGGTCAACGGGCAGGCGTTCTTCGATTCTCTTTTGTGGAAGCTTGATGCACATGCCGGTGCACGCAGTTTTCCCGATGACGTGTCAGGCATCCTGTTCGAGTTCAACCCTGGCGGATGAGTGATCGGAAAATCGCCTTCAGCGCAGGAAACGGCGCAGGAACTGCGCGTCGCCATCATTGTGCAGCGCTTCTGCCGCATCGCGGCCGGGCAGCCACAGCACCGTATGATCAGGTTCAGAGGGTGGACCAAGGCTACGGGATGGACGCGCAACATAGATGTGGCACAGCTTTTCCGCCCAAAGGTCGTATTCCGGCATGTAAGTAAAGCGCCGATATCGACCCAGAAGCCGAGGTGCCCCAATCCGCCATCCTGTTTCCTCAAGCACTTCGCGGTGCAAAGCCCGCATCGGGCCTTCGCCCGGATCGATGCCGCCACCCGGCAATTGGATCTCCGGCGCTGGTCGCGATTGAAAAGTCAGCAACACGGCGCCGCGCAGCTGAAGGATCGCATAGACCCCGGGCCGCAAGATATACTTGCGGTCGGATCTTGGCTGTTCTCCGAAGCGGGGGATCATGCAGGGGCCTTTCAGTTTTGGCGCGGTCGCCTATATAGGGCCGATATGCCAACCACCGGCGTGTAAGGAAACCCCGATGATAACTGGTGCGCAAATCGCGTGGGACGATCAGGTCCTGCCATTCCAACTTGATGCTTCGGACATCCGCGGGCGGCTTGCCCGTCTTGATGGGGTCCTGCAGGGCATCCTGAAACAGCACGACTATCCCCCCGTGGTCGAGGCATTGGTCGCGGAAATGGCTCTGCTGACGGCATTGATTGGACAGACGATCAAACTGCGCTGGAAATTGCAGTTGCAGGTCCAGTCCAAAGGGCCTGTGCGCATGATTGCGACCGATTATTACGGCCCGGACCAGGAAGGTGAGCCAGCGCGCATACGTGCCTATGCCAGTTTCGACCGCGACCGGCTGACGGAGGGCGCGCCATTTGATCAGGTTGGTGAAGGCTACTTTGCCATCATGATCGACCAGGGGCAGGGCATGACCCCCTATCAGGGCATCACACCGCTTGCAGGTGCATCGCTTGCCGCCTGCGCCGAGGCTTATTTTGCGCAATCCGAGCAGTTGCCCACGCGGTTCCAGTTGAGCTTTGGCAAATCGATCGAACCGGGTGTGGCCGAGCATTGGCGCGGGGGCGGCGTGATGCTGCAACACATGCCCAAGGCGTCTCCATTTGTCGCGCAGGGCGAAGGGACCGGCGATGTTCTGCACGCTGCTGATCTTGTTCAGGGCGACGAGGAAGAAAACTGGAACCGCGCCAACATTCTGCTCGACACGGCCGAGGACATGGAACTGATGGGTCCGCAATTGGCGCCCAACGACCTGCTGGTGCGCCTGTTCCACGAAGAAGAACCGCGGGTGTTCGACAGCCAGCCGGTGCGCTTTGGCTGCACCTGTTCCGAGGATCGGGTGCGGCAAAGCCTGTCGATCTACTCTGCCCGGGACATCGAAAAGATGACGACGGATGAAGGGCGTGTGACCGCGGATTGTCAGTTCTGCGGGGCGCATTATGACCTTGATCCTGCGACGGTCGGGTTCGAGGCTGAAACCGGTGAGTGATCTGATCGCGGCCACGCGGGCGGCCTTGGCCCGCCCGTCTGGCCCGTCGTCGGATTACGATCTGAACCCCGGCGTTGTCCTGCCCGAAGGTCGCAAGCTGCGCCCTGCCGCCGTTCTGGCCGCGGTGCAAGACACAAGCGATGGCCCGACGCTGGTCCTGACCAAGCGATCCTCGGCGCTCAGGCATCATCCCGGCCAGATCGCGTTTCCTGGCGGCAAGCAGGATCCCGGTGATCCCACGATTGCGGACGCTGCCTTGCGCGAGGCCGAAGAAGAGATCGGCCTACCGCGCAATCACGTTGAAATCCTTGGCCGTTTGGCCCCTCATGAGACGGTGACCGGGTTCGACGTGACGCCAATCATCGCGCGGATCACGCGCGATTTCGAACCGCGACCCGAAGCGGGCGAAGTCGATGAAGTATTTCACGTACCCTTGGCCCACGTGCTTGATCCCGAACGGTTTGTCGTGCAATCGCGACGTTGGCGCGGCAGTCGGCGGCACTACTATGCGGTGCCCTATGGGCCCTATTACATCTGGGGTGCGACTGCGCGTATATTGCGCGCATGGACCGACGCCCTGAAACACTAAGCCCCGACACACCGTTCCTGACAGATCCGTCGGCGCAGCGCGTCTGCGCAATGTTGGAGAGCGCAGGTTATCAGGCATATTTCGTGGGTGGTTGTGTGCGCAACGCTGTCATAGGCGCGCCAGTTTCAGATATCGATATTGCAACGGATGCACGCCCGGCGGCAGTGGTGAAATTGGCCAGGTCAGATGGGGTCAAGGCAGTTCCTACGGGCATTGATCATGGCACCGTGACACTGGTCATCGACGGCATTCCGTTCGAAGTGACCACCTTTCGCCGCGATGTGGAAACCGATGGCAGGCGGGCGGTGGTGGCGTTTTCCGACACGATGGTCGAGGACGCGCGGCGGCGCGATTTCACGATGAATGCGATTTATGCTGATGCGCGCGGCGTCATTCATGACCCGGTCGACGGCCTTCGGGATGCACGCGCGGGCCGGGTACGGTTCATAGATGATGCGACGCAGCGCATTGCCGAGGATTACCTGCGCATCCTGCGGTTCTTTCGGTTCAGCGCGTGGTACGGCGATCCTGCACTGGGCTGGGATCCCGAGGCGCTGGCGGCGATTTCAGCGGGCTTGCATGGATTGGCGACGCTGTCGGCGGAGCGTGTGGGTGCCGAAATGCTTAAACTGCTGGCCGCACCTGATCCGGCGCCGGCCGTCGGTGTGATGGCACAAACAGGCGTTTTGAACGCGCTTTTGCCGGGTGGTGATCCTCAGTTCATTGCGCCGCTGGTTCATTTCGAGGGGCAGGCCAATATGGGGCCGGATCCATACGCACGCCTTGCAGCATTGGGCGGGGACGATGTGGTATCGCGTCTGCGTTTATCGCGCAAAGGTCAGAAACGGCTCGAGGCGATCCGCACCATGGCGGGTACTGCGCGCGGGCCGCGCGCGCTGGGCCACCTTGTGGGCGCAGAGGCGGCGGTTGGTGCCATGTTGTTGCGCGCGGCAATGGCGTTGGGTGATCTGCCGCACGGTTGGATGGATGCCATCAGCGACGGTGCAAGAACGGAATTTCCGGTGCGCGCCGCCGACCTGCCGGACCTCGACGGACCGACACTTGGCCAGCGGCTGAAGTCGCTGAAACAGGACTGGCTTGCCTCCGATTTGACCCTGTCGCGAGAGGCGCTTTTGCAGCGCTCACAGTGACGGCGTGACTTTCCGGGCGACTCGGGCTATCACGGTGCCAACTCAAAGGAGGGTTGTATCATGATTTGCGGGTTTATTCCGGGCGCCTGAGATCGCCCCCATCCCCCGGTGACGTCAGCGAAACCGCTGCGCACCCTCATGTTACACTTCGTTCCTATAGGTTTACCCGATGTTTAAGTTCTTTGAGTCGCTTGTTGACCCGTATCGCGACTATGCCGAGACCGACGCCCCCCCCGGCCGCCTGTGGCCATTCCTGCGGGAATATCTGCAGCCGTTCAAAGGGATCATTGTCTATTCGCTGATCACAAAACTGATCCTTGCTTTTGGCGAATTGGCGCTGATTTGGTATGTCGCGCGGATCGTCGATCTGCTTGCGCGCGGCACGCCGGAACTGATCCTGCCGGAATACGGGCTCGAGTTCACGCTGGTCGCAATCTACGTTCTGGTGCTGCGCACCATACTGGCGTTGGTCGATGTGGCGCTGCTGCACAACACGCTGATGCCAAACCTCGGCACGCTGATCCGTTGGCGGTCGCACCGGCATGTGCTGCGCCAGTCGGTCGGCTGGTTCGAGAATGACTTTGCCGGGCGCATCGCCAACCGGATCATGCAGACCCCGCCCGCGGCAGGCGAGGCGATGTTTCAGGTGCTGGATGCGGCGGCGTTCTTTGTCACGTCGGTGATCGGTGCCGTGATCATGCTGATGAGCTTTGATCTTTGGCTGGCGCTGCCGCTGGTGTTCTGGATCGTGGGGTATGGCCTGCTGTTGCGCTGGGTCATCACCCGCGCAGGTCCCGCGGCCAAGGCCAGCTCGGACGCGCGGTCGGCGATCACGGGGCGGGTTGTGGATAGCTATACCAATATCCACTCGGTCAAGATGTTCGCGCACCACGATCGCGAAATCGACTATGCCAAGGATGCTATCGAAACCGCACGCCAGACGTTCATGACCGAAATGCGGATCGTCACGACGATGGACGTGCTGCTGACGCTGCTCAACGCGTCGATGATCGTGGCAATGGGTGTGCTGGCCGTGTGGCTTTGGCTGCAGGGCATGACGACCGAAGGCATGGTGGCCGCCGCGCTGACCGTCGCGCTGCGGCTGAACAACATGACCTATTGGATCATGTGGGCGATGACGTCGCTGGTGCAGAACCTTGGTGTGATTTCCGAGGGGATGGAAACGATTGCCCAGCCTGTCACGCTGGTCGATGCGCCGGGGGCCAAGCCGCTGAAGATGGGCGCGGGCGAGATCACGTTGGATGCGCTGACCCACCACTATGGCCGCAGCAACGGCGGTCTCGAAGCGGTGTCGACCGTGATCCATCCGGGCCAAAAGGTCGGTCTTGTGGGCCGATCCGGTGCGGGCAAGTCGACGCTGGTGAAGCTGCTCTTGCGGTTTTACGATGCCGAGGATGGCCGCATCCTGATCGACGGACAGGACATCGCGCAGGTGACGCAGGACAGTCTGCGCCTGAACATCGGGATGGTGCAGCAGGACAGTTCGCTGTTGCACCGGTCGGTGCGCGACAACATCCTGTATGGCCGCCCCGATGCGACCGAAGAAGAGTTGATCGCCGCCGCCAAACAGGCACAAGCGCATGACTTCATCCTCGACCTCGCTGATCCAGAGGGCAACACCGGCTATGATGCGCAGGTGGGCGAACGCGGTGTGAAATTGTCCGGCGGGCAGCGACAGCGGATCACGCTGGCACGCGTCATCCTGAAAAATGCGCCGATCCTCGTGCTGGACGAAGCGACCAGCGCGCTCGACAGCGAGGTGGAGGCCGCGATTCAGGACACCCTCTACAAGATGATGGAGGGCAAGACGGTGATCGCCATCGCGCACCGCCTGTCGACCATCGCGCAGATGGACCGGATCCTTGTCCTTGACGGCGGTAAAATCGTCGAAGACGGCAGCCACGACGCGCTTTTGTCGTCGGGCGGGCTATATGCGGAGTTCTGGGCGCGCCAGTCAGGCGGGTTCATCGACACCGGAATAACCGAGGCCGCCGAGTGAAGATTGAAAACTGGATCAAGGCTTTTCGCCCCGCTGAGGGGCCGCCGCCGCAGTCCCTGTGGCCGTTCCTGAAGTGGTGCCTGGGTGGCGCGTGGCCGATGCTGTGGCTGGCGGCGCTTGCGTCGGCGTTGGCTGGTGCGCTTGAGGCGGGCACCGCGCTGATCCTTGGCCGGGTCATCGATGCGACAGTTGAGCTGGGCCCGGATGGGTTTTTCTCGGTGTCGAATGTCGGTCTGATCGCGGCGGCCCTTGCGTTCTTCCTTATCGCGCGGCCCGTACTTTTTGGCCTTAGCTCGGCCACCAATTCGATCATGGTGCAGCCGAACGTGAACCCGCTGGTGCTGTCGCGGTTGAATCGCTGGACGCTGGGCCAGTCTGTTGGCTTCTTTGATGACGACTTTGCCGGGCGCATTGCGCAAAAGCAGATGCAGGCGGCGCGGGCGGTCACGGATGTGGCGTCGGAATTCATCAACGTCGTTGCGTTTGCACTGGCATCGCTGGTGGGGTCGATCCTTCTTTTGGCGGCCATTGACTGGCGCGTGGCGGTTGGCTTTGGGATTTGGCTGGTGGCCTATTTCGCGCTGATCCGCTGGTATCTGCCGCGCATTCGAAAACGCAGTGCGGCACGGGCAGGCGCGCGGGCGATGGTGTCGGGTCAGGTCGTCGACACGATCACCAATATCAAGACGGTGAAACTGTTTGCCCATGACGATCACGAGGATCAGGCCGCGCTGGGCGCAATGCGCCATTTTCGCGGAACCGCGGTGCAATTCGGGTACCTGGCAGCCGGGTTCCGGTTCATGCTGATGAGCCTTGCAGGTCTTTTGCCCGTGCTCTTGCTGGGTGGCACAATCCTGCTGTGGAATATCGGACAAGCCACGCCGGGTGACATCGTGGCCGCCGGGGCCGTGTCGATCCGTATTGCGCAGATGACCGGATGGGTCAGTTTCACGCTGATGGCGATCTATTCCAATATCGGCGAGGTCGAGGACGGCATTCGCACGCTGACGCCACGGGTGCGGGTCGATGATGCGCCAGGGGTGCAGGATTTGAAGGTGCGTGCCGGGCGCATTGCCTTTGACGGGGTCACGTTCCGGTATGGTCGCGAGATCGGCGGTATCGACGCCCTGACGCTTCATGTGGCGGCAGGCGAAAAGGTTGGCGTCGTCGGTGCGTCGGGTGCGGGGAAATCAACGCTCGTGGCCCTGCTTTTGCGGCTCTATGAGCGCGAATCGGGCGCAATTCTGATCGACGGACAGGACACCGCCGACGTGACCCAGGACAGCCTGCGCCGGTCCATCGCGCTCGTCACACAGGAAACCGCCATGTTCAACCGCTCGGCGCGGGAAAACATCCTGTACGGCCGTCCTGACGCCACCAAAGAAGACATGATCGCTGCTGCCGAAAAGGCCGAGGCACATGATTTCATTCTCGGGCTCGAAGACCACAAGGGCCGCAAAGGCTACGACGCGCATCTGGGCGAGCGGGGTGTGAAGCTCTCGGGCGGACAGCGACAGCGGATAGCCCTGGCCCGTGCAATCCTCAAAGACGCGCCGATCCTTGTGCTGGATGAGGCGACCAGTGCGCTTGACAGCGAGGTAGAAGCGTCGATCCAGTCGGCGCTGAGCCGCGTGATGCAAGGCAAGACGGTCCTTGCCATCGCGCATCGACTGTCCACCCTGACCGAGATGGACCGGATCGTGGTCATGGACGCGGGCCGCGTTGTCGAAGAAGGACCGCACGAGGTATTGCTCGCGCGTGGCGGGCTTTATGCCAAGTACTGGCATCGCCAGTCTGGCGGATTTATCGACACCCGCGCCGCAGAATGAAGCGTGTCATGATCCTGGGCCAGCCGGGATCGGGCAAAAGCACGCTCGCCAGCCAGGTGGGCGCGGCCATGGGATTGCCCGTGGTGCATGTGGACCGCATTCACTGGATGTCAGGCTGGACCGAAAGACCCGCAGACGAAAAGATCGCGATGGCGCTGGCCGAACAGGCAAAACCCGAATGGGTGTTCGAAGGTGGACTGGCGGAAACCAAGGATGACCGGTTGGCCCGTGCCGACGCGCTGATCGTGATCGAACTGCCCTATGTCCTGCGCATGTGGCGCGTGATGAAACGGACGGTCCGCTACTATGGCCGCACGCGCCCCGACTTGCCTGATGGTTGTCCCGAACAGGTCAGTCTCGAGTTTTGGCGCTGGATCTGGGACACCCGCCACACGGCACGAGAAGCCAATCGCACTTGGGCCGCCAAGGCGCGTGCGATGGGCAAGGTGGTGCATGTCCTCGCGTCGCGCCGCGATGTGCGTGTCTTTGTGGATGGTCTCGACCTGATCGGGCAATCGCGGCAATAGGTGGTCATGAGCTACGTCATCGAAAGATTGGATATACGTGCCGATGGGGTCACGCAGGGACTGCGCGCACCGCAGACGCTGCCCGGCGAGGTGGTCACGGGCACCGTTCAGGGTAATGCACTGAGCGAAATCAGGATCGAGCGCCCGTCCGAGACGCGGGTGGCCGCGCCGTGCCCGCATTTTCGCAGCTGCGGTGGCTGTCAGTTGCAGCATGCGCAGGACGAGTTCGTCGCCAACTGGAAATGGCAGGTGGTGGTTGATGCACTGCACAGCGCAGGATTAGAGACAGATATCCGTCCGACACTCACGTCGCCGGACCGGTCCCGCATTCGCGCAACCTTTGCTGCGCGGAGGACGAAAAAAGGCGCGATGGCAGGGTTTTTTGGGCGGCGGTCGGAGTCCATCGTGCCTGTGCCGGACTGCATTCTTGTCCTGCCGCGGCTGAAAGCGGCTTTGCCTATGTCCGAGGATCTCGCGCGCGACGGGGCAAGTCGAAAAGGTACACTGGCCGTATCGGTAACCGACAGCGCCGCAGGATTGGATGTTGTGGTGCGCGGCGGCAAGCCGCTGGTTGGTCCGTTGCGTATCAGGCTTGCCGCTTTGGCCGAGGCTCACGGGCTGGCCAGGCTGACCTGGGAGGACGAGGTGATCGCGATGCGCCACCCGCCGACCCAACCCATGGGCTGTGCGCAGGTGATCCCGCCGCCCGGCGCGTTCCTGCAGGCCACCGCGCATGGGCGGGACACCTTGGTCACTGCCGTCCGGGACATCATCGGGGATGCGGGGCGGATCGTCGATCTTTTTGCCGGATGCGGCACCTTTGCCTTGCCCTTGGCCCAAGGTGCGGAGGTCGACGCATATGAGGGCGACGCCGCCATGATTGCCGCGCTTGATCGCGGTTGGCGCGAAGCGCAGGGGCTGAAACGCGTTCGGGCCGCGGCGCGCGACCTGTTCCGTCGCCCGCTCATGCCAGATGAGTTGAACCACGATGCCGCCGTGATTGACCCGCCGCGTGCTGGTGCTTCTGCACAAATTGCCGAACTTGCGCAGTCCCGGATTCCTGTGATCGCGCATGTGTCCTGCAACCCGGCGACCTTTGCCCGTGACGCCAAAACCCTGACCGATGCTGGTTACCGCCTCGAATTTGTGCAGCCGGTGGATCAGTTTCGCTGGTCCAGCCATGTGGAGCTTGTCGCCGCGTTTCGCCACCCCCATATGGCCGCGTAACGTCCGGCAGCGCGCCGCCCATCAGGAGAAAAGACATGACGACCCGTGACCGGCTTGCCCGGTTTCTTGCCCAACCCCGTGTGACAAGCTTTATCCTCGCGATCATCATCCTTAACGCGATCACACTGGGGCTTGAGACATCGAACGCGGCAATGGCTTTGGCGGGCGACCTTATCCTTCTGGTGGACAAGATCTGCCTGGCGATCTTTACGCTCGAGATCGTCCTGAAATTGGTTGCGCATCGAACGGCGTTCTTTCGCAACGGCTGGAATATCTTTGATTTCGTAATTGTCGGCATTGCGCTGATGCCCGGAGCCAACGGTTTGTCGGTGTTGCGAGCGCTGCGCATCCTGCGGGTGCTGCGCGTGATCTCGGTTGCACCGTCCTTGCGCCGCGTGGTCGAGGGGTTTGTAACCGCACTCCCCGGGATGGGGTCTGTGTTTTTGCTGATGGCGCTGCTGTTCTATATCGGTGCGGTCATGGCGACGAAACTGTTCGCCGCGAGCTTTCCCGACTGGTTCGGTGATCTGGGGCGCAGCGCCTATTCGCTGTTCCAGATCATGACGCTGGAATCATGGTCCATGGGAATCGTGCGCCCGGTGATGGAAGTGTACCCCTACGCCTGGATGTTCTTTGTCCCGTTCATCATGGTGACGACGTTCGCGGTCGTGAACCTGCTGGTCGGTCTCATTGTGAATTCGATGCAGGATGCACATGCACAGGAAAGCAACGCAGCAACGGAAGACTACCGGGTTGAGGTGCTCAAACGGCTCGAAGCGATTGAAACGCGGTTGAACGGGCAGAAATGATCACGCGTGAGTGATGTGAGTGCGGCAAGAACGGGCTATGCCGCGGGCCGTGGTCGATGTTATCCACAGCGCAAAGAACAAAAGATATTCGGGACAGGATTTGATGAAACGCAGGCAACTGTTGCTGAGTGGTGTGGCGCTGGCGACCTTAGGCGCGTGCGCGTCGTCACCTTCCAAATTCAAGACCTACACCGGCCCCGAGGTCACCTTTGTCGTCGTGAACAAGGGCGCGCGACGCATGTATCTGATGCATAATGACGAGGTGCTCAAGGATTACGACATCGACCTCGGCTTTGCGCCGATTGGCGACAAATTCATCGAAGGCGATGGGCGCACACCCGAGGGGCAGTACTTTATTGACCGTCGCAACCCCAACAGCAAGTTTCACCTGTCGCTGGGCATTTCATACCCCAATGCCAAGGATCGGGCCGAAGCGCGCGCGCTGGGCAAGCCACCAGGTGGTGATATCTTTATCCATGGCGAACCGCGTCGGTTCAAACGGGATACCGACTGGACCTGGGGCTGCATCGCAGTTCCCAACGAAGAAATGGAAGACGTTTACGCCATGGTGCGCAACGGCACCCCGATCCAGATCAACCCCTGATGGATCATGTGGCGGGATCGGTTACCACGATCGGCGTTTCTGTGTCATCGACGGCGGTCTCTTCGGGCGCGTCCACCGCAGGCGGCACAAGCCGGGTAGCAGACGGGTTTGAGGCAGGAATGGCCGGATTGCGCGATGGGTCACCCATCACCATCGTCCACCAGATCTTTCCATTGCTTTCCTGAAACCAGGCAAAACCCATCTGGCCCGCCTGAGGTGACAAAATGGTACGGCGGGTGTCGGCCTGTTCCATCCACGCGGCGAGTGTTTCAAGTTCGGTTTCGTAGGTTTCGGAAATGTTTTCGCCGACCAGTGTGCCGGTGTAGCCAACCCGCGCCAGTCGGTCGATGGGCGACGAGCCGTCAGAACCGAAGTGCCATGGCCGGTTCTGGAGTGACATATCGCGCGAATGGGTGGCAGCGGCTGCGTTCAGTTGCGGATCCAGTTCAACCGGGCCAACGCTCCGCGCGCTGCGCAGGGCATTCACCGAATCGAGCATGCGAAACTGCAGCTTGGCGGTGTCGTTTGGTCTGATCTTGTAAAGCTTGGGCAGCGGGCGCCCGTCCTCACCCACTTGCGGGCTGCTCGGCACGGTGGCGCAGGCAGAGACCGTCAGCAAAAGGGCAAAGAGCGCGAAAAGGCGTGTCAGCATCGGATAACCCAACTTGTTCATTGGCCTTTCGTTACCGTTCCGCACGTGGCTTTTCAAACGCACATCGGCGTGAAGCAGCGTGATGACGCTTGTTTGATTTGCGAGTGCGGCATTCCCGCCATATTTACCACGCGATGGCAGATTAAACCGTTTGGGAGTTATCAACGATGTCCGACGCGCCCTTCAAAACCCACAGCCGCCGCGCCTTTCTGGCTGGCAGTGCCGCGCTGATTGGTGCCCCCGCGCTGGCGCAACAAAGCCTTCCTGCGGGTCAGGCAGAGCGGGATCCAACACAGTCGGTGCGCCGCAACATCTCCAGCTTTCGGACGCTGGATTGGCGCCCCTATTTCGAAAACCTGCGCGGTGGCGCGATCCTCGTGGATATCGACAGCCGGGCGGTGCACTACTGGGACGAGGCACAGACCACGTACAAACTGTATCCGTCGAGCGTGCCGTTGACCGAAGATCTGACACGCCGTGGCCGCACCCGCGTGGTTCTCAAGGACCCCGAGCCCGATTGGCGCCCCACGCCATCCATGAAAAAGCGCAACCCGGAATGGCCTGATTACATCGGTCCCGGTCCCAACAATCCGCTGGGGACACGGTCTTTGCACCTGAGCTGGACCTACTACCGCATCCACGGCACGCATGACACGCGCAAGATCGGTCGCCGGTCGTCCAACGGGTGCATCGGCCTTTACAATGAGCACATTGAAGAGCTCTATGAGATGGCCAAAGTGGGCACCCAAGTGTTGCTAATTTGACGACACTTCGCAGGTATTGACGCAAAGCCGCCTGAATCACGGTTTCAAACCGGGCGGCTTTGCTGTTTACACCATCATACGAGGTAAGTCTTGGGTGCGTTCTGACGTATTGTCAGGGCGCTATTACTGGAGGTTAACATGAAAAAACTCGTTCTTGCGGCTGCTCTGACAGCTGCTGCTTCGACCGCATTTGCCGGCGCACCCGCCGATCCCGTTATCGAAGCTCCCGTGATCGTTGAAGAAGCGAACAACTCCTCGGGCGGCATCATCCTGCCCCTGCTGGTTCTGATCGCAGTTGCAGCGGCCGTTTCCGACTAATTCGGACGGTTAAAGCTTTGAAAACGTGCGGTGCTTGACGCGCCGCACGTTTTCTTTTTGCGCTTCACCCGGGAATCCGTTTACCATGAATGCGCAAATCGTGCCGGATGTCCGGCATTCATACCTGGAGACTACCATGAAGAAATTCGTATTGGCCGCTGCACTGACCGCTGCCGCGTCGACGGCATTTGCTGGTGCACCTGCTGATCCCGTGATCGAGGCACCGGTGATCGTGGAAGAGGCAAACAACTCTTCCGGCGGTATCATCCTGCCCCTGCTGGTCCTGATCGCTGTTGCGGCGGCTGTGTCCGACTAAGCAGACCCTGTCAGACAAAAACAAAGGCGGTGCCGTGTGGCGCCGCCTTTTTTTTGTTGCTCCGGCTCTAGTCGAGCCAGCCCCTGAGGTTGTCTTCGATCACCGATCCCAGCGCCTCGATATGCGCATCGTCGTCGTTCAGGCACGGGATATAGGTGAAATGCTCGCCGCCCGCTTCCTCAAAGCTCTCCTTGATCTCTTCGTTGATCTCTTCGAGCGTTTCGATGCAATCGGCGGAAAACGCGGGCGCGCAGACCGCAATGTTGCGCTTGCCTTCGATCTCGGCCAGCCGCGCGACCTCTTCGACAGTGTAGGGCTTCAACCACTCTTCGGGGCCAAAGCGTGATTGGAACGTGGTGCGAATGTCCGTGTCTTCCCAGCCCAACCGTTCCTTCAGCAGGCGCGTCGTTTTCTGGCACTGGCAGTGGTACGGATCGCCTTCCATCAGGTACCGCAGTGGCACACCGTGATACGAACACACGAGGATGTCGGGACGGGTTTCCATCTTGGCATAGGCGCGTTCAATGGACTGCGCGAGGGCGTCGATATATTTCGGATTGTCAAAGTAAGGCGCAACCGTGCGGGTCGTCGGCTGCCATTTCTCTTCCATCATCGCGCGAAAAAACTGGTCGTTCGCCGTTGCTGACGTGGCCCCGGCATAGTGCGGGTAAAGCGGGAAAAACAGGACCTTCTGGCAGCCGGCCTCGACCATCTCGCGGACCTTGGATTTGGTCGACGGGTTGCCGTAGCGCATGCAGAAATCGACCATCACCTGATCGCCATAGCGGTCGGCCATCATCGCCTTTATCTTGGCCGTTTGATCCTTGGTGATTGTCATCAGCGGGCTTTCACCCTGCTCGTGGTTCCAGATCGACTTGTATGCCGCACCTGACGAAAACGGGCGTTTGGTCAGGATGATCAGCTGCAGGAGCGGCTGCCAGATCCATGCGGAATAGTCGATCACCCGCTTGTCCGACAGAAATTCATTCAGGTACCGTCGCATGGACCAGTAGTCGTAATTGTCCGGGGTGCCGAGGTTGGCCAGAAGGATGCCGACGCGTGCCGGCGGGATGGCCGGGTGATCGGGTTTGGCGTGGACGGGTACTGTGGCGGTCTTGCTGGTGTCGAGCATCACTTGGCTGGTCCCGGATTGCTGGTATGTCGCGAAATAACCGGAATTGCTGTCGCGTCAATCGCGCAGCGACGTTTCGTCCACCCCAAGCGCATCGGCGAGCCGCGCCTGTGCCGAGCCCGGGCGCAGCGGTTGCGGCTGGCTGCTGTCGGGGGCCCATCCGGTCAAGGTCACAATTTCGAACGTCGCGCGGATGCCAGTGTTGCTGGGAAAGGCGTCTGCGTAAATACCGGCAGCCATGTCAAAGATGGCGCGCCGTGAGGGGTGGCGCAGGCGAGATGCCAGCGCGTTGCCTTCGCCCATGGCGCGCAGATCGCGCATCAGGTGCCACATGTCGCGGTATTCCAATGTCAGCGGCAGCGCGTCGGCCACAGGTAATGCCAATCCGGCGCGCTGCAAGAGCGCACCCAAATCACGCAGTTCGGCCATTGGCGCAACGCGCGGCGACAGCCCGCCGGTCATCTGCGCTTCAGCCTGCGCCAGGCAGGCGCGCAATTCGTGCAGCGTCTGACCGCCCAGCGCCAGCGCCAGCAACAGCCCATCGGGGCGCAGTGCACGGCGGCACTGGATCAGTTGCCCGACCGGGTCATTCGCCCAGTGCAGCGACAGGCTGTGCACAATCAGATCGTGACGCGCAGCTGTCAGGTCCAGCGTGTCCGCGTCGGCCACGACGACCGCATCGGCCAGCGCACCCTGCCAAACGCCGGGAAAACCCGTGACGACGGCGGGCGCGTGAAACGGTTTGTTAACCATCGCCAGCCGATCCTGCACCTCGTCGCGTGCCGTCACCTGCAGCAGCATTTCCTGCGCACGCGCGCGGTTGCGCTTCAGCGCCTGAAGATCGGTCAACATGGACATACGCAAAGGATAGGAAGCCAATGACGCTTTTTCAAACCGCCCTGGCGGCAATCTATCCGCCCCGCTGCCTGTCCTGTTCCGAAATGGTGGAAAGTGACTTTGGCCTGTGTGGAACCTGTTGGGGGCAGACGCAGTTCGTGGGTGCCACGATCTGTGATCAATGCAGCGTGCCTTTGCCCGGAGATGCGCGCGGGGATCGGCTGTTGTGTGACGACTGCATGCGGGCGCCCAAGCCGTGGGATCAGGGGCGCGCCGCACTGATCTATGACGGGGTCGCGCGCAAGCTGGTGCTGGCGCTGAAACATGGCGACCGGCAGGAAATCGCGCTGCCCGCCGCGCGGTGGATGCGGCAGGTGGTCGGGCCGCTCCTGACGCCCGAAACGCTGATTGCCCCGGTCCCGCTACATTGGCTGCGGTTGGCCAAACGGCGTTACAACCAGTCTGCGCTCATGGCCAAGGCGCTGGCCGAGTTGACCGGCAACGACTGGTGTCCCGACCTGCTGGTGCGCCGCAGCTACACACCATCGCTCGATGGCAAAAGCCGTACAGCGCGCCAGACCATCCTCGAAGGCACCATTGCCATCAACCCGCGCCGCCGCCACCGCATCGTGGCCCGCCCAGTTCTGCTGATCGACGATGTAATGACCACCGGCGCCACGCTCGCCACCTGCGCAGAAGCCTGCCGTGCAGCCAGCGCGGGTCCGGTGTGCGTTTCCGTACTGGCGCGGGCGGTGCGCGAACCATACATGTGGGGCAATACCAAGACACCGTGATGGAGCCCGCACGTGAAAAATGTAGAGATTTACACCTCGCCGCTTTGTGGCTTTTGCCACGCGGCCAAGCGTCTGCTGTCCGAAAAAGGCGTGACCTTTTCCGAGGTCGACGTTCTTGCCAACCCCGACCGTAAACCCGAGATGATCCAGCGCGCGGGTGGCGGCCGCACCGTGCCGCAGATCTTTATCGGCGACACCCATGTTGGTGGCTGCGATGACCTCTATGCACTCGAACGCGCGGGCAAGCTTGATCCGCTGCTGGCCGCCTGATGAAAACCGCCCTGTTCCAACTGTCCTCCACCGACGTGCCCGCTGACAATGCGCGCACTGTGCTGGACATGGTCCACGAGGCGGTAGAGCAGGGCGCGCAGTTCATCCTGACACCCGAGGTGACAAATTGCGTCAGCCTTGATCGCGCACACCAGAACGGTGTGCTTTTTCACGAGGCGGATGATCCCACCCTCGCTGCCTTGCGCGATATGGCGGCGCGCACCGGCATTCACCTGCTGATCGGATCCCTTGCGCTCAAGACCGAGGATGCGGATGGCCGCTTTGCCAACCGGTCGTTCCTGATCGGGCCCGATGGCGCGGTGCTGGCCCGGTATGACAAGATTCACATGTTCGACGTCGATATCTCGGACAATGAAACCTTTCGGGAATCCTCCGGCTACCGCCCCGGAGACCGCGCCGTAGTGGCCGAGGCACCCTTTGCCCGCATCGGCATGGCGGTCTGCTATGACATGCGGTTCCCGCTTCTGGCCAATGCGCTGGTTGATGCAGGCGCGCAGATCCTCACCTATCCGGCTGCGTTTTCGCCCACCACGGGTGCGGCTCATTGGCACAGCCTGCTGCGCGCGCGCGCGATCGAAGCGGGCGCCTGGGTCCTCGCCCCGGCCCAAACGGGCACGCATCCCGGCACCGGCGGGCGTGACCGGCGGACATATGGCCATTCGCTCGCCGTTGATCCGTGGGGCGAGGTTGTCCTTGACGCGGGCGAGGCCCCCGGCATCTATACGCTCGACCTCGATATGGGACGGGTGGCCGAGGCGCGCAGACGAATTCCTTCACGGCAGAATGCGCGCCCGTTTCAGGGCCCCTGATGCACGTGAATGAGCGATGACACCTCTGGCCTGACCATTTCGCTGCTGAGCGAGATGATTGCCGCGGATCAGCTGATCCGCAACCGGCTGAGCCGTGTGTTGCCCAAGGGCATGGAAATCTCGCATTTCTCGGTGCTCAACCACCTTGCCTGGCACGAAGGGGAGCGAAGCCCGGCGCAACTGGCCGAGACGTTCAATGTGACCCGCGGGGCGATGACCAACACGCTGGCGCGGCTGGAATGGGCGGGGCATGTGCACATTCGGCCCGATTGGGATGATGCGCGGCGCAAGATGGTGGCGATCAGCCCCGCAGGCCGCCGTGCGCGCGAGGCCGCACTGGCTGCCATCGCGCCGACCTTCAGCACTTTGGTCGATGATCTCGGTGAAGACAGCGCGCGCGCCATGCTCCCGATCCTGCGCCAGATGCGCAAGGCGCTGGCGGGCAAGGTCTAGGCCGGTTTCAGCGCAGCCGTGACATAGTTCACGTCCAGATCGCGATCCGACAGCGAAAAATCCCAGGTCAGCGGATTGAACACGAACCCTTTGCGGTCCACCGGTTCCAGTCCCGCCTGCTCCATCAGGGCAAACAGCTCATCCGGTGTGATGAACTTGGACCAGTCATGTGTGCCTTTGGGCAGCCAACGCATCACCTGCTCGGCCCCGACAATCGCGACAAGGTGGGATTTGCGCGTCCGGTTCAGCGTCGAACACAACAGCAGCCCACCGGGTTTCAACAGTTGCTGGCACGCGGTCATGAACGCCTGCGGGTCGGCGACGTGTTCAATCACTTCCATGTTCAGCACCACGTCAAACTGCTCACCCGCGGCGGCCATGTCTTCGGCCGTGGTGTGGCGATAGTCGATCTCGAGCCCCGATTGTTCGGCATGCAACCGCGCGACCGGTAGGTTCGCGCCGCCCGCGTCTGCGCCCACCACGTCCGCACCCAGCCGTGCCATCGGTTCCGACAACAGCCCGCCACCGCAACCAATGTCGAGAATGCGCAACCGGCTAAAGGCGCGCTGTGTGGTCAGATCCCGGTCAAATTCTGCGGCAATCTGGCTGGTGATGTAATCCAGCCGCACCGGGTTGAGCATGTGCAGCGGTTTGAATTTGCCGTCAGGATCCCACCAATCGGCGGCCATTGCCTCGAATTTGGCAATTTCACCGTCATCGACCGTGGTTTCAGGCGATTGCATTTCCCGCTCCATATGTATCATGTGTGCCCGAGCCCTATATAGGTCGGCAATGGACAAACACAGCGATCAAAAGCGCGCAGTTCAGTATCTGTACCCGCCGATCGATCCCTTCGATCAACGGATGCTGGATGTGGGCGACGGCCACAAGGTCTATGTCGAACAGTGCGGCAATCCCGACGGTATTCCGGTCATCGTCCTGCACGGTGGGCCTGGTGGCGGGTGCAGCCCGGCGATGCGCCGGTATTTCGACCCCGAGGTGTTTCGCGTTGTGCTGTTTGATCAACGCGGTTGTGGCCGGTCGCGGCCCCATGCGTCGGTCAAGAACAACACCACCCACCATCTGGTGCGCGACATCGAACAGATCCGGACCGAGCTGGACGTGGACGCGTGGATCGTCTTTGGCGGCAGCTGGGGTGCCACGCTGGCTCTGATCTATGCCGAGGCGCACCCCGACCGCGTGCGGCACCTCGTGCTGCGCGGCGTGTTCCTGATGACCAAGGCCGAAC
>JBCBAV010000054.1:0-22863 GCA_038532285.1 Pseudomonadota bacterium | reverse complement strand
GGGGGCGGTGATTGTCAGCTCTTCGCCCAAGAGGCCGCGCAGCATGGTGACAATGGCGGGTACGCGGCTTTCGAACAGGCCGGTGTCGCAGATCAGGGCGAGATCGGCGCGCAACTCGTCCGCGTTATCCTGCATGAACGGGACGAGGGAGGGGGAACCGGATTCCTCTTCGCCCTCGAAGAAGAAGGTGAGGCGGCAGGGCAGGCTGCCGTGGACCGCTTTCCATGCGCGGCACGCTTCGACAAAGGTCATCAGCTGGCCCTTGTCATCCGAGGACCCGCGGCCGCGGATCACGCGGCCTTTGGCGGTGTCTTCGATGGCAGGGTCGAACGGGTCGCGGTCCCACAGGTCGAGCGGATCAACCGGTTGCACGTCGTAATGGCCATAGAACAGCAGATGCGGGCCGTCGCCATCCAGATGGCCCACCACCATCGGATGCCCCGGTGTGGGGCGTTTCCGGGCGTCGATCCCGAGGCTTTGCAGGTCGGCCACCAGCCAATCGGCGGCGGTGTCGCAATCGGCGGCAAAGGCCGGATCGGTCGAGATCGACGGGATGCGCAGAAGTGCGAGCAGCCGTTCGGTGGCTTGGGGCAGATCGGTGTCGATGCGGGACAGCACGGCGTCGAGGGACATGGGATCTCCTGTGGGTCTAGTTGGCGCCAGAGTTAGCGAGGCGGTGCCAAGTGTCCAGAGGGGGGCGGGTGTTCATCATCGGAAACCGCAGGCCCGCTTACGCTTTGGTAACGCGCGCCTGCGACATGACGCGCATCGTGGCGGCCTTGTTCGCGAGCGGGCGTATCTATATTCATTCTAAAACGCCGCTGTGCGCGGCATCTGCCAGACCTCCAAGGGGACCAGCGCGTGAATTACGAAGGCCATCTGGACCAAGCACTTGACCGGCTGCACGAGGAGGGGCGGTACCGCACCTTTATCGATATCGAACGGCAAAAGGGGCAGTTCCCGCACGCGGTGTGGACCACGCCCGAGGGTGAGCAGAAGCCGGTGACCGTGTGGTGCGGAAATGACTACCTTGGGATGGGGCAGAACCCGGTGGTGCTGCGCGCGATGCACGAGGCGCTGGATGCGACCGGTGCGGGATCGGGCGGGACGCGCAATATCTCGGGGACGACGGTCTATCACAAGGCGCTGGAGGCGGAACTAGCCGACCTGCACCGCAAGGAATCGGCGCTGCTGTTTACCAGCGCCTATATTGCCAATGACGCCACGCTGAGCACGCTGCCGAAGCTTTTTCCGGGGCTGATTATCTACTCGGATGCGTTGAACCACGCCTCGATGATCGAGGGGGTGCGGCGCAATGGCGGGGCCAAACGGATCTTCCGGCACAACGATGTCGAGCATCTGCGGCAACTGCTGTCCGAGGACGATCCCGACGCGCCCAAGCTGATCGCATTCGAGTCGATTTATTCCATGGACGGTGACTTTGGCCCGATCGAGGCGATCTGCGATCTTGCGGACGAATTTGGTGCGCTGACCTATATCGACGAAGTGCACGCCGTGGGCATGTACGGCCCCCGTGGCGGCGGCGTGGCCGAGCGTGACGGGTTGATGGGCCGCATCGACATCATCAACGGAACGCTGGCCAAGGCCTATGGCGTGATGGGCGGCTATATCGCTGCGTCGGAAAAAATGTGTGACGCGATAAGGTCTTATGCGCCGGGGTTCATCTTTACTACGTCGTTGCCACCCGCTGTGGCGGCGGGAGCTGCGGCATCCGTGTCGTTTTTGAAAACGGCCGAAAATCTGCGTGCGGACCATCAGGCGCAGGCCAAGGCGTTGAAGCTGCGGCTCAAGGGGCTGGGCCTGCCCCTGATCGACCACGGCAGCCACATCGTGCCCGTGATGGTGGGCAATCCGGTGCACACAAAGATCCTGAGCGACCGGCTGTTGTCGGATCACGGGATTTACGTGCAACCGATCAATTTCCCCACGGTGCCACGGGGCACCGAGCGTCTGCGGTTTACCCCGTCGCCGGTACACGGCCCGCGGGAAATCGACGCGTTGGTGTCCGCGATGGATCAGCTGTGGTCGCACTGTGCGCTGAATCGCGCCGAAGTCGCCGGGTAACCCGGGAAAAAGTGCATTTCCGCTTTCAATGTGGTAATCTGTCTTTAACAAACACGGTGAAGCGAATCGCCGCTGGGCGATAGCTTACATCTGGGACTTACGGGGCACGCGGGATGATCGGGCGAAAATCCGACAAAACCAGCATAGAAGAAACGGCAAAGCCGAAGAGCTTTGACGACTTTGAATTGCGGCTCGGCGACGTGATGCGCGGCGAACGCGCCACGTTGGGAAAGTCCTTGCTTGATGTGCAGCGCGAATTGCGGATCAAGGCCAGCTACATCGCGGCAATCGAGGCGTGTGATCCGAATGCCTTTGACACGCCCGGGTTCATCGCAGGCTATGTGCGATCCTATGCGCGTTATCTCAACATGGACCCCGACAAAGCCTTTGCAGCGTTCTGTGAGGAAAGCGGGTTCGAGGTTGCGCACGGCATGTCCGCCCAAGCGTCCGTGGTCAAGAAATCGAACCGCGAAGACCGCGTTGGGAAACGCCCCGGAACGGATATGTTTGCGGCCCCGGCAACACCGTTTATCCCCGAGGCAGACGCGATCTGGTCGCAGATTGAACCGCGCGCCATTGGTTCGACGCTGGTTTTGCTTGGCTTGATCGGCGGGATTGGCTGGGGCGGCTTTGCCGTGTTGCAGGAAGTACAGCGAGTGCAGGTGGCGCCCGTGGACGAGGCGCCCGTGGTTCTGAGCGATCTTGATCCGCTGCAAACGGCGGTATCCCTGGACGCACCAGGTGGTCTGTCGATCGACGCGCCGCAACGTGCCGAGGCGCTGGACCGACTTTACCGTCCGCAGGCGCTGGATGTACCGGTGCTGACGGCACGAGACGCACCCATTGCCACGCTGGACCCGCGCGAATTCGCCACCTTCGATGCGCCAGAGGCACCTGTTGCTAGATTGGCAACGTCCGATATCGATCTCGCGATCGCGGATGTGCTTGGATCACGTTCTGTGCCGCAAGTGGTTGAGGATCTTGGTCCCACGGTGCGGATGGTTGCCGCGTATCCTGCATGGGTGCGTGTCAGGTCAGCGGATGGTGCGACGCTTTTTGAGACGACGATGCAGTCCGGCGACACATATGACATTCCGGTCACCGAAGTGCCGCCCACATTGCATGTGGGCGACAGCGGTGCCGTGTATTTCGCAATGGGTTCTGACTGCTACGGCCCGGTGGGTGGTCGCGGCAGCGTGACCCGGAACCTGGCGCTGGATCGCACCAAGTTGGCCGAAGTCATGGCCCCCGTGAACCCAACGGACAGCGCGGACGCGCTAAACACGATGTTGGCAAATGCAGGCGATCTTTCGTCTGCAGGTGCGTCCGTTCTCGCGACGTTGCCATGCCAACCTGCGCGCAACTGAACGCGGGCGTAGGTCTGTTCGCGTTAGGGTCGTAATTCCCGAATTTCTCATAAAAACATTGCTCTAACGCCTCGTTGTAGGGTCTAGTTCCGGTGGGTTATCGCGGTTTTGTGCGCCCAACGGGGTTGTTCTTTGTATTTTGGGAGAAGCGTATGGTGAAAATGCGCGGGATTTCTGCTGGGCATGATCTGCGCCTGTACAAGTCTTTGTCGCGCGATGCGTCCTTTGAAATCCTTGTCCGCGTTGCCTTTTTGACCTTTGCCGGAATTTCGTCCGGGATCGCGTTCCGGGACAACGTCTATTTCGCGCTGACCGTTGTTTACCTGCTCGCTCAGGCGCTGTTTTTGCTGTTGTTGCACCGCGGTCCCGATACCGCATCGCGGCGTCATGCCGTCGCTGTCTATGCCCTGGGATGCGGTGTCATGGGTTCTGTGATGAGTGCTGCGGTTTACACCTGGGCCAGCTATCCCGGCTTTGGTTCGCTGTTGGCGTTGATGCTGGTTTTTGCAGCGATGATGAACTCCATCGGCATGCGTATTCGCGAACCCATCGCCCCGTTGGTCGAGCGGGTGACAATTTCGGTTGCGGTGTTGGCGCTGATTGTCGTTGTGGTGAGGGACAACGCACTGGGCGATGTGGAAATGAGCATGCAGATTGTGTCGTTGCTTGGGGGATTGGCCTATTATCTGATCGCGTTTCGGTCGGTGCGGCAGGCACATATGGAACTGAACCGGCAACAGGAAAAGGCGCTGCAAAGCGCGCGTTTGCAGGCCATCGGTCAGATCACCGGTGGCGTTGCACATGATTTCAACAATCTGCTGGCAGTGATCCGCGGCAACCTTGAACTGCGCAAGGAATTGCTGGGCAGCGGTGCGTCACAGGATGAAGCCGAGGCGCTGCTTGTCGAGGTGGAAAAGGCCACCGACCGCGCCGTAGATACCACGCGCGACCTGTTAAGCTACACCGGGCGGATGCCGCTGAAGGCGGAACAGGTGGACGTCGCGGCGATCGTCTCGGACATGATGCCCATGCTGCAACGTGCGATACCAGCTGCTGTCACGCTAAACTTTGCCGGAGACGAGGACTTGCCAAAGGTCCAAGTGGATGCACGAGAACTCCGGACAGTGCTGTTGAACCTCGTGCTTAACGCGCGGGACGCGATGTCAGGGCGGGTGGGGGAGATTACGATCACGGCCCTGCACAACGATGCGGGCGAGGTGCAGGTGCGCGTGCAGGACACCGGCGTGGGCATGGCGCCGGAAACGTTGGCCCACGCGACCGAACCGTATTTCACCACCAAGCCTGCCGGGATGGCGTCGGGACTTGGCCTTGCCATGGCGCAAGGGTTCGCCGTGCAATCAGGCGGTCAGTTGGAACTGAACAGCGCGGTTGGGGAGGGCACCAGCGTCACCCTGACTTTCCCGGTTGCGGACACAAAGACGACAAAACGCGAGGTCTAGCCGCGCTTTTCGTCGACCAGCGCGAGCATCTGGTCAAAGGGCAGAAAGCCGCGCAGCAATTCGTCTTCCAGTACGAATGTCGGCGTGCCGGTGATCTGCAGCTTTTGCGCCAATGCGCGCGTACCGCGGATTTCTTCGGTGACCGCTTCGCTTTCCATGTGCGCCTCGATCGCGTCGGGGTCGAGGCCATAGGTCTCCGCGAGCCGTTTGAGCGTGCGCATGTCGATGTTGCCGCCGACGGACATCAGGGCGTCGGCCATGCTTTTATAGGCATCATCGCCCGCGATCTGCTTTGTCGCGACGGCAAAACGTGAGGCAAGCATCGACTGTTCGCCAAGGATCGGAAACTCCTTCACGATCAGGCGGATGTTGCCGTCCGCCTCGAGCAGTTTGGCGATCTCGCCGTGGGCGCGTTTGCAAAATCCGCAGCGGTAGTCGAGGAATTCCACCAGCGTGATGTCGCCATCGGGATTGCCGCCGACCCACGAATATCCGTCATCGAAGATTGCGCTGGCATTGTCGCTGACAAGCGACAGGTCGGCCTGTGCCTGGGCGGCTGCTTCGCGCTCTTCCAGCACGGCAACGGCTTCCATGATGACCTCGGGGTTTTCCATGAGGTAGGCGCGGACTTCTTCACGGAAAATCGCGCGCTCTTCGTCTGTCATGCTTTGCAGATCGAGCGCAGCAACCGGCAGGGCCAGAACTGTCCCGATGATCGCCCCAAATCCCAGTTTTCGCATCGTTATCTCCGTTTTTTGGCTGCACGCTCGGCAGCAAAGAGCACATCCTGTGCGCGCCGCCAAGGGCCTGATCCTTCGGGCAAAAGCCCCATTGCGCGTTTTGCGTGTATCCCTGCATCTTCAAGCCGTCCGCGCAAGGCGTAACGTTCCGCGGTGACCACCGATGCCATGCCGCGTTGACCGGACTTGGCGTAGGCCACCGACAGGTCGCGCAGCATCGAGCCGTCGCGAAAATCAACGCGGCGCGCGCGTTCGAGCGCGCCCAAAGCCGCGTTCACCTGACCGGTGGCCAGCAGCGCACGGCCATAGCCCGCCTGCAGCAGCCCGTCGCCGGGGCGCAATTGCACGGCGCGTGCATGGGCATTGACAGCGGCGTTGAAATTGCGCGTTTCCATCAGGATCTGCCCTTTGAGATCATGAAAGAACGGGTCCTGCGGTCGCGTCGCGATGGCACGGTCGATCGCAGCGATTGCGCGGCTTGTGTCCGAATTGCGGTGCCGCGCGATCGCTTCGCGCATATAGGCGACGTCTTGCGAACCACTTCGATCCAGCCTGTTCAGCGTCCAGCTTGAGCGGCGTTGAAACGCGGTCAGCTTGCCCTTGGCGCGCAGGAACCAGTAATCCGCCGCCGGGCTGCCAGCGGCACCGCTGCGCGCCGAGGCACCGGCAAAAGCCTCGATTGCACGGATCCGGTCACGGCTCAGCGGATGAGAGCGCACATAGGGGTCCTGGCGCCCCGCTGACAAAGCTTCTTGTCCGCGAAAGAGCTGCATCACGTCGAGCATACCCGAAAGCGGCACACCCGCAGCCTGCATGTAGCGCAGCCCCGATTGGTCGGCCGAGGCTTCCTCGGCACGGGTATGGGCGAGAAAGCTGCGCGCGGCGGCACTTTGTGTGCCCAGCGCGATGCCTGCTGCGGCTTGTCCGCCGCCCGCGGCACCGGCCAAAATGGCCAGCGCAGTGCCAAGCATCGCGCGGTTGCGTGCCGCGCCGAGATTGGTCATGCGCCGCGCGATGTGCCCGTTGGTGATGTGCGCGGCCTCATGTGCAATCACGGCCTGGAGCATCGCGGCGCGATCCATGCGCGTGATCAGCCCCGAATGCACGTAAATTGCGTCATTGCTGACCACAAAAGCGTTCATGTTGGAGTCGTCGACCACAAGGATCTTGGTCCGCGCGGGGCTGAGCCCCGCAGCCTTGAGCACGGGTGCCGCGATCTGTGCCAGCGCGTATTCCATGTCGGCATCGCGCAACAGGGTGACCGCGCGCGCGGGCAGGGCGAGCGCGACACTCAGAACCAGTATTGACGCGAGGCGCACAAGGCGGTGAAAGGTCAGGGCTCCCATATCCCGGATCATAGGAACCGCCATGCAAACCTCAAGCCGCAGCGACATCGATCCCTTTATCGTGATGGATGTCATGGAGGCGGCGCGCGCCGCCGAGGATGCGGGGCGGCATATTATCCACATGGAGGTGGGCCAGCCCGGCACCGGTGCACCGCAGGCGGCGATCCGCGCATTGAACGCAGCCATGGCCGAGGGGCCACTGGGCTATACCGTGGCGCTGGGGTTGCCCGCGTTGCGCGCGCGCATCGCGCGGCTGTACGGCGATTGGTACAATGTTGATCTAGATCCGGCGCGCATCGTGATCACCTCGGGGGCCTCGGGCGGGTTTCTGCTGGCGTTCAACGCGCTGTTTGACAGCGGCGACCGGGTCGGGATCGGGGCACCGGGGTACCCAAGCTATCGCCAGATCCTGCGCGCGCTGGGGTTTGAGCCCGTTGATCTGCCCGCGGCACCCGAACACCGTTTGCAACCGGTGCCGGCGGATTTTGCCGGGATGGATCTGGCCGGGCTGCTGGTGGCCTCACCGGCCAACCCGTCGGGCACCATGCTGGATTTGCCCGCAATGCGTGCGCTGATCGAGGCAGCACATGGCGCGGGGGCGGCGTTCATCAGCGACGAGATTTACCACGGCATCGAATACGAAGCCAAAGCCGTGACGGCGCTGCAGGCCAGTGACGATGTCTATGTCATCAACTCGTTTTCCAAGTATTTTTCGATGACCGGCTGGCGCGTCGGCTGGATGGTGGTGCCCGATGCACATATCCGCACGGTCGAACGGCTGGCCCAGAACATGTTCATCTGCGCCCCGCATGCCAGCCAGGTGGCGGCATTGGCCGCAATGGATGCCACCGACGAGCTTGAGGCCAACATGGACGTCTACCGCGCCAACCGCGCGCTGATGCTGGACGGTCTGCCCAAGGCCGGGTTTGACAGGATCGCGCCGCCGGATGGGGCGTTTTACGTTTACGCGGATGTGTCGGATTTCACCGACGACAGCCGGGCGATGGCGGCAGATATCCTGGACAAGGCCGGGGTGGCGGTGACGCCGGGGCTGGATTTCGATCCCGTGCGCGGGCACCAGACCTTGCGTTTCTCCTACGCCCGCAGCACCGAGGACATCGCCGAAGGGTTGCGGCGGCTCACCGCCTACATGGCCGCGCGGTAGGGGATTCACGGCGCGCGTGCTTTGCCCTATGGTGGCCGAAAAAGAGCGGTTGAGATGCGGGCGATATTCACGGCAATTCTGATCTGGTGCGCGGCGTCACTGACGCAGGCACAGGACCTGTCGGGTCTGGCGCGGCTGGATGCCAGCGCCAGCAGCATCGAGGACAGTTGGCGCGGGCGCACGGACCTGACCCTGTCGCTGAGCCAGGGGGTGCCTTACCGGGTATTTGCCCTTGGCGATCCTGCGCGTGTCATCGTTGACTTTCGCGAGGTGGATTTCGCCGGCGTGGCGCCGGACGACATTTTGCCCACGCCGGGCCGCATCAAGGCCGTGCGCATGGGCAGCTATCGCCCCGGCTGGTCACGCATGGTGCTCGATCTGGCAGAACCGCTTGCCGCCACCAGCGTCGAGATGGCGGTGGACGATATTAGCGGTCGCGCGGTGTTGAAGATTGGCTTTGAAGTTGTTGATATGGAAGCATTTACCGCAAATGCAAGGCCGCCGCTGGATCCCGATTGGGGGATCGAGGTGCCTGCACCTCCTGTCGCGGGCGACGACAGTTTTGTCGTTGTCATCGATCCGGGCCACGGTGGCATCGACCCCGGCGCGGTGCGCGGCACGACCGAGGAAAAGACCCTGATGCTGGCCATTGCGCGCGATTTGCGCGATGCGCTGCGCCGGACGGGCAGTGTGGAGGTGGTGCTGACGCGGGACGATGATGTGTTCGTGTCACTGCCTGCGCGGGTGGCACTGGCCCATCAGGTCGGGGCGGACGCGTTTATTTCGTTGCACGCAGACGCCCTGAGCCAAGGCCAGGCACGGGGTGCGACCGTCTATACGTTGAGCGAAGAGGCCAGCGATGCCGCGTCGGCGCAGCTTGCCGCGATGCATGATCGTGCCGATATTCTTGCTGGCGTCGATCTGAGCGGGACCGACGACGTGGTGGCCACGGTCCTGCTGGATATGGCGCGGACCGAAACGGGGCCGCGCACGGACGTTCTTGCGGGCGCACTGATCGATGCGATGGCGGACGCAGGCGGCCCGATGAACAAGCGCCCGCGCCGGTGGGGCGGGTTTTCGGTGCTCAAGAGCGCCGATATCCCGTCGGTTCTGGTCGAGGTCGGGTTCCTGTCCGATGCGCGGGACCTGGAAAACCTGCGCGACCCGGTGTGGCGCGCGGTGATGGTCGAGGCGTTGGCCACCGGCATTCTGGCGTGGCGGGACGAGGATGCGACGATGCGCGGGCTGATCCGGAAATAACCCGTGTCAGTAACATATTGCTGATCTCCTGCGGCGCTTTTGACGCTGGAGCGCAAAGCACATATGATATAGCGAAAGACCAAGAAACCAATTCACGGGCGGGCGGTCCATGTTCCGGTTCATTCTTTCCTTTTTCGGCGGCATCTTCACGACGGTGACGATGGGGGCCGCGATGATCGCGCTGACGGTGGGCGCGGTGTTCTGGATGTATGGGCGCGACCTGCCCAGTCACGAGAGCCTCGCGCAGTACCAGCCCGCCACGATCAGCCGGATCTATTCCGGCGAAGGGCAGATCATCGACGAATTTGCCGAGGAACGGCGGCTGTTCTCCCCGGCCGACACGATCCCGCCCTTGGTCAAGCAGGCGTTCATCAGCGCCGAAGACAAGAATTTCTATACCCACGAAGGGTACGACCTGCGCGGCATAGGCTCTGCCGCCTATGACGCCGTGCGGTCCCGCGGGCGCGACGTGCGCGGCGCGTCCACGATCACCCAGCAGGTGATGAAGAA
Source organism: Pseudomonadota bacterium (assembly GCA_038532285.1). Taxonomy (GTDB): domain Bacteria; phylum Pseudomonadota; class Alphaproteobacteria; order Rhodobacterales; family Rhodobacteraceae; genus Tateyamaria. Next base: position 12,930 of record JBCBAV010000054.1, on the reverse strand, counting down.
TTTTCTGCTGTCCGGCGATCGGCAGGCGGAGCGCAAGATCAAGGAAATCATCCTCGCCGCGCGGGTCGAAAACGCGCTGAGCAAGGAAAAAATCCTTGAGCTTTATCTCAACGAGATCTTCCTCGGCCAAAACTCCTATGGCGTGGCCGCGGCCAGCCAGACGTACTTCAACAAGAAGCTGAGCGAACTGGAACCGCACGAGGCGGCCTTCCTCGCCTCGCTGCCCAAGGCGCCGTCGGATTACCACCCGGTGCGGCGCAAGGACCGTCTGCTCGCACGGCGCAACTTCGTGCTCAAGGAGATGTACGAAAACGGCTATCTGACCCAAGACGCCTATCAGGCGGAGCGCGACATGCCACTGCGGTCGGTGCAAAACGGCGACTTCGAAAGCTTCAAGTCCGAACTGCCCCCGCGCGACTACTTTACCGAGGAAATCCGCCGCCAGCTGAGCGAGGAATTCGGCGGCACCGAGTTCAAATCCGGCGGCTACACCGTGCGCGCGACCATCGACGCGCAGATGCAGCCCGTGGCCGCCCGCGCGCTGCGCAAGCAGCTTGAAGATTATGACCGCGCGCGCGGCGTCTGGCGCGGCACTGGCAAGCGGCTCGAGGGCGAAGACCTCGAGAACTGGGCCGAGGTCATCGCCGAAGATTTTTCCATCGCGCGCGACATCGACCTGAACGGTCAGTGGCGGCCCGCCGTGGTGCTGGGCGTCGAGGATCAGCAATTGCGCCTTGGCATCGAAGGCTGGACCGAGGACGAACCCGAACAGGTCGTGCCGCGCGAGGACATCAAGTGGTTGCAGGGCAACTTCTTTGACAACTTCGAGGTCGGCGACATCGTGCACGTCCGTGCGCTGACTGCTGACAGCGACGGGTCGTTTATCCGCTGGTCGCTGCGGCAGGTCCCCGAAGTGCAGGGCGCCTTTGTCGCCATGGACGTCAACACCGGCCGCGTGGTCGCCATGCAGGGCGGGTTCAGCTACCAGCATTCTGTGTTCAACCGCGCCACACTGGCCAAGCGTCAGCCGGGGTCCAGCTTCAAACCGTTTGTCTACGCCGCAGCGCTCGACAGCGGGTACACCCCCGCCACAATCGTCGTGGACGCCCCGATCGAGATCAACACCCCCCAAGGCCTGTGGCGGCCCAAGAACGCGTCGAACAAATACTACGGCCCCACGCCGCTTCGCACTGGCATCGAACAGTCGCGCAACCTGATGACCATCCGTCTGGCCGAAGAGGTGGGCATGGAAGTGGTCGCCAGCTATGCCGAGGAATTCGGGGTCTATGACCGCATGGGCCCGTTCCTTGCCAACTCGCTGGGGTCCGAGGAAACCACGCTGTACCAGATGGTGTCGGCCTACGCGATGTTTGCCAACGGCGGCGAGCGGGTGAAACCCACGCTGGTCGACCGCGTGCAGGACCGGTTCGGGCGCACCGTGTACCGCCATGACGAACGCGACTGTATCGATTGCGCGCAACTGGGCGGGCTTGAGCCGGGTCAGGGCCCGCGCATCCAGACCAACCGCGAACGCGTTATGAACGCCGTGACCGCGTATCAGCTGACGTCGATGATGAAGGGCGTCGTGGACCGCGGCACCGCACGCTCCATCCGCTTGCCAGTGCCCATCGCGGGCAAGACCGGCACAACCAACGACAGCAAGGATGTCTGGTTTGTGGGCTTCTCGTCGAACATCGTGGCGGGCTGCTATATCGGCTATGACCAGCCGCGTAGCCTGGGCCGTGGCGCATCTGGCGGCGGCACCTGTGGCCCCGTCTTTTCGGCCTTCATGTCCGAAGCGATCCAGAAATACGGCGGCGGCCAGTTCCAGGTGCCAGAGGAATGCGAGTTCCTCAACATCGACCGGTTTTCCGGCGCGCGGCTCGGGCCGGGAGCTGCGGGCGCAAATGTGGTCGCCGAGTGTTTCCGCGAGGGCGAGGAGCCAATCTTTGGCATCATGTTCGACGGCGGATTTGCCATGGGGTCGGACCTGCCATTGTACGAAGAGGCGAGCGATTCCGGCCGTCAGGTCACAACGTCCACCGGCAAGAAAGCCGTGGTGGGCGGCAAGGCGTCCTTTGGCAACCTCAGCTCTGGGGGGCTCTACTGATCACGGCTTGCCCGGGCGCAAGGCTTGGGCTAATCCCAAGGCTCTGATCACAAAGGTCCCTTTGCCCATGCGCGCCGAAGTCCAGAACACCGTTGAAGAGATCGAGAAATCCGTGGCCCTGCTGGCGCAACGGCTGGATGTCGACACGGCGCAGCACCGGCTTGAGGAATTCAACGCCCGGGTCGAGGACCCCAACCTTTGGGACAATCCCGAGGCCGCGCAAAAGCTGATGCGCGAACGGCAGATGCTGGTCGATGCCATGGAGACCCATGACCGGATCAAGCAGGACCTCAGCGACAATATCGAGCTTATCGAACTGGGCGAGATGGAAGAGGACGATGAGGTCGTCGCAGACGCCGAAGAGGCGTTGCGCGCGCTGGCCGAAACGGCGGCTCAAAAGGAGCTTGAGGCGCTTCTGGACGGCGAGGCCGACGGCAACGACACCTTCCTCGAGATCAACTCGGGTGCAGGCGGGACCGAAAGCTGCGACTGGGCGTCGATGCTGGCGCGGATGTATGTCCGCTGGGCCGAGAAAAAAGGCTACAAGGTCGAATTGCAGTCCGAACAGGGCGGTGACGAGGCCGGGATCAAATCGGCCACCTACAAGATCAGCGGCCAGAACGCTTATGGGTGGCTGAAATCGGAATCCGGCGTGCACCGATTGGTGCGCATCTCGCCGTTCGACAGCGCGGCCAAGCGGCACACGTCGTTCAGCTCGATCTGGGTCTACCCGGTGGTCGACGACAATATCGAGATCGAGGTGAACCCGGCGGACATCCGCATCGACACCTACCGGTCGTCAGGTGCTGGCGGGCAGCATGTGAACACCACCGATTCCGCGGTGCGCATCACCCACCATCCCACCGGGATCGTGGTGACCAGCTCGGAAAAATCCCAGCACCAGAACCGCGATATCGCGATGAAGGCGCTGAAAAGCCGTCTGTACCAGCTCGAACTGGAACGCCGCACCGCTGACATCAACGCCGCCCACGAGGCCAAGGGGGACGCCGGTTGGGGCAACCAGATCCGGTCCTACGTCCTGCAGCCCTACCAGATGGTCAAGGACCTGCGCACCAATCACGAGACATCCGACACCAAGGGCGTGCTTGACGGTGATCTCGACGGGTTCATGGCGGCGACGCTGGCCATGGATGTGAGCGGCAAGAGCCGGGCCGAGGCGCAGGGTGCTGACTGAGCGCAGCGCGCTTGATCTGTCCGCCGCGCTCCAAAAGCGCGAAGTATCCGCAGTTGAGGTGATGAATGCCACGCTAGCGCGGGTCGAGGCCATTAACGGCACGGTAAACGCCATCGTGTCGCCACGCGATCCCGATGCTTGCATGGAAGAGGCGCAACGCGCCGATGACAGCGCGCCCCGGGGTTGGCTGCACGGCATTCCCATCGCGATCAAGGATTTGGCCAACGCCGCCGGGCTGCCCACAACCATGGGCTCGCCGCTTTTTGCCGGTCAGGTGGCTACGTCGGATGACATCATGGTCGCGCGCCTGCGCGCGGCCGGGGCAATTGTTATCGGCAAGACGAACACCCCTGCCTTCGGGCTGGGGTCGCACAGCACCAACCGGGTCTTTGGACCGACCCGAAACCCCTATGACCAGACACGTACCGCCGGTGGATCGTCGGGCGGGGCGGGCGTGGCACTGGCCACGGGCATGCTCAGCATCGCGGACGGGTCCGACATGATGGGCAGCCTGCGCAACCCGGCGGGCTGGAACAACGTCTACGGCATGCGCCCGTCCTGGGGCCTCGTCCCGTCGGAACCCGTGAGCGACGCGTTCCTGCACCAGCTGGCCACCAACGGCCCCATGGCGCGCTGCCCCCGCGATCTGGCGGCACTGCTCGACACCATGGCCGGATATGACCCGCGCCAGCCGCACGGGCAGGTGCCCGCGCCGAACGCGCTGTCGCAGATCGACGCTGATGTGACTGGCATGCGGATCGGATGGCTGGGCGACTGGGGCGGCGCCTATGCAATGGAGGATGAGATCCTCGATCTCTGCGCCGCTGCGCTCAATCAGATGGCGGACATGGGGGTGTCGGTTGAAGATCATGCGGCGCCGTTCGACCGCGACGCCATTTGGCACGCGTGGACCACGCTGCGCAGCTTTGCCGTCGCGGGCAGCCTGTCACCGCTTTATGCCCAAGAGGCGATGCGCGCACAGCTGAACGCACAGGCCATCTGGGAGGTCGAACAGGGCCACGCGCTGTCGGCGATGGATGTTCACCGCGCCAGCGTGACCCGCACCCAGTGGTTCGCCACCGCCGCGACATTGTTCGACCGATTTGATGTACTGGCCCTGCCCACAGCGCAGATGTGGCCCTTCGACGTCACGCTCGACTGGCCGCGCGAGATCGCGGGGCAGGGGATGGACACCTATCACCGCTGGATGGAGGTCGTGGTGCCCGCGTCACTGATCGGCTTGCCTGCGGTGGCGGTCCCCGTAGGCTTTGGCGGGCCGCACGATCTGCCCATGGGCCTGCAACTGATCGGGCGGCGCGGCAGTGACGCTCGGCTGTTGCAACTGGCCGAGGCCTGGCATCAGGCGACGAACTGGCCCACCGCGCGACCACCTGCGCTATAGCGGCAATTCACAGCCCATCCCGATCAGCGCGGCACGCAGGCGCGGCGCCTCCGGATGATCGATTTCCATCGCAAAAACATGCGCTTGGGTCAGCAGAAACGCGCGCTCCGGGCCCGTCACATTATCGGCCGCCTGCGCGTAGAGCGTGACCAGCGCGACCTTGTCTCCCGCGTCGTGTGCTGCGAGCAGGGCCGCATCAGACAGGATCATTCCGCCGCGTGCGGTTCGGTGCGATGACGCTGCACGCGCGTGGCTACCCAATCGTGAAACAGATGCGTCGGCCCATCCATCGCCGGTGAAAACCGCCCCCCATCAAAGGCCGGCGTGTGCCGTCCGCGCTGCATCCCTTCGACCACAAAGATGTCTTCCTCGAACACCTGCTTCCACTGTTCGGCATTCCGCGCACGCAGATCCGGATCGGTGTCTTCGGTGGGATAGAAAAGGTGCACTTGCTCTTCGGTCCGGCCCGGTCCCTTGGGGATCAGCAGCAGGGCAAAGGTGTGATCGCGATGAACCCCTAACAGCACGTTGGGATAGGCCGCGATATATTCCGCAGCGGTGTCCCATTTGTCGGCAAGCCCCGCGAAATCGGGGAATTGCTGTCCATCGTCACCGGTCAACCGGCGGTACACATACGTGCCCTGGCCGGAATACCGGCCGCGCGCTTCGATGTGGTAATGATCCTCGAGCCGTGAGTATGTGTTCAGGCTCGGGTGAACCCAGGGCAGGTGGTAGCTTTCGCAATAGTTTTCCACCGCAAGCTTCCAGTTGCATCCGACATCAAGGACAAAGCGACTGTCCGCGCCACCGTGATACAATGGTTGGTCAAATTCGGCCCAACGGTGCAGCAGATCGGCATGGTGATCTTCGAATGCAGCAGCGTCACCGCTGAGGTTGATCCACACCACACCCATCCAGACATGGCTGCGCACCTCGATCAGGCCAAGTTCCGAGCGTTCGATGCCCGGGGCCGTGTTCTGGCCCGGCCCGCCCACGTGCGGCGTTGATACGAGGCTGCCTTGGGTCGAATAACACCAGCTGTGGTAAGGGCACCGTATCACACCCTGGATGCGCCTCGCCTCGGTCACAAGGATCATGCCGCGGTGGCGGCAGATGTTGTGAAAGACGCGCACATGTCCTTCCTTGTCGCGGATCAGCAGCAGCGGGATACCAACAAAGTCAAGCGGGATGGCATCGCCCGGTTCGGGCACATCCGTCGCAACGGCGAGCCCGGCCCATTCGGACGCCAGCAGCGCATCACGTTCCTCGGCGAACACGGTCTCGCTGGTGTAGTGGGGGTTGGGCAATCCCTTGGCGGCAGAAATATCCTGCCGCACAAGGGAAAGGTCAGACTGGGTCATATTGAGCCTCGCGTGTTACCGCGACGCTAGCGCGCCTGAGGGATGCAGGTCATGTCAGTTTTCGACGCACACTTTTTCGTTGCCGACATGCCGTTTTGGCGCGTTATCCCTGTCGTTGCAGTCTATGTGAAGCGCCGGAATTGGCGGCGCCCACCGTGTTGAGCGGCAGGGGGATGATCTGTGCCATTCTGCTGGACGCAGCGGACGGGCCATCCTGTCGAGCGGTCTGTCGCAACGTGTTCACCAGCGGCATACCGCTGGCTTGCGCCAGGAGCCTGACATTTTCGATCTCGCGTTTGGAACGCTCGGTGATCATGTCAAATTCGATCACGTCGCCCGCGTCGACAAAACTGCCTGACAAATCAGCAAGATGTGGTTGTGACAGATAGGCGAGATTGCCCTGGTCTTCGCACCATACCACTGCGGTTTGTTTGCCTGGATCGCTCCAGAGAATGACGCCTATCATATTGGCTCTCACTTGCACCTTTGGATTTGTCGCAATGCATTCAACGCGAAACTGTTCTTAAAATACAGCACCAAGCGAGTAACGTCCGCTTGCTTTTTGTGTCCGTTCAATTATCGTCCGGGTGCGGTTTGGCGTCAGGTGTGACGCGGATTTGCGTCACTATCGCGCTGTTTTGTGTTGGATTATCGGTTTGCACGCACAGTTGTGCCGGCACAAACAAAGAGAGACGGACTATGACCGATACACGCCGATCTCCGGCGGAATTGCGCAGCATGTTCGGGGCTAATCTGCGAACCTTGTCCCGCGCCTATCCCTCAATCTCGGAATTGTCGCGTCAACTCGGGATCAACCGGACGCAGTTTAACCGCTACTTGTCCGGCGAAAGCTTCCCGCGGCCGGATGTGCTTGCGCGGATTTGCGAATTCTTTGATGTCGATGCGCGGGTGCTGCTTGAGTCTGTTGACCGGATCAAAACCGCAGGAGACGGGCTGGCCAGTCCGTTTCTGCGCGAATATGTCGGCGAGGACGTCAGTTACGTGCCAGAGGACCTGTTTCCCTCGGGCTTTTACAGCTTCATGCGGCGCAGCTTCCTCGAGCAGGACCAGTATGTCTTGAATCTTGTTCACGTGCGGCGCGAGGGCCGTTCGACGGTGGTGCGCGGGTTCGAACCGCGGGCTGCCATGGCGGCCCAAGGCCTTCCGGCCACGGCCACGGCGCGTGAATTTCGTGGTCTGATGATCCGGCAAGAGGACGGGGTCGCCGCCATTATTTCGCGCAAGGGGTCGCGGACCGCGTCCTTCAATTTCCTGACACAGGTGTCCGCGTTCGAACAGAAATACTGGGTCGGATACGTCGCCCGCACCGTGCGCGAGGCGCCGGAAACGCAGCGCGTAGTGCGCATGGTGTACGAGCATCTCGGTGCGGGTGCCGCCTCGTTTGGGACCGTTCGGGCCGTGGCGCGGGCTGGCGGGTATTGCAGCATCGATGAGGTGCCACCGTTTCAGCGGCGGCTCCTGAAACCCGAGCAGGCGTTCAGCTAGGATCGTTCAGTCGCCGCGGGGCAGGGCGGCCACACCGGTGCGCGCCACTTCGGTCAGACCCAGCGGGCGCATCAGATCGGCGAAGGCGTCGATCTTTTCTGGCGCGCCGGTGATCTCGAAGATGAAGCTTTCCAGCGTGCTGTCGACCACATTGGCCCGGAAGATATCCGCCAGCCGCAGCGCCTCGACCCGCTTGTCGCCCTTGCCCGTAACCTTGAACATGGCCAGTTCCCGCTCGACCGAGGCGCCTTCGACCGTCAGATCATGCACCTCGTGCACCGACACGATGCGACCCAGCTGCGCTTTGATCTGCTCGATGACCTGCGGCGTGCCGGCAGTGACGATGGTTATGCGCGACCGATGCCCCTCGTGGTCCACTTCGGCGACCGTTAGGCTTTCAATATTGTACCCGCGCCCGGAAAACAGCCCGATGACCCGCGCCAGAACGCCCGGTTCGTTTTCCACCAGCACAGCCAGCGTATGCCGCTCGACCACGTCACTGAACGTAGGGCGGAGGTTATAGGCAGAATGGCTTGAGGCGCCTTTTTTGATCTTGAGGGCTGACATACGCGTCACCTTTTGTAGATGTAATTCAGAGTTTCCTGAGCGGGTGTAAGCTCTAGGATTTCACCGATAGTCAAAGAGCTTTTGCTCGGCATAACCGCTGGAAGCGTTCCCGACTGCAGGTTGAATGGGTCGCCGTCTACGATCGCAGTAATGCGTTCCGCGAACAACGTGCTTTCTTCGCACTGCCATTGACCACCAAAACGGTTTGTTACAGGGTTGTAAGACCTGGGCGAGTATCGAAAGCACACAGCGATTCCGCCGATCCCAATACCTATGGGAGGGCCAGGGTTCTTTTCTACCTGAGGCGCGTAGCTTCGCCACTCGCCGACGTTGGCTGCGCGATTTCCTCGGTACCAAAGATACGCCTCGCCGTTTTCGGCAAAATACTCAATCTGTGTGCCGTGGCTGTCATCACTGAAGAAAATAGTTCTGCCGGACAGCGTCCGCTCAAAGGTTCCCTTGACCGTCGAAAACTTGATGTCTCCATGAGAGTCCTGCGTGAGCGATGTGGGTGTCCCCGTTGAAGTACACGCACTTAATACGGCCAAAACAGCGCAAACAGGCCCCCATTTTGCAAGTCGATGAGACACGGTCAGACCAAAACGCTCCCCTTGGCATCGATCACACCCTGCGTCTCGGCCTCGCCCAGCAGCATCTCGTTATGCGCCTTGCCTGACGGGATCATGGGGAAGCAGTTTTCGTGCTTTTCCACCAGGCAATCAAAGATCACCGGGCCGTCGTGGTTGATCATTTCCAGGATCGCATCGTCGAGCGTGTCGGGGTCATCACACAGGATGCCCTTGGCGCCGAACGCTTCGGCCAGCTTCACGAAATCGGGCAGGCTTTCGGACCAGGAGTGCGAATAGCGTTCGCCGTGCAGCAGCTCTTGCCACTGGCGCACCATGCCCAGGCGTTCATTGTTCAGGATGAACTGTTTGACTGGCAGGTTGAATTGCATCGCGGTGCCCAGCTCTTGCATGTTCATCAGCCACGACGCCTCGCCTGCGACGTTGATCACCAGCGCGTCCGGGTGACCCATCTGCACGCCGATGGACGCGGGGAAGCCGTAGCCCATGGTACCCAGACCGCCGGAGGTCATCCAGCGGTTTGGGTCCTCGAACCCGAGGTACTGGGCGGCCCACATCTGGTGCTGGCCGACCTCGGTGCAGATATACCGGTCGTGATCCTTGGTCAGCGCCTCCAGCCGTTCCAGCGCGTATTGCGGTTTGATCGTGCGGCCTTCCTGCTTGAACTTCAGACAGTCGACCGCGCGCCATTCCTCGATCTTGGTCCACCATTTGGCGACGGCAGCACCGTTGGTCTTGCGCCCGCGCGATTTCCACACCTTCAGGATGTCTTCGAGCACGTGGCCCACATCGCCGACGATGGGGATGTCGGTCTTGATCACCTTGTTGATCGACGACGGGTCGATGTCGATATGCGCCTTAATCGATTTCGGGCTGAATGCGTCGATGCGCCCGGTGATCCGGTCGTCAAACCGCGCCCCGATGTTGATCATCAGATCACAATCGTGCATCGCCATGTTCGCCTCATAAAGGCCGTGCATGCCCAGCATGCCCATCCAGTGCTTGCCCGACGCAGGATAGGCGCCGAGGCCCATCAGGGTCGACGTGATCGGAAAGCCGGTCGCCTCGACCAGTTCACGCAACAGCTGGCTCGCTGCGGGGCCCGAGTTGATGACACCCCCGCCGGTGTAAAAGATCGGGCGCTTGGCGGTTTCCATCGCCGCGACCAGTTCGGTGATCTCTTCCATGTCACCCTTGACCTTGGGCTGGTAATGCGACGCCGACGGTTTGGGGCCGGCATAGTCGCCGGTGGCAAACTGCACGTCCTTCGGGATGTCGACCAGAACCGGGCCGGGACGGCCCGAGGTCGCCACGTGGAACGCCTCGTGCATCGTGCCGGACAGGCGGTCGGTCTCCTTGACCAACCAGTTGTGCTTGGTGCAGGGGCGGGTGATGCCGACGGTGTCGGCCTCCTGAAACGCGTCCGACCCGATCATGAACGTGGGCACCTGGCCGGTCAGCACGACAATCGGGATGCTGTCCATCAGCGCGTCGGTCAGGCCCGTGACCGCGTTGGTCGCGCCCGGTCCGGATGTCACCAAACACACACCGGGTTTACCCGTGGCACGCGCATAGCCTTCGGCGGCGTGCACCGCCCCCTGTTCGTGACGCACAAGGATGTGCTTGATCGAGTTCTGCTGAAAGATCTCGTCATAAATCGGCAGCACCGCGCCACCGGGATATCCAAATACCGTATCCACGCCCTGATCGATGAGGGCCTGGACAACCATTTTCGCTCCGGTCATTTGACGTGTCATTTCCGCGTGCTCCGATTTGCGGTTTCCTCTGGCGCATAAAAAAGCCCCCGGCGGTGTTCCGAGGGCGCATGGGTGGGGATCTGGAAATCCGTTACCGGCCCATGCGCGTGTCCAATACTACGATGACTAGTTTTGTCATACCTGACGGCTCCTTCGTGCGTGTGCGGACCGTATGACTGCGCAAGGGGAGGGTCAACAGCCAAAATGCAGCAAAGATGTCGCGCATGACGATTTTTGCGACACTTTATTGCGTATCAAGGCGCGTACGCGAAACGAAAACCGGAAAACGGCCCAAAGCCGATGTCAAAGACTGCTGCCCGTGCCCTGCAAAACGCCGTGTTCCATCGCGTAGCGCGTCAAACCCGCGGTCGACGAGATGCCCAGCTTGCGCTTGATGTTCTTGCGGTGGGTCTCGACCGTACGCACCGATATATCGAGGGCAAGGGCGACGTCCTTGTTCGACAGACCCTGCGCCAGTTGCAGCAGGATCGTCTGTTCGCGGCTGGTCAGGGCCGAGCTTTCGCGTGATGGGGCCAGCGCCCCCGTGGCGCCTGTGCACAGGTAGCGTTCGCCGCGCATCACGGTGTCGATGGCGGTCTTGATTTCGTCCGTCGGCACGTCTTTCAGCACATAACCCATGGCCCCGTGGCTGAGGGCCGAGGTGATGTATTCCGGGCTGTCATGCATCGACAGGATCAGCACGCGCGTGTCGGGACGCTGCTCCAGCACCATTTCGGTGGCCGTCAGCCCGCCCATCTCGGGCATGTTCAGATCCATCAGGATCACGTCTGGGTCCATCCGCACCAGCGCGTCCAGCGCCGCCTGCCCATTGCTCAGGGTGCCGACGACGCTGATCCCGTCCTCGTCCTCCAGCACGGACTGAATGCCCTGGGCGACCATGGGATGGTCGTCGACGATCATCACGCGGGTGGTCATGCGGTGGCGCGCTCCTGCGATTTGGCGGTGTCTTCGGGTGGCAGCAGGTGCGACAGCGGCACGGTGGCCTCGACAACCGTTCCGGTGGATTTGCCCGCCCCCGTTTTTCCATGCGCCGACAGAATGCGCAACTGCCCATCCAGCTGTTCCACACGCTCCTGCATGTTGCGCAGACCAAGACCGGCGGCCTGTTCGCGCCGTGTCGGCAGGCCACGGCCATTGTCGCTGATGCGCAGGGTGGCGCCGCGGGCGTGCCCGCGCAGATCGACGGACACGCGCGTTGCCCGCGCGTGGCGTTCGATGTTGGTCAGCGCCTCTTGCGCGATGCGGTACAGCGCGATCTTGGCGTCCTGATCGAGGCGATTCCGGAACACGACTGTTTCAAAGCTCACCTCGATATCGGTGCGATCTGCGAAATCCTCCACCAGCGCCTTGAGCGCGGGGCCCAGCCCCAGATCGTCCAGCGCGCCGGGGCGCAAGTCGCGGCTGATCCGGCGCACCTCTGCGATGGCGGTGCCAAGGTTGTCGATCCCTTGCTGCAACGGCGCGCCCGCATCATCCGGCGCCTTGACCAGCTTGCGCCGCGCAGAGTCCAGCGCATAGCGCACGCCCACCAGCATTTGGCTGATCCCGTCATGCAACTCGCGCGCCACGCGACCACGCTCTTCTTCCTGCGCGTCAAACACCCGCTGGGTCAATTTCTTCAGCTTGGCATCCGCAAGCCGCCGTTCGCGGAAATTCAGCGCCATGCCCGAGCCGAACACCAACAGCAGGGCGGTCATGGTAATCCCGAGGATGGCCAGAAACGTTCGCTGGACCCGCGCCTCGACCTCGGCCCGTGCGGCGGCCACCGAGGTTAACACATCGTCAATGAACACACCCGTGCCCACCGCCCACCGCCATGACGGAAAGGACGTGACATAGGTGATCATCTTGGCCTCTTCGCCGGTCGATGGCTTGGGCCACAGATGCGTCAGGTACCCGTCACCCTGCCGCGCAATCTCGATCAGATCGGCCACCACCGCCGTGCCGTCACCATCGGTCAGGGTCATGTGGTTCCGGTTGATCATCTCGGTCTGCCGCGGATGCACCAGCGCCGTGCCGTCATAGTCGTAGACGAAAAAGAACCCCTCATCGCCGTAGATCATGGCCGACAGGATCTGGCTGACCTGATCCTTGGCTTGCTCGTCATTGGGCGCGGCGGAGCCGTAGATGAAATAGAACCCGTTGCGTGCCTGCGTGACGTAATTGCGCAGCTCGCGCTTCTTGGCCTCGATCAATTGCAGTTCAAGCGCCTGAATTTCACGTTCGGCCGTGGCGCGCGATTGAAAGGTCACCAGTGTCGCAATCGCCGTGACAGCCAGAATCAACGGCACCGCTGCCACAAGCGACAGCTTTTGCGCGTAACTGAGGCGCAGGAACGGCAGCAAGGCTCTCATGTTGATTCGATACGATGAAAACGCGCCGAATCAAAGCCAAAGCACCCGTTCGACGTGTTTGTTCCGCCTT
>JBCBAV010000053.1:0-23611 GCA_038532285.1 Pseudomonadota bacterium | reverse complement strand
ATGGATTGCGCCACTGCACCGGCCATGGTCACCGGCGCCATGGCGCCTGCCAGTGTGAACGGCGTGACCACCACCGCTTGCCCGCGCCGGATCATCCGCAGACAGCCGTCGATCATAGGGTGATCGTGTTTCAGCGGCGAGGTCGAGTTGATGTTGGTGTACATGCGCGGCGTGGCCTCGAATTCCGCGTGGCTGAGCCCGCCTGCGATGCGCACCATTTCCATCACATCCTCGACCCGCTCGGGCCCGAGGCTGTAGGCGTGCATGACCTTGTCGGTCAGCGTGAGCTTGTCATAAAGCACGTCGAGATGGCGCACGCTGGCGTGCACGTCGACCGGTTCGACCGGATAACCGCCCGCAAAGTGGATGCAGTTGAAATACTGGGTCAGCCGCAGCAGGTTTGCGCATTGTTCGCGGGTGCCCGGCACCTTGGTGCCGATCTCCATGTCCCAGTAGTTCGGCGGCGAGGACACGTTGCCAAAGTTGATCGACCCGTCGCCGATTGTGATCTGGCGGGCCGGGTTGCGCGGGGTCAGCGTGAACTGGCTGGGGGCCTTGGCCACCATTTCCATGACGAAATCCCGCCCCATGCGCACAGTCGGCCCGTCGATGTCGCAGCCCGCCTCGCGCAGGATTCCCAACGCTTCTTCGTTCAGGAATTCGATCCCGATCTCTTCGAGGATGCGCATCGCACCGTTGTGAATAGCCTCGACACCGTCGGACGACACCGGTTCGACCGGAGGATCCGTCAACTTGGGCGGACCCCATGGCATCTGGTCAATCACAGCTGCGCCGCGCCGTGCCGCAGCCCCCGCCCGGCCGCCCGCGCGGCTGCGGCGTCTGGTTTTGGTTTCGGACATTTGGGGCCTCCGCACTGTGGGTGGTCCCAGATTGCGGAGCGCGCGGCGCAACCTCCTGCCCGTTTGCGACGGCTTTGGTCGCTTTTTTCGGTCAGCGCGTGCCGATCCGGTCGAGCCAACCGGGAATGGCACCGATGTCCGGCAGCACGATGTCAGCCTCGGGCGCAAGGTCAGCCTCGGATGCCATGCCGGTCAGCACGCCCACGGTGCGCATGCCAGCCGCGCGTCCCGCCATCAGATCGTGCCTGCTGTCGCCGACCATCAGCACGCATTCAGGCGGGATGTCCAACGTCGCGCAAAAAGCCAGAAGTTGGCCCGGGCCGGGTTTTCCGCCATGGCCGCTGTCGGCACCTGCGATGAAATCGAGCAGGTCGATCACCCCCGCAGTTTCGAGATGTGCGCGGGCTGGCGCTTCGGAATCGTTTGTTGCCACACCAAGGTGCAGACCGCGGGCGCGAAGACCGCGCAGGAACGGACGCAGCGGCACCGCTTCGGATTGAGGGGCGCGAGCAGCTTCGGCATCGAGTGTCTCGATCATTTGGGTCACGCTGCGGTTGGGAAAGACAGGCGCAAGGGCGGCGGCAATCTCTTCCATGGTGCCAGCGATGGCAATGCTGTCCCGGGCAAAGACCCCGAGGGTGTAGTCATAACCAATTGCATGTCCGGCTCGGATCGCTTGGCTCGTGTCTCCTTTGCAGAGACTGCGCAGAAAGTTTGCGGCCCAAGCCTCCCACGTGGTGCGGAAATCAAACAGTGTCCCGTCCTTGTCAAAGATGATGGCACGAACGGGTGTTGTCATGTCCAGTGCACTGCCTCGCCCCCCGGAAGTGCGGCTCGCGCGATCATCGGCACTTCATAGGACAGCGCGTTTGCGTCGCACATTTCCTTTATCCATGCGTCGTCCATCAGAATGAAATCGAGCACCGCACCCAGAAATGTCGGATCAGAGGCCCCTGCGCGCACGTCAGTTTCACTCGCACCAGTGGCGCCAAGAAAAACGGGCAGCAGGTCTTCCTTTCCGGCGAGCCAAGCCAACCCCTGCAAGGCTATGACCTCGGCGGATTCTTGCGACATCGGCAAAACGAGCCCTCCCAATCCTGCATTTGGAAACCCTTTGTTAACCGAATGCGGTCGATATGGAATACACGCAGTTTTTGTAAAATTGGAACGATCAATGCACGGCAAGGTTCTGGTCATCGACCCGATCGCAACGCACCGCATCATGTTGCGGGTCAAACTGGCGTCAAGCCAGTACGACGTGTTGCAGGCTGCGTGCATGGGTGAGGCCATGCGCCTTTTGGAACGGGTCAGCCCTGATCTGATCCTGACATCGACAGAACTGCCGGATGCGAGCGCGACCCAAATCATCGCGAAACTGCGCACGCTGGGGCTTTTTGGGAAAGTGCCGGTGCTTGCGATCAGTAGCGATGCAGGCGCATCCTTGGATCGCACGTCGCTGTTGTCGCTGGGCTATGACGATGTGCTGTCGCGTCCGTTTGAGACGGGGTTCCTCATGGCGCGGGCGCGGAGCCTTTTGCGCAGCTATTCAGCAACCAGTGAATGGCAATTGCGCGAGGGCACCTCACGTGCGCTGGGGTTTGCGGAACCGGCGACACAATTGGTTCGGCGGGCGCGTGTCAGGTTGGTGACGGATGAGACCGACGGTGCAAACTCGCTTAGGCGTGCGCTGTGCGAACAGTTGCCAGCTGATGTCACCCTAAGTGGACCAAGCACTGCGGTGCAGAACATGGCAGGTTCGGCGGCACCCGACGCATTTGTACTCGTGGCGCGCCAAGACGAGGCCGCGGCAGTTCTCGATTTGCTTGCAGCGCTGCGCTCTCATTCTGCCACGCGCCATACCGGGATCCTCGTGCTCCCCGTCGATGGGCCAGCGCCTATGGTAGCTCAGATGCTCGACATCGGAGCCAACGACGTAGCGCCCTTTGACGCCAGCGACACGGAAATAGTGCTGCGCCTGAAAGCCTTGCTGGCGCGCAAACGGGCAACCGATGCATTGCGCGAAACCGTACGCAACGGTGTAGAAGCCGCAGTGATCGACCCGCTTACAGGCCTGCATAATCGCCGCTACGCCTTACCGCATGTCGACCGCATTGCCGAAAGGGCCCAAGCAACGGGCAAAGGCTTTGCCTTGATGATCGCTGACATCGATCATTTCAAGGCGATCAACGATCACCATGGCCATGCCGCAGGAGATGCCGTTCTGGTGGATGTTGCCGAACGCTTGCGTGCAAACCTGCGCGCCGTTGATCTGGTGGCCCGCGTCGGTGGCGAAGAGTTTCTGATCGTGCTGCCCGGAATAACGCTGGAGAGCGCGAAAAAAGCGGCACACCGCTTGTGCCACTCCGTCGGCGACACTCCTGTGACACTTCCACGAACGGCTCAGCAAGTGCCGGTCACAATATCGGTCGGCATGATCGTCTATGATCTTGACGCGGGCTTTGCACCCGTCGGGGCAGTCAATGCGCAAGTCCTGATCGAGTTGGCGGACAAGGCGCTTTACGATGCCAAGGCTGCCGGGCGCAATCGGGTGAACCTGCACCAGGCGGCCGCCGCCTGAAGGTGCGATGCCACTCGTCTTACTTCGGCGCTTTGCGATCGCCCTTGGGACCGCGTCTCAATACTGTTTCGATACGGTCTGCATAGGCCGCGCGGGCTTTTGCATCCATGAGCTCAAGCTGCGCCAGCCATGCAGCCTGCGCTGCCGATTGCACCGCTCCGGCAGTGCGCGCCTGACGTTTCAACAATGCCTCGACCGCGGCACGATCCAACGGCGTTGCGCGGATCAGCGTGATCATCTGCGCGAACTGTTCGCGGCGCGCGCGCCGGTTCGGCAAGTCATTGTTTTTGCGCACAGTGTCCAATACGGCGCGACGATCCGGCCGCTCCATAGCAATGAGATAAGGCAAACCAAAGCTGGCCCCGGGCCCACCGCCCCGCAGCGGTCCGGGTTCGCGCAGCAGGAACCCGGCAACCAAGCCAGCGATGGCCAGATTGACGCCAAGCGATATCAGCAGCAGCGCCCGCATCCACAGCGGCGAACGAGTGCGCGTGTTCTCTTCAGCCATTTCAACCGTCCTCCAGATCCCAGCCGTTGGCGCTGAGCGCATCTTGATAGTAGGCGCTGTCAGCCCAACCTGCACCGCTGGTCAAAAGCGCGACATCCACAAGCCCACCCAGCCCCACGGCAAACCCGACCGCGGTTGCGGCAACCAGCCCGCCCACAGACATCCAGCCGCCCAGCGCCTGCAGGGCCTGCCGCCAGCCCGCCAGTGCGCCGCCGCCACCGGGCGCAGGTTGCGCGTCCATGGCATCGGCAAGGATGCGCGCCATCATGTCTTCGTCGGGTTCGGGCACAGGTGCGGTGCCGACATCGTCGAGCAATGCATCAATCCATGTATCGTCGGTTTTCCGTGTCATCCGTTTTACCCCGTCTGGTATCCCAAAGCCGCCTTTTGCCCCTTGAGCGCGGCAGCAAGCGCCCGTTTTCCCCGCGCGGTCAGGCTTTCGACCGCTTCGACGCTGATCCCCAACCGTTCCGCAATGTCGGGGTTCGAGGCCCCGTCAAAATGGCGCAGCATCACTGCCAGCCGCTGCCGTTCCGGCAGATCCGCTAGCGCCCGGGCCAGCGCGTCGCGACGCGCGGCGGTCAAAAGCTGCGCCTCGGCGCCGGGGCCGGGATCGGGCGGTTCGGCCACGTCACCCAGCGCCACGCCCCGCCCCTTGCGCCGCCGCAACCGGTCGGTGCACAGATTTGCGACCACGCGATACAGCCAGGTCGACACCTTTGCCTCACCGGCGCGCCACTCGGGCGCAATCTTCCACAGGCGCATCATCGCCTCTTGGGCGATGTCTTCGGCCTCGGACCCGTCGCCCAGCATCCGCGCGGCCTGCGCATGGACGCGCGGCGCCAGATGCAGGGTCAGCGCACGCGCCGCAGCCGCGTCGCCGCGGGCGTAGCGCGCCAGCAGGTCAGCCTCGTCAACGCGGTCCAATTCACTGTCCAGCGGCATGCGTGTCATCGTAGGATACGGTGCGCGCCCCCGCCGCCGGTGGCAAGGGGCGGGGGTGCGGCGACATCAATCGGTCTCGGGCGCGTTGCGCCGGGCGCGCATCGTGTCACGCGCGGCGTCAAACTCGGCCTGAGTGATCGTGCCGCTATTGTCACTGTCGATCCGGTCAAAGGCCCGGCCCGCATCGCGGCGTTCCGACAATTCGGCAGACGACACTTGCCCGTCGCCATTGCTGTCGAGCCGCGAGATCATCCGCTCGGCGCGCTGCGCCGCGCGTGCATTGCCCGAGGCCTCGAGCTCGGCCTGGCTAAGCTGGCCGTTGCCATCGGTGTCGATGCGATCAAACCGCGCCTTCGCGGCGGCCTGCATTTCTTCGCGGGTCAGAACCCCGTTTCCGTCTGCATCGAGGGTGGAAAAATCCGGCCCCTGTCCGCGCGCGCTGACGTCCGCGGCGGTCACGGTAAATGCCGCCAAGGCGGCAGACAGGGTAAGAGCGGTGCGTTTCATCGTGATCTCCTTGTTACAAGCAACGCCCCGGCATTTGGTCAAAGGCGTCAAGCACAAGGTGAAACGGACCACCCCCGATTTTCCGTCGCGCGAAATTTTGCATTGGCGACGCGACAGGGGGACGCAGGGACATCTTGCATAATGTTCCGTCGCCCCGATCTGCCGCATTATCGGTGTACCACGTCGTGAGGGCGCAATGCGCGAACACCAGATACCAGCACAAGACACCGATGCGCCACACCGCCCGCTGTGGCCCGCGCTGGCGCGTGGCTGGCGGCGCCGGTGTCCGCGCTGCGGCGGCGCGCCGTTGCTCAAGGGGTATCTGAAGGTTGGCGACACCTGTTCGGCCTGCAAGCTCGACTATTCGCACCACCGCGCCGACGATGGCCCGGCCTACCTGACGATCCTGATTGTCGGGCACCTGATGGCACCGCTCTTGCACATCGTGTTTGTCACGTGGCGCCCCGAACCGCTGATCCTGTTCACCATCTTTGCCGTTGGCTGCGTAGGCCTGTCGCTCTATCTTCTGCCTCGGCTCAAGGGCGCGGTTGTCGGCTTTCAGTGGGCCCGCGCCATGGGGGGGTTCGCCTCGCTTGGCTGACTGACCGGCAGGGGACGACATGACCACCGAAGACAAGACCCGCATCCGCAACGCCGCCACCGTAATCGTGCTGCGTGACGCAGGCAGCGCACCCCACATCCTGATGGGCCAGCGCGGCGCGAACGCGGCGTTCATGCCCAACAAGTTCGTCTTTCCCGGTGGCGCAGTGGATGCCGCCGACGCGGATGTGCCGCTGGCCAGTGCCCTGCCCGCCGCCTGTGCGGCCCGGCTGCGCGAAGACAGCGTTGCGGATATTGGCCCCGCTCTGGCGGCTGCCGCGATCCGCGAGCTTTGGGAAGAGACCGGTCAGATCCTCGGTACGCCCGGGGCTTGGCCCGATGCGCCGCCGGATTGGCAAGCCTTTGCCAGTGCAGGGTTTTTGCCCCACGCCGCCCCGCTCAAGTTCTTTTTCCGCGCGCTGACCCCGCCGGGCCGACCGCGCCGCTTTGATGCGCGGTTCTTTCTTGTTGCGGCTGATGCGCTGGTCAGCGATCCGGACGATTTTTCCGCCGCTTCGGACGAATTGAGCCACCTGCAATGGGTGCCGCTGGCCGAGGCGCGCCGATTTGACATGCCGTTCATCACCGAAGTGGTTCTGAGCGAGGTGCAAGGGATGCTGTCGGGCAAACCGCCGCTCGATTCGGTGCCGTTTTTCAAGAACTCGGACGAGGAAAGCCTGTTTCTGCGCCTGCGCGGCTACCCGATGCCGGGTTAAAGCACGGCCACCAGCCCAAGGATCGATACCAGCAGCAGGGCCATGCCCAGCCATTCCCGTGCGCGCACGGTTTCGCGAAAGATCAGAACCGAGGCGAACGCGCTAAAGATCAGCTCCACCTGCCCCAGCGCTTTGACGTAGGCCGCCGTTTGCAGCGTGAAGGCCACAAACCAGCAGAACGATCCGCACATTGACATCAGCCCGACCCAGATTGCGATCCGCCGCGCGCGCCAGACCGCGGCCACCTGCCCCGGCTCTCGCCAGCCCAGCCACAGCACCATGGCGATCATCTGCATGCTGGTGACCGCGGCCAGCGTGACGCCAGCGCGCGCAAACGCGTCGTCCAGATCAATGCTCAGCGACGCACCGCGATAGGCCACCGCCGACACCGCAAACAGCACCCCGGCCCCAAGCCCGAGGCCCGAGGCGCGGTTGAACACGTCGTGCACCTGCACGCGGGACAGCTCCGGGGGCGATGACAGCACCAACACGCCCAAAAGACCAACGGCAATAGCGGCGAACCCCCACGCGCTGACCGGGTCGCCCAGCACCACCCAGCCGACAAGCGCGGCCTGGATCGCTTCGGTTTTCTTGAACGTGATGCCCACCGCGAAATTGCGCGCCTTGAACAGCAGCACAACAAACACGGTGGCCATGATCTGCGCCAACCCGCCCACCGCGCCATAGGCCCAGAAGGCAGGCGACAGCGTGGGAACGGTTTGCCCGCTCAGCGGCAGGTACAGGCCTACCAGCACCACCACCAGCGGCGCGGAATACAGAAACCGCGCCAGCGTCGCGCCCCCGGCGCTCAGCGTGCCCAGCGACAATTGCCGCTGCAACATGAACCGCAACGTCTGGAAAAACGCGGCCGCCAGCGTGATCGGGATCCACAGGGTCATGCGCCCGTTATGCGATCACTCCGCGGGATGACGCCAGAGCGGATGGGCCACCGGATCCTTTACCGTCAGGGCGTGTGCTGCAAAAACCTCTTTGTACGAAGCATAGGCATAGCCCTCGTTGGCGCGCAGGTAGTGCTGCTTTTTGGCAGCGTACAGCGCGGGCAGCTTGTACCACGGCACCCGCGGGTGCATGTGGTGTACGACGTGCAAATTGTTGTTCAGAAACAGAAAAGCCAGCAACCCCCGGTCTTCGACGATCACGGTGCGCCCACGGCTGCGCGCGTGCGCCTGATGTTCGAGAAAGGTGCGGATTTTCAGGATCGACAGCGCGACATAGGCGCAGATCAGATACACCCAGACCGGCATCGGCCCCGCCGCCACCGCCCAGATCACCAGCGCCACACCGGGCAGATGCGCCAGCCAGCCCACCAGCACCTGCCGGTCGCCGCCTCGGATCAGGCGCAGGTCACCGACCATGAACGCCCACTGCCCAATCAGCGGGCCCAGCGCCATGCGGCCCACAAGCGTGTTGTTCAGACCCAGCATGACCTGCCGCCAGCGCGGCAACCGCGACCAGACCGCAGGATCAAGGTAGTTGCTCTCGGGATCGTCATAGGGATCGGTCAGCCGCGAATCCTGATGGTGCGCCAAATGCGTGTCGCGAAACCGCAGATACGGAATGAACAGTCCGGGATTGACGTGCACCAGTGCTTCGCTTGCCCAGCGGGCCGGGAACGGATGGCCGTGCAGCACCTCGTGCGTGAGCGAACTGTGCAGCACCAGCGCCACGATCACCAACGGCACGGCCAGAATTGGCGCCAGCGGGTACAGCACAAACAGGCCAACGGCCCATGCCGCGATGCAGAGGACAAACAACCCAAGCGTGATCCATTCGATCTGCCGCGGGCGCGCGGCGGGCAAATGGCGTGTGGGCTTGGGGCGTGTCATGGGCTTCCTTTGGATCGGCCTATCCGGTGTAGCGATCCGGGCGCGTCTTGCGAATTTGGAATGTTGTTAACAACACACCGCAACTGTGATTATTATCACCATATGCTTGATATTATAGACAAACGCACCCGCGCCGATCTGTTCCGCACCCGGCTGGCGCAGCGCATGGCAGAACAGGGCATCACGCAAAGCGCGCTGGCCCGCGCCGCAGGCACTGACCGGTCCACCGTCAGCCAGGCGCTTGGCGATGCGGGCGCGCGGCTGCCCGGGGCGCATGTGATCGGCGCAATGGCGCAGGTCCTCGGTGTGTCGAGCGACTGGCTGATGGGTCTGTCGGACCGACCCGAAAGCGCCGAAGCGCTGACCGCCCTCGCCCTATCGCTCACCGCAGCGCCGCGCGCGCTGATCGACGAACAGATCTTTGCCTGGCACCAAGAGGCAGCAGGCTACAAGATTCGCCACGTGCCCGCGGGCCTGCCTGACATGCTCAAGACCGAAGAGATGCTGGCGTGGGAATATGGCCCACATCTGGGGCGCACGACGGTTCAGGCGATCAACGCGTCACGCGACCGGCTGGAATGGATGCGCGCATCGCCGTCGGATTACGAGGTGGCGATGCCGATCTACGAGGTGCACAGTTTCGCCGCCGGGACCGGGTACTACGCCGATCTGCCCGCGGACGTCCGGGCCGCACAACTGGACCATCTGCAAACGCTCAGCGCGCAGCTCTATCCGCGTCTTCGGCTCTACCTGTTTGACGCGCGGCGCCTGTTCAGCGCGCCGATCACCGTCTTTGGCCCGCTTCTGGCCGTGGTCTATTCCGGCGGCCACTACCTTGCCTTTCGCGACCGCGAGCGGATCGAGACGCTGACCGGTCATTTTGACCGGCTGGTGCGCGAGGCGGCCTATTCGGCGCGCGACATGCCCGACCATTTTGCCAGCCTGCGGGTCTAGGGGCGCTGCCCCACCGCACGCCCTGCCCCGTCGGGACGCGGCAGGGCCGCATGCGCCGTTGCGATCCGTTCCAGGGTTTCGGCAATGTGCGGCGCCGGGTCGGACGGTTTGCGGGTCTCAAGGCTCACGTGCAGCAGGAAATGCTCGCCCGTGGCGATCAGCCGATCGCCGGCCCACATCTCGTGCCAGAGATGCATCTTTTTGCCCGCCCCCGCGAGGACTTGCGTCCGAATGGTGACAAGGGTGCCCGCGTGCACCTCGTCAATGTGGCGGATATGGGTTTCGGCGGTAAAGTAACTGCCGCCTGTGGCGATGTAATCCGCATCGCAGCCGATCAGCACCTTGAACCTGTCGGTGGCGTCGCCAAAGGCTTGCAAATACCGCGCCTCGTTCATGTGGCCGTTATAGTCGGTCCAGTCGAGCGGGATGGTCCGCCGCCCCGTCTCAATCGGCTCTGAAGGGTTCCCCGCGGGGAACCTGTCCGCGCCCGATGCTGCGGCCAGCCTCCGCTCATGGGCGTTCAGCACAGCCCCCGCACCCCAATTGGTCCCTTTGAGCGACCGCATCAGCCCGACAAGATTGTCATCGCGGATGCGCAGCATTTCGGCGATGGTCATGTGGCCCGACTGCGCGTCCGACTGCCCGGCGATCAGGTCCACCAGGTCATCGGTAAACTCCGGCACGTCCATCAGCTTGGTCCATGGCCATTTCAGCGCGGGGCCAAACTGCGCCATGAAATGCCGCATGCCCGCGGCGCCGCCCGCGGTGCGATACGTGTCAAACAGCCCCATCTGCGCCCAACGGATGCCAAAGCCCATGCGAATGGCCTCGTCGATCTCTTCGGTGGTGGCAACACCGTCCTTGACCAGCCACAGCGCCTCGCGCCAGACGGCCTCAAGAAAACGGTCCGCGATGTGGGCGTCGATCTCGCCGCGGACGTGCAGGGGGAACATGCCCAGGCCCGTCAGCACCTCCTTGGCCCAGGCCACCGCGCGCGGGTCGTGGGTGTCGCCCGGCACGACCTCCACAAGCGGCATGAGGTAGACCGGGTTGAAAGGATGCGTCACGAGGATCTGGGTGGGATCCTTGGCACCCTCTTGCAGTTCGGACGGCTTGAAGCCCGAGGTAGACGACCCGATGACCGCCTCGGGGTCCAGCGTGTCCTGAATTTCGGCCAGCACCTTGTGCTTGAGGTCCAGCCGCTCGGGCACGCTTTCCTGCACCCAGTGCGCGCCATTGACCGCCTCGGCGATGGTGTCGTGAAAGCTCAGGCGCCCCTCGGGCGGCAGGGCGACGTCGGTGAGGCCCGGCAGGGCGCGACGCGCTTGGGCGATGACGGGGGCCAGTGTCGCCTCGGCATCGGGCGCGGGGTCAAAGACCTGCACGTCCCAGCCATTGAGCAGGAACCGCGCGGCCCAGCCGCCACCGATGACGCCGCCGCCGATGATCGCTGCTGTTTGGGTCATGTGTCACCTTTCCATGTGTCGGTGCGATATCCGTTGAAATCCAGAATGTTGCGCGCCGCCGCGATTTGATCCGCGCGCTGTGTGCCTTGCCGGGTCGCAATCAGGCCAAAGGCGCCACCGAGTGAGCCAAGGGCGACGGTTTGGTGGTCCGAGTCGATCCAAAGAACCCACACATCGCGGGCACCCCCATCGGGATAGGCGAGGCGCAGAACGCCTGTTGCCCGCTGGGTTATCTCCGCTGTGGCAGCGGCGGTGGGTGCACGCTCGCGCCATTGCGTTCCGCTGACCGTGAACGCGGTGACCCGCCAATCGCCCCCGGCGCTTTCCCGCACGATCCAGTCGCCGGAAAACAGCGCCAGTTCAAAGCGCTGGATGGCACCGATCGGCACCGTGGGGTTGCGCAGGGGAATGTCGCCGGGCGGCAGGCTGGGCGTGCACGCGGCCATCAGGCACAGCGCGGCCAGCGCCCTCACCCGCGCGGCGCCCGTTTCACGAGCCCCAGCTTGTCGCGCACCTCTGACGGGCCGATGACGCGCGCGCCCATGTTTTCGATGATGGTGCCCGCGCGTTCCACGAGTTGCCAGTTTTCGGCCAGCACGCCTTTGTCGAGCCACAGGTTGTCCTCGAGCCCGACGCGCACGTTGCCGCCCGCAAGTACTGCCGCCGCGACAAAGGCCATCTGGTGCCGGCCCAGCGAGAACGCCGAAAACGTCCAATCGTCCGGCACGTTGTTGACCATCGCCATGAAGGTATTGAGATCATCGGGCGCGCCCCACGGCACGCCCATGCACAGCTGCACCAGCGCAGGCGCCTCGAGCACGCCGTCGGCCACCAATTGCTTGGCATACCACAGATGGCCGGTGTCAAACGCTTCGATCTCGGGTTTCACGCCAAGCTCGGTCATGCGCGTGCCCATCGCGGTCAGCATGCCCGGCGTGTTGGTCATGACGTAATCGGCCTCGGCAAAATTCATGGTGCCGCAATCGAGGGTGCAGATCTCGGGCAGGCATTCGGCGATGTGCGCCACGCGCGCCTCGGCCCCGATCATGTCGGTGCCGTCCGTCAAGGGCAGCGGCGCGTCCGGGCCGCCAAAGACCATGTCGCCGCCCATCCCGGCGGTGAGGTTCAGCACAACGTCGACCTCGGCGTCGCGGATGCGGTCTGTGACCTCGCGATAGCAGGCCAGATCGCGCGACGAGGTGCCGGTGTCGGGGTCGCGCACGTGGCAGTGGACCACGGCGGCGCCCGCCTTGGCCGCGGCGATAGCGCTGGCCGCGATCTGCGCGGGCGAGCGGGGGACATGCGGGCTGCGGTCCTGAGTGCCGCCCGAGCCGGTGACGGCGCAGGTGATGAACACCTCTTTGTTCATGGTCAGTGGCATGGGTCCCCTCCGTGGTCTTTCGGGCACCCTAGTGGGCCGAGACCCGGCAGCACCATCCGGAAAACGGAGCGATGCGGATCAAAAACGCCAGAATGACGGTCGTGACATGGGTTAGTACGGCATCGGGTGGGCGCGGTGGGCCGCGCTGATCTCGGCCATGACTTCGTCGCTGAGCATGATGTCAGCCGCACCGATGGCCAGGTCAAGTTGCGCCGTCTTGGTTGCACCAAAGATCACCGAGCACATGAAGGGCCGCGTCATGCACCATGCCAACGCCATTTGTGCGGGATCCAGTCCGTGACGTCCGGCAATGTCGAGATACGCGTCGACCGCGTCCAGCACCCGCGGACTCTTGCGACCGCCCATTTCGGGGCTGAGCGTCATGCGCGACCCGTCCGGCACGGCACCGCCCTGGTATTTGCCGGTCAGAAAGCCGGTGGCAAGCGGCGAAAACGCCAAAAGCCCGACATCCTCATGCACGCTGAGTTCCGCCATGTCGGTGTCGTATAGACGGCATAGCAGCGAATATTCGTTCTGCACCGATGCGACCCGCGGCCCGCCGGTGCGGTCGGCCGCCGACAGCCACTGCGCCGTGCCCCACGCGCTTTCGTTGCTGAGGCCAAAGGCGCGGATGACCCCGCGTTTGACCTGATCCTGCAGCGCGCCAAGGCAGTCATCCATGTTCTGGCGAATTGCAGTGACATCCTTACCGCTTGGGTCAAAGTCCCAGTTCTGCCGAAACATGTAGCTCCCACGATTGGGCCAGTGAAACTGATAGAGGTCTATGTAGTCTGTCTTGAGCCGCCGCAGCGATCCCTCAATCGCCGCGGGGATCGTGTCGCCGCTGATCGATGCACCGTCGCGGACATAGCGCAGACCCTCGCCCGAATGCTTGGTCGCGAGAATCACGTTGTCGCGCCGCCCGACCCGTTCAAACCACAGGCCAATGATTCTCTCGGTCCGACCAATGGTTTCGGCGCTAACCGGATTGACCGGGTACATCTCAGCGGTGTCGACAAAATCTATGCCCGCGTCGAGCGCCCGTTCAATTTGCTCATGGGCCTCGTCCGCATTGTTTTGGGTGCCCCATGTCATGGTCCCAAGACACAGCGCCGAGACGTCGATTCCGGTTCGGCCCAATGGTCGGCGCTGCATATCCCTGTCCTTTTCTTCGGTAATGCGCGGCGACCTTAACGAGTTAAAGGTAAGCGGCAAGTGAATGTACAAATTGCAGCGGATAAACATTGAGAACAAAATAAGAACGCGCTACAGTTCACGCATGTTTGCCAACGCCACCTTGTTGTCTCGTCGGCCCGTGCGTGCCACGCCCTGCCTGGATATTCTGCCTGATGCGGCACGTGCCGGGACCGGCCTTGGGCTGGCGCTGGGGCGGGTACACGAGCTATGCGGCCCATCGCGGCATCGCATGGCGCTGTGGCTGGCGGCGCAGACGCGGGGCAATGTGATGTGGATCCTACCCGATTGGACCAACGAACATCTAAGCCCCTGTGGCGCGGCGCCTTATGTAGATCCTGCGCGGATCATCATGGTGCATCCCGACCGTGAGGATGACGCGCTTTGGTGTGCCGAAGAGACGCTGCGCGCCGGAAGCGTGGCGCTGGTGGTGGTCGACCTGCCGGCGCTACCCGGGCTGACGCCGGTGCGGCGCATGCATCTGGCCGCCGAAGCAGGTAGCCAAAAGGGCAGCGTACTGCCTTTGGGTCTGCTGTTGACCCCCGGGATGGGCGGCGCGCAGGGGGTGGAAAGCCGCTGGCATCTGGCCCCTGATTACAAGGGGCAACCGGGGGCCTGGCGGCTCAGCCGGTTGCGCGCGCGCATGGCACCAGAACAAAGCTGGCAGGTCGCTCACTGCCGAGGCCAAAACCTACCCCGGATATCACATCGGCTTGAGGCGGCCTGAAGATCGCATAAATCCACGGGCAGACGGGTTAAGTACAAAACAACCCCGAAAGGACCCGCCCCATGGACCGCCGCCAACTGCTACTTTCCGGCCTTGCCGCCATCTTTTATCCTCATGCGGCGACGGCCGCGCCCGCGCCCTACACAATCGGGCCCAGGGGGGCACAGATCAGCTATCTGTTCAACCTGCAGGGCAGCACAGTGGCCGGCACAGCACCCCTGTCGCGCGCCGATCTGCGGATCGACCCGACCGCGCTACAAAATTCGACAGCCGAGGTCACCGCGGATCTGCGTCAGGCCCGCACCAAGCTCTTTTTTGCCACCGAAGCGCTGAAATCCGAAACCGTGCTGGATATCGCCCGATTTCCCAACGCGCGCTTTGTATCGCGCCGGATCGTGCTGGGGCCTGATGGGCGGATCTCTGGCGGGGCAGCGATTGAAGGCGCACTTACCTTGCGGGGTGTGACCAGACCGATCCGATTTGCCGCCGATCTATTCCGCAAACCGGGCAGCGCGCCTGATGATCTAACCGCCCTCGACGTCCGACTACGCGCGACGATCAACCGGAATGAATTCGGTGCAAGCGGCTATCCGGCATTGGTTGCGCCCGAGGTGGGCATCGACATCAAAGCTGACTTGCGCGCCCTCTGACGCTCGAAATTCGTGTCAGTGTACGACCAATTCCCGATACGGGAAACGTCTAAGCCCAGTGGCTGCACGAAAACGACCACATACTGTCGGCTGCACAGTAGGCGCATACACTGCAGTCGGCCATGGTCACGGTGTCATGCGCTTGCTCGTTTCATTTGCCGCACTGTTTCTGTCTGTCATTCTGCTGCAGCTCAGTTCCGGCGCACTTGGGCCACTTGACGCGCTCTCGGGCATCTCGCTTGAATTCACGCGGCAAGAGATTGGCCTGTTGGGCTCCGCTCATTTCCTCGGGTTTTTCGTCGGCTGCTGGTGGGCCCCGCGCCTGATGGGCGACGTGGGGCATTCGCGCGCCTTTGCTGCATTCACCGCTGCGGGCGCCATCGGGCTGTTGTCTCACATGTTGATCGTCGACCCTTATGCATGGGCCGTGATGCGTATTGCATCAGGCATGTGCGTGGCAGGGTGCTACACGGTAATCGAGGCCTGGCTGCAAGCCAAAGTGACAAACAGCACGCGCGGCTGCACGATGGGCATTTACCGGGTGGTCGACATGGGCGCATCACTGGCGGCACAGCTGATGATAGGCGTGCTCGAACCGGCCACCTATGTCAGCTACAACCTCCTCGCGATCATCTGCTGCGCCGCGCTGTTGCCACTGACCCTGACGACCGTGCGCCAACCCGAAAGCCCAGGAGCACCGCGTCTCCGGCCCCGTCTTGCCGCACAGAAATCGCCGCTGGCTGCTGCCGGAGTGATCGTGGCGGCCTTGTCCTCGGCCTCATTCCGGATGGTCGGCCCGCTTTATGGTCAGGAGGTGGGCTTGACCACAGCGCAAATCGCATGGTTCATGGCAGCTTTTGTGTTCGGCGGGGCGCTGGCGCAATACCCGGTCGGCTGGCTCGCCGACCGCTATGACCGCCGCTGGGTTCTGATCTGGCTTTCCGCAGCCGCGATGTTCAGTTGCGCCGTGAGCGCAACAGTGTCGCAAAGCGTGACCGGAATAATGTTCAGCGCCGGCCTATTTGGCCTGACGACGTTCCCGATCTATTCCGTCGCTGCTGCCCACGCCCACGATTTTGCCAAAACCGACGAGCGGATCGCGTTGTCGGCAGCCCTGATGTTCTACTATGCGCTCGGCGCCATCGCGGCACCGCTGGTGGCATCACTGCTGATCGATCTTTTCGGGCCGGCCGCTCTATTTGCGATGATCGCTTTGGGGCATGGCGCGTTGATCCTTTATGGCCTCAGGAGAATGCGCACGCGCGCCAGCCCGACCGAACGGACTCGCTATGTCTATGCCCCGCGCACGACTTTTGTGATTGGCCGATTGCTCGGACGTTCGCGCGAACCGAAGAAGCCGCGCGATGCCGATTGACCATTTGTGCACGGCGATCTGCGCTGTTACACGACCGCAAGTCCGACAACCAAATGTATCACCATGCCGCGCCACCTGATTACCTCTGCCATTCCGTATATCAACGGGATCAAACACCTGGGCAATCTGGTGGGCAGCCAATTGCCTGCGGATCTGTTTGCCCGTTATCAGCGCGCACGGGGCAACGAGGTGCTGTTTTTGTGTGCCACCGACGAACATGGCACACCGGCTGAACTTGCCGCAGCCAAAGCAGGCAAACCCGTCGCCGAGTATTGCGCCGAAATGCACGCGATCCAGGCTGACATCGCACAACGTTTCGGGCTGTCTTTCGACCACTTTGGGCGGTCATCTTCGCCGCAAAATCACGCATTGACCCAGCATTTTGCGGGAAAGCTGCACGAAGCCGGCCTTATCCGCGAGGTGTGGGAGAAACAGGTCTACTCAAATGCGGACGGGCGGTTCTTGCCCGACCGTTACATTGAAGGGACCTGCCCGAACTGTGGCTATGAAAGCGCGCGAGGCGATCAGTGTGAAAATTGCACCAAGCAGTTGGACCCAACCGATCTGATCAATCCGCGGTCGGCTATATCCGGCTCGACAGATCTCGAGGTCCGCGAGACCAAACACCTGTTTCTGCGCCAATCCAGACTGAAAGATGCGCTCGATGCTTGGATCGACGGCAAATCCGACTGGCCCGTTTTAACCACGTCAATCGCCAAGAAATGGCTGCATGACGGTGATGGCCTGCAGGACCGCGGGATTACCAGAGACCTCGATTGGGGGATCCCTGTGCGGCGTGGGGATGAGGACTGGCCGGGCATGGAAGGCAAGGTCTTTTACGTTTGGTTCGATGCGCCCATCGAGTACATTGCCTGTGCAGGCGAATGGTCGCACGCCAATGACGGCGCCGACTGGAAACGATGGTGGCGCACTGATGCTGGTGCGGACGACGTGCGCTACACGCAATTCATGGGCAAAGACAACGTGCCCTTTCACACGCTGAGCTTCCCGGCAACTATAATTGGATCGGGCGAGCCTTGGAAAATGGTCGACCACCTGAAGTCGTTCAACTACCTCAATTACGATGGCGGTCAATTCTCGACCAGCAAAGGTCGCGGTGTGTTCATGGATGCCGCTCTCGACTTGCTACCAGCGGACTATTGGCGTTGGTGGCTTCTGTCGAATTGCCCAGAGACCTCCGACAGCGAGTTTACATGGGAACTGTTTCAATCTGGTGTGAACAAGGATTTGGCGGACGTACTCGGAAACTTCGTGAGCCGCGTGACCAAGTTTTGCAATTCCAAGTTTGGGTGTGCTGTTCCCGCAGGTGGGGAATTTGGAAATGACGAAGACCGGCTCATTGCCGATCTTGATGCCAAACTGATCTCGTACACCAGAAATATGGACGCGATGAACGTGCGTAAGTCCGCGCAAGACTTGCGTGGAATTTGGGTTCTGGGCAACGAGTACCTGCAAACGGTGGCGCCATGGTCGACGATCAAGACGGACGACGGCAAGGCCCAAATGCAGATCAGGTGCGCTTTGAACCTGATTGCGTTTTACTCTGTGCTCGCTACTCCATTCATTCCGGAGACAGCGCGCAAAATCCAATCATGTTTTGGGATGCACCACGTTGCATGGCCGGAAAATACAACCGTCGCCTTAGAACTTCTATCCGCTGGAACAGAATTTACTGTTCCGGAGAATCTGTTTGCGAAGATAACCGATGAAATGGTCCTCGATTGGAAGGCACGATTTTCCGGCGCTGGCCAATAAACCAGAAACAATTTCTGGTTATTAATACTGGCCACAGGCCTTCTTTGGGCTGGGAGAAAGCGCCTGGAGTCTTCGTTTCGCACTGTAAAGTGAACGGACGATTTCGCCTTTTGGCTCAGAGAGGCAATCTTAAAATTCTTTCCAATCAGACCCTTCTGCGACTGTATCGACGTCCAAATCGATTGCAGCCGCACCGACCACTGCTGCCGCTGCCCGTACAGACCTGTTGGGTTGGTGTTCGAAACCATCTGATTTCACATCAACAGGATGCGTGCCACCGATGTCGAACTGCGCAACAGCGGCACTCAACGCATCAGCTTCTGAAATCAAGGCATGGCTGGCGGCGGTCGTCTCTTCGAACATTGCCGTGTTTTGCTGGGTTACCTGATCCAGTTCATTCACCGCGACGTTGATCTCGTTCAAACCGCTGGATTGCTGGCGGGCAGACGACGCGATTTCTGCGACACGCGTCGATATATCGGCGACGGACGAAACGATAGAGGACAGAGCCGCTCCCGTCTTATCGACAAGGTCGACGCCCTGTTTGACCTGGTCGCTGGATGTGGAAATCAGTGTATTGATCTCGCGAGCAGCTTCGGAGGAGCGCTGTGCCAGTGCACGGACCTCGGTTGCAACAACGGCAAAACCACGACCTGCTTCTCCCGCACGCGCAGCTTCAACGCCAGCGTTGAGCGCCAGCAGGTTCGTCTGGAACGCGATGTCATCGATCACAGATGTGATTTTGGATATTTCTTGCGAAGAGTTTTTAATGCTGTCCATCGCTGCAACAGCCTCGCGGGCGATATCGCCTCCCTGTTCGGCGTTAGCCTGTGCTTCGGCTGAAATATTGCTTGCTGCATCAGCTCCCTCTGCAGCCGACTTCACCGACGTGGTCAACTCGTCGAGCGCAGCAGCAGTTTCCTCGAGCGTTGCGGCCTGTTTCTCTGTCCGACGCGAGAGATCGTCGGCCGCGCTGGTGATTTCGCCGGTTTCATTGCGGATGGACTGCACATTTTGGATCACCGCACCCACGGTGGTGCGCAAGCTGTCGACCGCGGAATTGAAATCGAGGCGCAGAGCATCGTAGTCTTCCGGGAAAGCCTCAGAAATATCGGCCGTCAGATTGCCCCCGGACAGGCGCTTCAAGCTACACCCCAAAATGTCGACGACCTTGTTTTGTTGTGCATTGATCTTTTCCTGGCGCAGCTGCGCTTCACGAACTTTCAATTCACCTGCAGTGATGTCAGTCGCTAAGAGAATCGTTCTTTCGACCGCGCCCTTTTCGTCGCGAACGAACACGAAGCTGCCTTCGACGATCACGTCACACTCGCCGTTGCCTTGCAGCTCAAACTTGCCGTTCATAGCCTTCCCTGATTTGAGCCGTTGCACAATCTCAGACGCAGAAACACCATCGGATTGATTGGGGCGCAACACGTCGACAAAGGCACGTTGTGAGACCGGATCAATTCCAAGTTTCTGGGAAGCCAACTCATTCAAGGCTCCGATTATCCCACTGTTGTCAATTTCGATGCGCAGTGAATTTGCGTCCACGCCGTTCAGAACCGCAATATTTCGCATCCCGACGGTACGATCAGTCAATTCCACGACTGCCCCAATGGTATCGCCGGCCACATTGCACGCCTTGTCTATGCGGAATTGCAGGAACCGTTCACCCAGGCGTGCAGCCACTGTTGTCGCCGCTGGCAACTCATTCGCGCTCGAAAGGTTGCCGATTTCGTCCACCACATCGCGCTGATGTGTCAGGCAAAGACCAATGATGTCAGTGTTTTCAGCACCACGCCAGCTTTCGACGAATTCCTTCCCAAGTTCGTCAAGCAGTGCGCTACAGGCTGGGTTCACATAGCTGACGCACAAGGACTCATCCACCATCATCAGCGCTGCGGATGTACCCTCGTAAGCCGCGCTCTTGAACGCATTTTCGCGTTCAGTGCTCTGCGCTTGCGCGAGCGCGGCGCGAAAATTTTCTAGGGACCCTGCCATAGTGCCCACTTCGTCACGCCGACCCACATGAGGTACGTTGATATCAAACTGTTTACGCGCCACCCGTGTCATCGCGTCGTTGATCGCCATCAGCGGGCGCGACATGACAATCCAAAGGAAAAGCGACATAAGAACCAGTACTGCGGCAAGCACACCTATACCGATCAGGATCTGAACGTTGGAATTGTGAGCTGCGCTCGCCATTTTGTGACTGGCTGTCCAAGACGTGATCACGGTGCCAGCGATGGAATCGCCTTCGCCAAAAAATGCAGGCGAAGCAACCAACAGCCCGTCATCAGCGGTTTGCCGCACGCCGCTCGAAAAAACTTGTTGGGCCAAGTCAGCGATTACGCCGTCGTCGACGGTCAATCCATCCGAACGAAACATTTCGGTGCCATCGGCCGACACGATGGCCGCACCCAATGCATCGATGCCTGCCGTTTGCATCGTACCGTTTGTGATGTCGCCGACCGCGCGAGAGTTTCCGAACTTGATAGCGCCACCCATCTGCAATGCCAAAAGGTCGGTTACGTCAATTGCGCGCTTGGACAGGGCATCGAACACCAATTCGCGATTGTTCGCTTGCCCCAAGAGCAGGATTGTCGCCGCAACCAAGATGGCCGCCAAGCCTGCAATTGCGGTAACCCGGTATTGCAAGCTGTTCCAAATTCTGGGTCTTTGCGACTGCGCCGTCGGCTTGGCCATGATCCACACCTTTTACAAACAGGAGGGTCCTCGGACCCGACGTCTAAAATGCCTAAGGCAATGGTCTTACCACCCGCTTAACGCCTATCGAGCGCGATTTAAAACCGAAGAAAACCGGGCCAATCCGCTTTTGTAGCTTTAGCGAAAATCGAATTTTGCGATGGATGGTGCGGGCGGTGGGACTCGAACCCACACGGGCATCAGCCCTTCGGATTTTAAGTCCGATATGTCTACCATTCCATCACGCCCGCGCGTTTCTTTTGTTAGGCAAATCAACCGCGAGGAACAAGCTAAAGCTTTTGACCCTTCGGGGCCAATGGACCGCCCTCGGCCAACAAGAAACGCTCGGACAGCCACGGATTATTTTCCAAGGCCGCGAGCAATTGCGCGCGCGCCTCGTCAAGCCGACCGAGGTTCATCAAGGTCAACGCGCGACCTGACTGCGCCCCAACGTGGCGTGGAGAAAGCGCAAGCGCCCGGTCCAGATCGATCAATGCGGCATCGTGGTTGTCCGTCAGAAAGTGAATAAACGCGCGTTGGTTGTAGCCTTCGGCATATTCTGGACAGTAGTCGATCAGCGCAGTGAAGCTGTCGCGTGCGCCGACAAAATCGTACGATTCGCGTTGTCGCATGCCGCGGTCGAGCACTGATTGCGCGGCGGCGTCCGGCGCATCCAACCACAAGTCCCACATCTTGGCCGACACAGCTTGACCCGTCATCTGATCTGGTGCCGCGTTAATTTCTGCGATGAGAACAGACATCTCGGGCGCAATATCGCGGGGTTGCGCACACGCCAAAAGCGCGGATGGAGCGATGTTCAGGAGACATACGATAACTGTTTTCATATTCGGTGACTTGTCGCATCCGGCGCACAGGTCAAGGCAGGCACATACGTAAAACAAACGACCGCACACTTGACGATCATCCGGGTTTGACCGACCTGTGGCGCATGTTTCCTATTCGCGATCACAATCCTTCCGGGCGCACACCGTATGTCACCTGGATGCTCATGGCGGCGAACATTGCAATTTTTCTAAGCTATGCAGGCCTTTTTTCTGATGCACGTGCGCTGAACGGGTTCTTTTTCGACTATGCCATCATTCCGGCCCGGGTCGCGTCCGGCGCAGGATACGACACGCTGATGACATCAATGTTCCTGCATGGGGGCTGGATGCACCTGTTTGGCAACATGCTCTTTCTGTTTATCTTCGGCGACAACGTCGAAGATGAAATGGGGCACCTAAAATTCCTTGGGTTCTATCTGGCCAGCGGGATCGCCGCCGGTTTGGTCCACGTCCTGTCGGCACCGGGATCGGTTGTACCGACTGTTGGGGCGTCGGGCGCAATTGCAGGGGTGATGGGTGGTTATCTGCTGCTTTTTCCAAAGGCGCGGGTGGATATACTGCTGATCCTGATCGTCTTTTTCCGCGTTTTCCCCATTCCTGCATGGATCATGCTGGCGGTTTGGTTTGCGCTGCAGTTTTTTGGCGGCATCGGCGCAAACCCTGATGAGGGCGGCGTTGCATACTGGGCGCATGCCGGAGGTTTCGTGGCCGGAATACTCCTTACATTTCCGCTTTGGATCCGTCGCGGCGGAGTGCGCTTCTGGCAGCGCACCGAGGGCCATCCGCCGCATCCCGAGGCGCGATATGTAACGTCACGCGTCCCAAAGGTCCCGCGCCGCTGAACCTTATTGCCGGATCAGGCGGGCCAACGGATTGAACATCGCCTCGGTCGCGCACAGAATTTCGCCGTCTTCGAGGATATCTGCGTCAGGTTGGATCGGTTCAACCAGCGCCCCCGCCTCACGGACGATCAGTAAGCCGGCAGCCAGATCCCAAGCATTCAAGCGCCTCTCCCAATACCCGTCATATCGGCCAGCCGCGACATACGCCAAATCGAGCGCCGCTGACCCCCACCGCCTGACACCGGCGCATCCGGGCATCACCCGCGCCAGTTCCTGCAAGGTCTCGGGCAAATCGGTGCGACCGCCAAACGGCAAGCCCGTCGCAAACACGCATTCAATCATTGAACGGCGTCCGGAAACGCGCAAACGTTGGTCGTTCATCCAAGCGCCCGCGCCTTTTTCGGCAAAGTACATCTCGTCCTTGGCCGGGTCATAGATCACGCCGGCAACCACGCGGCCTTTATGTTCCAGTGCGATGGACACCGCCCAATGCGGCAGCCCGTGCAAAAAGTTCGTGGTGCCATCCAGCGGGTCAACGATCCATCGCCGCGTCGGGTCTTCGCCGTCTTCGGCATCGCTTTCTTCGGCCAGCCATCCATAGGTTGGACGGGCTCCGCGCAGTTCCTCGCGCAGGATCTCTTCGGCGGCAAGGTCCGCTTTGGACACGAAATCGCCCGCACCTTTTACCGACACCTGCAGGTTCTCGACCTCACGGAAGTCCTTGACCAGTGACCGGCCCGCCTTGCGCGCTGCCTTGAGCATGATGTTGAGATTGGCACTGCCTTGCATGGCCGGGCTCCATGGGTGTTGGGGGTCAGGGGCGCGCTATACGCGGCGTGTCGCAGCTTGCCAAGGCCTCGCGCTCTTTCACGCGTGGGTCAAATGGTGACGAGCCCGGATTCTAAACGCAATCAAAGCGAGCACCGGACCGGCGCCGTGTTTGCATCAGCCCTCGTTGCTTTGGATTCTTGCATGACACGGAGTTGTTTGATGGCATTGAATGGAGCGCGAACCCGACTGTGTTCAGCGCCTGTAATCGTCGCTTTGGCTCATTGGCCGGAAGAGGCACAAAGCCTTTCGCGCAAGCTCAGCCTACGCGTTCTTTGAACACGAGGTGATGCGGCACTGCATTGC
>JBCBAV010000052.1:0-23789 GCA_038532285.1 Pseudomonadota bacterium | reverse complement strand
AGCACACAAACTTTGTGTGCTCCGCCATGCCTTGGTCAGATCGTTCAGAACCGGATTTGGCACGCCAAGATGCGTGCGGTGCGATTTATGATAGGCTTTCGCGCCGGCTGCCCGTTCGGCATCGCCATGGCTGGCAATCTGCGCCATGGCGTCTTCGGGCGTCATTCGACGGTGACCGATTTGGCAAGGTTGCGCGGTTGATCCACGTCCGTGCCTTTCGCCACCGCGGTGTAATATGCCAGCAATTGAGCAGGCACCGCGTAGACGATCGGCGCAACCAGGTCAGAACAGGCGGGCATTGGCACTTCGGCCCAAGCATCTTCGCCTGCCTGTGCCAACCCTTTAGCATCCGAAATCAGCACAACCTTGCCCTTGCGTGCCATGACCTCCTGCATGTTCGAAACCGTCTTGTCAAAGAGGGTGTCCCGCGGTGCCATCACAACCACGGGTACGTGTTTGTCGATCAGCGCAATGGGGCCGTGTTTCAGTTCGCCTGATGCATAACCTTCGGCGTGTATATAGCTGATCTCTTTGAGTTTTAACGCACCTTCCATTGCCAATGGATACATCGCTCCGCGGCCAAGAAACAGCACATCACGCGCCTCGGATAACTTGCGTGCAGTGCGCTGCATCACGTCGTTCTGGCCAAGCGCCGCATTGATCAGACCGGGCAGCTTTTGCAACTCGGCGATGTGTCCGGCCACATCTGCATCGCTCAGCGTATCATGCGCCCGCGCAGCCTCCAGAGCCAGCAGGGCCAGCACCAACAATTGGCACGTGAACGCTTTGGTCGAAGCCACCCCGACCTCGACGCCCGCATGAATTGGGAGAGCGAGATCGCTTTCGCGCGCGATCGAGCTTTCGGGAACATTCACGACGGACAGGATCGTGTCTGCCCGATCGCGGCAATACCGCAGGGCAGCCAATGTATCGGCGGTTTCGCCCGATTGACTGACAAACACCGCGAGCGTGCGCGCGGGGATCGGAGGTTCGCGGTACCGGAACTCCGAAGCGACATCGACCTCCACCGGGATACGCGCCACTTGCTCGAACCAGTATTTCGCCGTCAGACACGCATAGTAGGCTGTGCCACATGCCACCATGACAACGCGGTCAAAGGCACAGAAATCCAGGCCTGGGTCAGGCAGACGAATGGTGCCATGCTCTGCGATGTAGTGGGACAGCGCGTTGCCCAGAACAGTCGGCTGTTCCGCGATTTCCTTGGCCATGAAGTGCTTGTGACCCGCCTTGTCGAGCCGTGCAGCATCAATGCTGACCTGCCGCATGGCACGATTTGCGCGTTGGCCTGTCGCGTTATAGATGGTTGCGCTCGCCCGGGTGACCACCACCTTGTCGCCTTCCTCAAGGTAGGTGATCCGATCTGTGAGCGGAGCCAAGGCAATGGCGTCCGAACCGACAAACATCTCGCCATCTCCGTGTCCGACCGCAAGCGGTGAGCCTTTGCGTGCGGCGATGATCAGGTCGTCTTGACCGTCGAACAGAAAGGCAAGCGCGAATGCGCCTTCGAGCCGGTCTATGGTGGCGAATGCTGCCGCCTGCGGGTCCATGCCGTCGTCGAGGTGTTTGTGGGTCAGCAGCGCTACGGTTTCAGTGTCTGTCTCTGTTTGGGCGGCATACCCGGCCTGAGCCAATTCGCTGCGCAAGTCGCGAAAATTCTCGATGATCCCGTTATGGACCACGGACACAGGCCCGGACAGATGCGGGTGTGCGTTGATTTCGCTTGCAGCGCCGTGCGTCGCCCAGCGGGTGTGCCCGATCCCGGACTTTCCGGCCAGCGGTTCGTGTACCAGCTTGTCGCTCAGATTCACCAGCTTGCCCACCGCGCGGCGGCGTTGCAGCACTCCATCGTTGATCGTTGCAATGCCCGCGCTGTCATATCCGCGATATTCGAGCCGTTTGAGCGCCTCTACCAGAATGGGTGCGACTTCGTGATCACCCAGAACCCCCACGATCCCACACATGTCAGCTGCCTCTGCTCTGTTTGGCTTTTTTGGCCTTTAGCATTTCGAACAATTTGCGCGCCATGCCGGGCTTTTCGACTTGGGGTGCGCGCGCGATGGCAAGCGCGCCGTCATCCACGTCCGAAGTGATGACTGAACCCGATCCGGTCATCGCGTCGTCGCCCACCGAAACAGGGGCGACCAGCATGGTGTTCGATCCGATAAACGCGCGCGCACCAATTTCAGTCCGGTGCTTCATGACGCCATCGTAATTGCACGTGATCGTCCCCGCACCGATGTTTGCGGTCTCACCTATGGACGCGTCACCGATATAGCTGAGGTGGTTGACCTTGGCGCCAGTGTCGAGCGTGGCGTTTTTGATCTCGACGAAATTGCCCACCCGCACATCTTCGGCCAGTTCTGCGCCGGGGCGCAGTCGGGCATAGGGTCCGACGATGGCGCCGCGCGACACGTGGCACCCTTCGAGATGCGAAAAGGCGCGGATGGTCGCGCCACTTTCGACGGTCACCCCGGGGCCAAAGACCACGTTCGGTTCAATCAGAGCATCGCGCCCGATCACGGTGTCATAGGCCATATAGACTGTCTCGGGCGCCATCAGGGTCACGCCATCCGCCAATAGTTCGGCGCGCGCCGCGTCCTGAAAAATCGCCTCGGCGGCGGCAAGGTCGGCGCGGCTGTCGACGCCCAGCGTTTCGGCTTCGTCGCACTTCACCGCGGTCACCTTCAAGTCGCGCGCATTTGCAAGCTCAGGCACGTCGGTGAGGTAGTATTCACCGGAAGCGTTGTCGTTGTTGAGATGTTGCAGCAAATCAAACAGCAGATCCGCACTGCAGGCCATCAGACCGGAATTGGTGAACCTGATCTTTCGCTCGTCTTCGGTCGCATCCTTGTACTCGACGATCTTGACCAGCTTGTCGCCGTCCATGACCAGCCTGCCATAACGCGGTTGCAGTTCTGCGACGTCAAAGCCGAGAACCACCACGTCGTGGCTGCGCCGTGCCGCGATCATGCGCTCCAGCGTCTCAGGGCGCAGGAACGGCGTGTCTCCATAGAGAACGACCACGTCTCCCGTGAAACCGGCCAAGCTCTCCCGCGCCTGTTCCACTGCGTGGCCGGTGCCCAGCTGCTCGGCTTGTATCACCACGTCAACCTGTGGGTCGAAGGCAAGTGCTGCGTGTTGCACCATGTCGGCCTTGTGGCCTGCAACGACGATGGTCCGCAAAGGCCACAAAGCCGACCCCGTCTGCATCGCGTGATGCAACAGCGGCGCGCCGGCGATAGGGTGGAGGACCTTGGGCAGGTCCGAATTCATCCGTGTGCCCTTGCCCGCGGCCAGGAGGATCAAAGCGACATCCATGCCAATTCTCTTTGTGTTTTTGTGAACCCCTCTTTATCCGCTGCAGGACAGGGCGCAAGCGATGCGGGATAACCTTGTGTTGCGGCTTGCAACAGGACGCGTGCGAAAGGGGCGGTATGGGAGCAGTGGTTTTTGATCTGGATGGCACGTTGGCAGATACCAGCGGCGATCTGCTTGCCGCGGCAAATGCGTGTTTTCGGCAGATGGGCTACGGTGATGTGCTCGGACCGCAAGATGCAGGCGTTGCCTTGCGTGGCGGGCGGCGGATGCTGTCTCATGGACTTGCGCGGCTGGGGGTGCCTGAAGGTGAGATTGTGGATCGCTATTACCCTGTCTTGCTTGACGCATATGGCGCGGACATATCGTCTCGCACCACGCTGTTTCCTGGCGTAATGGCTGCCGTCGAGATGTTGAAAAGTGCGGGCTATGCGGTGGGGATTTGTACCAACAAACCCGAAGGTCTTGCCGATCAGTTGCTCACCGATCTGGGAGTTAGGGCCGAATTTGGCGCCCTTGTCGGTGCTGACACGCTGCCGGTCCGCAAGCCCGATCCCGCGCCGCTGTTTGAAACTGCTAAGCGCTTGGGCCGTGATCGCACGCATTGCCTGCTGGTCGGTGACAGCGACACCGATCGAAACACTGCCAAGGCAGCTGGCGTGCCGTCGATCCTTGTCACCTTTGGTCCATCAGGCGACGATATGGCCGCACTTGCGCCAGACGCGCTGCTTGCCGATTATGCAGATCTTCCGGGAATTGTTGCCGATCTGATGGCACCGTAACGGTCCATGGCTTGACCTGCGCGGGCGCGCACCGCAAACACATCGCATGACAGAGCGCTTTACCGGTTCGTTCACGCAACAAGAGGCCATTCCCGAGGCCGCAATCGACGCCGCGACCGCGGTCCTTCGGCACGGGCGGTTGCATCGCTACAACACCGCCGCGGACGAGGTGGGCGAAACCGCGCAATTGGAGCAGGAATTCGCCGCCTTTACCGGTGCGCAGTACTGCGTGGCTGTCGCGTCTGGTGGCTATGCAATGTCCTGCGCCCTGCGCGCCGTCGGCGTCAAACCGGGCGACAAGGTTCTCAGCAATGCTTTCACGCTTGCCCCGGTGCCCGGTGCCATCTCGAGTGTCGGGGCAGAGCCGGTGTTCGTCGGTGTGACCGAAGCGCTGACCATCGACCTTGATGATCTGGCAGCCAAAATAGATCAGGCGCGCGTCCTGTTGCTGAGCCACATGCGTGGACACATCTGCGACATGGACCGCCTGATGCAGATGTGTGACGCGGCCGGAGTGACCGTGATCGAGGATTGCGCCCATACGATGGGCGCTGCCTGGAACGGTGTCGCATCGGGCAGGCATGGCGCTGTCGGGTGCTATTCCTGCCAGACGTACAAGCACATCAACTCGGGCGAGGGCGGCCTGCTGGTGACCGACGATCCGGACATTGCTGCCCGCGCAATCATGCTTTCGGGCAGTTACATGCTGTATGAACGGCACACCGCTTCGCCGCCCAAGGCGTTCTTTGACACGATCAAATACGACACGCCCAACATTTCGGGCCGTATGGACAATCTGCGCGCGGCGATCCTGCGCCCGCAACTCGCCGATCTGGGCACGCAAGTCGCGCGTTGGAACGACCGCTACCACCGGCTCGAGGATGGCTTGCGCGACACGCCCGGTCTGACCGTGATCGAGCGACCCGATGCTGAAAGCACTGTCGGATCCTCCATCCAGTTTCTGCTGCTAGACTGGCCTGCATCTGCCATTGGCGAAGTGCTGCGCCGCTGCGGCGCGCGCGGGGTCGAGCTCAAGTGGTTTGGCGCGCCGGAGCCGGTCGCCTTTACCTCGCGCTATGACAGTTGGCGCTATGCGCCGTCTACGCCGATGGCAGCCACGGACCGCGTGCTGGCTGGCATTGTCGACATGCGCGTTCCGTTGACCTTTTCGCTGGACGATTGCGACCTGATTGCGCGGATCATCCGGGCCGAGGTCTCTGCCGTATATCAAACCACCTGACAATGCGGGCACAAATCGTTTGACCGGCGCTTTTACCGCTGTTAAATGAACGCCTGTTCAATAAGGGGCTGCCTTATGTTTGATCACTCCATGCGTTTCGATCTGGGCGACGATGTAAATGCGCTGCGCGACATGGTGCACCGCTGGGCACAGGAACGGGTCAAGCCGATGGCCGCAGGCATCGACGCTGACAACGCGTTTCCGCCTGCGCTCTGGCCCGAGATGGGTGAGCTTGGACTTCTTGGTATTACTGTCGACACCGGCTATGGCGGGGCAGGGATGGGATATCTTGCCCATACGGTCGCGATTGAGGAAGTGGCGCGTGCGTCTGCCTCGGTATCACTCAGCTATGGCGCGCATTCGAACCTTTGTGTGAACCAGATCAATCTCAACGCAACACCCGAACAAAAAGAAAAATACCTGCCGGGCCTGGTTTCGGGCGAACATGTCGGCGCGCTTGCGATGTCCGAGGCGGGCGCAGGATCAGACGTAGTGTCGATGAAGCTGTCGGCGGAAAAGCGCAACGACCGCTACATCCTCAACGGCACCAAATACTGGATCACTAATGGTCCCGACGCGGATACGCTTGTGGTCTATGCCAAAACCGATGCCGAAGCTGGCCCCAAGGGCATTACCGCATTCCTGATCGAAAAGGCGATGGCCGGGTTTTCCACCTCGCCGCATTTCGACAAGTTGGGAATGCGCGGATCGAACACGGGCGAGTTGATCTTTGAGGACGTCGAGGTTCCGTTTGACAACATCCTCGGAGAAGAGGGGCGGGGCGTCGCTGTTCTCATGTCTGGGCTGGACTATGAACGCGTCGTTCTGGCGGGCATCGGTCTCGGGATCATGGCGGCCTGCCTTGACGAGGTGATGCCATATGTCAGTGAACGTCGGCAGTTCGGCGAACCGATTGGCAATTTCCAGCTGATGCAGGGCAAGATCGCCGACATGTACACCGCGATGAATTCTGCCCGCGCCTATGTCTACGAGGTCGCCAAGGCCTGCGACCGGGGCGAGGTGACCCGGCAGGACGCCGCCGCGTGTTGCCTTTATGCTTCCGAAGAAGCGATGAAACAGGCGCACCAGGCGGTACAGGCCATGGGCGGTGCCGGTTTCCTCAACGACGCGCCGGTTGCGCGGCTGTTCCGCGACGCCAAACTGATGGAAATCGGCGCGGGCACCTCCGAAATCCGGCGCATGCTGGTGGGCCGCGAACTGGTCGCGTCGATGGGATGACGCTGCCATGATGCCCCGGTCGGTCCTTATCACCACGGCGAGCCTGACGGTACTGGCAGGTGCGTTGGGCTATTGGTTCGGCCAGAGGCAAGTCACATTGGACAGCAGCGCAGTCATCGAAGCGGTGGCAGCACGTCACGTCGCCGAACATGGCGGCAGGATCGAGGATTGCATCGGCTTGCCGGGCGAAGGGCGCGCGGTGTTTCATGTCCAGTGTGCAGACATGACCTATGCCGTCGACCGGTTGGGCCGTGTGCGATTGGTCGAGGAGGGCGGCATATGAACATGGCTGCGCAAGCCCTCGCTGGCCCGCCCGATCAGGTCTGCATTCGCGTGCCTGACCCGACGGGCGGCGGTGGTGACGGGACTGGCACAGTGACCTATCGTGAACTGGCGCAAATGACGGACCGCGCGGCGCGCGGCCTTGCGACATGGGTCAAGCCGGGCGACCGGGTTGGTGTGCTGTTCGAACAGGACGTTTGGTGCGCGGTCACTCACCTTGCGCTCTGGAAATTGGGCGCGATTTCAGTGCCTTTGTTCACCAAGTTCAGGCGGGACGCACTGGCATCGCGCATCAAGGACGCTGGCATTCGGTATGTCCTGACAGATCATGATTCCAAGGCGCTGGTTGGCGATCTGGCGCAGGCCATTATTCCCGCAGACATCGGGCAGGACGGACCGGAATTGCCGTTTGCAAAGGCGGACGCCGCCGTTCTGATCTATACCTCCGGCACCACGGGCAAACCCAAGGGCGCGCTGCACGGTCACACCCTGCTGACCGGGCACCTGCCGGGCGTCAGCCTCAGCCACAACACTCTGGGCGAAGCAGGCGACTGCCTGTGGACCCCCGCCGATTGGGCGTGGATTGGCGGGCTTTTCGACGTGCTCATGCCGGGGCTTGCGCT
Source organism: Pseudomonadota bacterium (assembly GCA_038532285.1). Taxonomy (GTDB): domain Bacteria; phylum Pseudomonadota; class Alphaproteobacteria; order Rhodobacterales; family Rhodobacteraceae; genus Tateyamaria. The sequence continues at coordinate 16,287 of JBCBAV010000052.1, read as the reverse complement.
GGGCGTGCCGGTTGTGGCGCACAGTCCCGCGAAATTCGATCCGGATGAAACAGCAAGAATGATCGCCGACATGGGTATCCGCAACGTGTTCTTCCCGCCGACCGCGCTGCGCATGCTCAAGGCGGTGGGCACCCGAATTTCTGGCCTTCGATCCGTTGCATCCGGTGGTGAGCCGCTCGGGCCAGAGATGCTGGCGTGGGGCCGGGATGCGCTGGGTGTCACGATCAATGAGTTTTATGGCCAGACGGAATGCAACATGGTCGTCAGCTCCTGCGCGGCTCAGTTTGACCCGCGTCCCGGGTGCATGGGCAAACCGGTCCCGGGATTTGACGTGACGGTCATCGATGCCGATGGCAACATTACCGACGTAGAAGGCGACATAGCAGTCAGACGCGGCGCACCGTCGATGATGCTGCGCTATTGGCAAAACCCTGGGGCAACCGCCGAGAAATTTCGCAGCGACTGGATGTTGACCGGCGATCGCGGCGTGCGCGAGGGCGAATTTATTCGTTTCGTCGGGCGCGATGACGATGTGATTACCTCTGCGGGCTACCGCATCGGACCGGCCGAGATCGAGGATTGCCTGTTGACCCATCCGGACGTTGCAACCGTGGGCGTTGTTGGCAAACCCTGTGCGCTGCGCACCGAGATTGTCAAAGCCTACGTTGTGCGCAAACCACAGACGTCCGTACAAGCGCCCGAGCTGCAGGATTTCGTCAAAGACCGGCTGGCAAGCTATTCATACCCAAGGGAAATCGATTTCGTGGACGCCTTGCCGATGACCGTCACCGGAAAAGTGATCCGCAAAGACCTGCGCGCCCGCGCGGCCAAGGAAACGACTGCATGAAACTCAAATCCCAAGCCATTGCGTCTTCGGCGACGTTCCAGGCCAATCGCAAGGCCCATCTTGCCGCATTGGCCGAAGTGCAAGAGGCCGCCAACGACGCTGCTGCGGGCGGAGGCGCGCGTGCACGCGACCGCCATGTCTCCCGCGGCAAAATGTTGCCGCGCGAACGGGTGGCAAATCTGCTCGATCCCGGCACGCCGTTTCTTGAAGTTGGCGCAACCGCTGCGCAGGGCATGTACGATGGTGCCGCGCCCGCTGCCGGTATCATCGCTGGCGTGGGCGTGGTGCAGGGCCGGCAGGTCATGGTCATGTGCAATGACGCCACGGTCAAAGGCGGCACGTATTATCCGCTGTCCGTCAAAAAACACCTTCGCGCACAAGAGATTGCCGAGGCGAACCACCTGCCGTGCATCTACCTTGTCGACAGTGGGGGGGCGAACCTGCCCAATCAGGACGAGGTTTTCCCGGATCGCGACCATTTTGGCCGTATCTTCTTTAACCAGGCCCAGATGTCTGCAAAAGGGATCGCACAGATCGCTGTGGTCATGGGGTCTTGCACTGCAGGCGGCGCGTACGTCCCCGCAATGTCCGATGTCACGATAATTGTGCGCGAACAGGGGACCATCTTTCTTGCCGGCCCCCCGCTGGTCAAGGCGGCCACCGGCGAGGTCGTCAGCGCCGAAGACCTCGGCGGAGGTGATGTGCATACGCGGCTATCAGGCGTCGCTGATTACCTTGCCGAAGACGACGCCCACGCACTGGCGCTTGCACGCAATGCTGTGCAGAGCCTCGGTGCGCCGCAGGCGGTTCCACCACAACAATCACCCGAAGCGCCAGCTTATGATCCCGAAGAAATACTGGGCGTTGTTCCCGCAGACCTTCGCACGCCGTATGATATCCACGAGGTGATCGCACGCATTGTCGATGGGTCGCGTTTTGACCCGTTCAAGGCGCGCTTTGGCGAAACGCTGGTGTGTGGCTTTGCTCATATCGAAGGCTGTCTTGTCGGGATTATTGCTAATAACGGCGTGCTGTTTTCCGAGGCTGCACAAAAGGGTGCGCATTTCATCGAACTGTGCAGCCAACGACGCATCCCGCTGATATTTCTGCAAAATATCACGGGTTTTATGGTCGGGCAAAAATATGAAAACGAGGGGATCGCGCGCCACGGGGCCAAGATGGTGACCGCTGTGGCCACCACATCCGTCCCCAAGATCACCATGCTCGTTGGCGGGTCCTTTGGCGCTGGCAATTACGGTATGGCAGGGCGGGCTTATGACCCTCGGTTTCTGTGGTCATGGCCCAACAGCCGGATTTCGGTGATGGGCGGTGCACAGGCCGCAGGGGTACTGGCCACGGTCAAACGCGACGCCATCGAACGTGGCGGCGGGACGTGGAGCGCTGAGGAAGAAGCCGCTTTCAAACAGCCCACCATCGACATGTTCGAAGAACAGGCGCACCCGCTCTATGCCTCCGCCCGGCTCTGGGACGATGGCATTATCGATCCGCGCAAGGCCCGCGACGTCCTGCACCTGAGCCTGCGCGCCGCACTGAACGCACCCATCGCAGAAACACGCTTTGGCGTGTTCAGGATGTGACGGTCGTGAACTCCCCGACTTTCACGACGCATATGCTCGCTCATGTTGGCATGGCACAGCGCGCAGCCCGTCGCGTCCGCCCCGTCAAGGTCACGCGGACCTTACCCGTGACGTCAGCACAATCGGCGAGGTTTCAAAACCATGCAGCTTGAAGACGCACTTGCCAGATATCCCAGCGCGGCAACCTTTCGCTTTGGTGACAACGAGCGCCTCATGGCAGAAATCCTGCGTCTCGTCCGCACCGGAAAAAAGACGGTGACCTGCGACGCAGTGGCAGCGTTCTCGCAACGCGGAGATGCATTGCCGCAAGTGGGTCGGGTGGATATCGCGCTTGATTGGCACGGCCAGCCTGCATGCGCCATTCGCACGGTGGATGTGCAGCAGATGCCCTTCGATGACGTCAGCGAGAACCTCGTGCGGGACCACGGCGAATTCCCCGACGTCGCGGCATGGCGCAAAGGCTACGAAACGGAGTTGCGCCGGGCCGGGCTATTCTCGCCTGACGTCATGATGCTCGTCGAACGATTTGAACTGATCGAAAATTTTGGGACAATTGATGTTTGACACCATCCTTATTGCCAACCGCGGCGAAATTGCCTGCAGGATAATCGACACGGCACGGTCGATGGGAATTCGATGTGTTGCGGTCTACTCGGATGCAGATGCAGGCGCGCGCCACGTTGCACTGTCGGATATTGCCGTCCACATCGGTGGATCGGCGCCTGCCGACAGCTACTTGCGTGGCGAGGTTATCATCGATGCGGCAAGGAAAACCGGCGCACAGGCGATCCATCCGGGATACGGTTTTCTGTCGGAAAATCCCGATTTTGTCGAAGCGGTCGCAGCCGCGGGCCTGACGTTTGTCGGTCCATCTGCCGATGCAATCCGGGCCATGGGGCTCAAGGACGCGGCCAAGGCGCTCATGCAGGAGGCAGGTGTTCCGGTGGTGCCGGGCTACCACGGTGCCGATCAGAGCACGGCCTTGCTGGCCGAGGAGGCGAAGCGCATCGGGTTCCCGGTGATGATCAAGGCTGTCGCGGGCGGCGGCGGCAAAGGCATGCGCGTGGTTGGCGCGCCGAACGACTTTGCCAGCGCGCTCGCCTCTGCCAAGGCCGAGGCGCAAAGCGCATTCGGCAACGATGCGGTTCTGATCGAAAAGTTTATTCCGCACCCGCGCCACATCGAGATGCAAGTGTTTGGCGACGGCGCACGGGCGATCCACCTTTACGAACGCGATTGTTCGCTTCAGCGCCGTCATCAGAAGGTGATCGAAGAGGCCCCCGCGCCCGGAATGACCGCCGAGATGCGCGATGCCATGGGCGCCGCCGCCGTCCGCGCTGCCGAAACTGTCGGGTACAAGGGTGCGGGCACCGTCGAGTTTATTGTCGATGGCACCAGCGCCCTGCGCCCCGACGGATTTTATTTTATGGAAATGAATACGCGCTTGCAGGTCGAACATCCGGTGACCGAGGCGATCACCGGGATTGACCTTGTGGAATGGCAGCTGCGCGTTGCCGCAGGTGAAGGGCTGCCCCTCGTCCAAGACGAGGTTCCACTCGTCGGTCACGCCTTTGAGGCGCGGCTTTATGCCGAAGACGTGCCCGCCGGTTTCCTGCCAGCCACAGGGACGGTGTCACATCTATCCTTTCCGCCGCACGCCCGGGCTGACACTGGCGTGCGCGCGGGTGATGAAATCAGCCCCTTCTATGATCCCATGATCGCCAAGCTAACGGTGCACGGCCCCAATCGCGCCATGGCGTTGGGCCGGCTGCGCAAAGCGCTGTCCGAAACACAGATTGGCGGCACGATTACCAACCTGGCTTTCCTTGAGGCTCTCGCACATCACTCCGGTTTTTCCTCGGGCGAAGTCGACACAGGTCTGATCGAACGCGACTGCGCGACGTTGATCCCACAAGCCCAGCACCTAAAACCCGCACACGTTATTGCCGCCGCGATGAAAGCCGCACGGCTGGAAGAGCTTTCCCGGAACGCCGGATTTGCACTTTGGAGCCCGCTCCGCCGCACCGTTGCGCTGGCGTGGGGCGACCTGCGTTTGGACCCGGTGGTCGAGGTTTTGGACCGCAACCAGATGCGCTGGCATTTCGATGGACAGGTTTTTGACGTGGTCCGTTCCAAAGACAGCTGGACACTTGATGCCGCACCGCTGCCGCAGACCGCGCGCGCCGGACATGTGGTCACCGTTTTCGATCTCGGAGGCCTTGCCTTCACCGTGCCAGATCCGCTGGATGTCGCGGTTGCCGCCGGTGCGGGTGCCAATGTCATTCTCGCCCCGATGCCGGGGTTGGTCAGCGCTGTGCTGGCCCAACCAGGCGATGAAGTGGCACAGGGACAAAGCCTCGCAGTGCTCGAAGCCATGAAAATGGAACACCAACTGACTGCCGTGGCAGCGGGCCGGGTCGCCGAAATTCTCGTGACCCAAGGCGACCAGGTCACCGCCGGCGCGCCGCTCATTCGCATGGAAACACCCGAATGATCACGCTGCATCACTGTCCGCAGACCCGTTCGATGCGCACGTTGTGGCTGATGCACGAACTGGATGTCCCGTTTGATGTTGTCACGCATGCTTTTGACAAGTCGCTTCGCGATCCGTCCTTTTTGCGTCTCAGCCCTGCAGGTCGGGTGCCAGCGCTGGAATGGGACCGAACGGTCTACTTCGAAACGGGGGCCATCACCGAACTGTTGTGCGAGACATACAGCCCGTCGACCCTCGGACGTCCCGTTGGCCATGCCGAGCGCGGTACATGGCTCACATGGCTGCATTTCGCGGAAACGATCAGCCAACATTCCGCCGCACTGACGCAGCAACACGTCGCACTTTATGAGGACGCGATGCGCAGCCCGATCGTGATGAAGCTTGAAGCCGCGCGACTGGTCAAATGCTATGCCGCAATCGAGGCGCATCTGGACCACATGAACACCGATCACCTGGTGCCGGGCGGCTTCACAGCGGCTGATATCTCCGTTGGGCAAGCGCTTTACATGGCGCAGCATTTTGCAAAGACAGACACCTTCCCCAGGCTTGCCGAGTGGTACAAACACGTCACGTCACGCCCGGCCTTCCAGGCCAGCTTGCCCGAAGCAGGGCAGGGGATTTACGCCCAGGACTTCTATCCCGCGTGGGCGGTCTGATGGCCGAAGCGGTCGAAATCTACGAGGTTGGGCCCCGGGACGGTTTGCAAAACGAGCCGCGCGAGATCGCGACGGCGGACAAGATCGCGCTCGTCGATGCGCTCAGCGATGCCGGTTTTCGCCGGATCGAGTGCGCCAGCTTCGTCAACCCGAAATGGGTGCCTCAAATGGCTGGCAGCGCTGATGTTCTGGCGGGTATTCGGCGTGCGCGTGGTGTGCGCTATGCTGCGCTGACGCCGAACGTGCATGGATATCAGGATGCCATGCGCGCCGGTGCTGACGAGGTCGCCGTGTTCGGGAGCGCCAGCGACAGCTTTTCACGTGCCAACGTGAATGCCAGTGCCGATGAAGCGTTGGAACGGTTCATTCCAATTGTCGAAGCTGCCCGGAGCATTGACATGCCCGTGCGCGGCTACGTTTCCTGCGTTGTAGAATGTCCGTTCGAAGGCGCGACTGATCCCGGCGCGGTGGCACGTGTGGCCGATCGACTGTTTGCCATGGGCTGTTATGAGATCAGCCTCGGCGAAACGCTGGGCCATGCCAGTGCCGACAGCATCGCGCGCATGCTTCTGAGCGTCCGGGACGTGGTACCCGCCGGTCGGCTTGCAGGGCACTATCATGACACGGATGGGCATGCGCTGGGCAATATCGATGTCTCGCTCAGCCTTGGTGTGCGCGTGTTTGATGCCGCCGTTGGGGGGCTGGGCGGCTGTCCTTATGCGCCGGGTGCCGCGGGCAATGTCGCGACCGAGGCGGTGGCCGAGCATCTGCAAAGGCTCGGTTATGAGACCGGGCTCGACCTCGATAGAGTAAAACGGGCAGCTGACATGGCGCGCGCCCTGCGATCCTGAGAGACGCGGAAAACGGATCGTTTTCCGCGTCAAACGCCGCAACAGGCTTTGAAGGCGCAAGCAAGAGGACACGGACCAGATGATAGATCAAAGAACAGACAGCCGTGGCATCGCCACCTTGACCCTCTCGCGCCCCGAGAAACACAACGCGCTTGATGCGGAAACGATGGATGCGCTCACGCAGGCCGCGCACGCGCTTGGGGCCGATGACACTGTGCGCGCGGTCGTTTTGCGCGGTGCGGGGCCAAGCTTTTGCGCAGGGGGCGATCTTGGCTGGATGCGCGCGCAAATGGGCGCAGATGCCGACACGCGCACGACAGAGGCGCGGCGGCTTGCTGACATGCTTTGGGCACTTAATCGTTTGCCCAAACCCTTGATTGGCGCGATCCACGGCAACGCCTTCGGCGGCGGGGTCGGGATGGCGGCGGTTTGCGATGTCGCGATTGGCGTGCATGGCATACGCATAGGCTTGACCGAAACGCGCCTGGGCCTGATCCCGGCCACCATCGGGCCGTATGTCCTGGCGCGGATAGGCGAAGGGCACGCGCGACGGGTCTTCATGTCGTCGCGGCTCTTTGACCCGGCAGAAGCCTGTGACCTGGGCCTTTTGGCCCGCATTGTGCCGATTGACGCATTGGACGATGCGATCGAGGCCGAAGTGACCCCGTACCTCGCCTGCGCCCCCGGTGCCGTTGCTGCAGCCAAGGCACTGGCCTTGGATTTGAGCGGCAGCGTGACCCGTGAACAGGTCGATCATTCCATCGCCGCCCTTGGCGCTCAGTGGGAGACGGCAGAAGCGCGCGAGGGCGTTGCGGCATTCTTTGAGAAACGTTCAGCCGCATGGGTTCGGCAGAAATCCGCCTGAAACGCCAGTTTTCGCGGCATTTTACCCGCTATACTGGCATTTTAACCCTTTCTTAACTGCCTGACTCAAACGCCAATTGCTCCGACGCACGCAGCTTTAATACAAAGTTAATGGCAGACTGATGCTTTCATAGCGGCACCGATGTCGGCACCAATCCGGGCCGGACGTGTTTGGGGTTAGGTCAATGGATCGGAATTTGGGTGATAGTGGTTGCGTTCCCGAGTTTGACGCGCTTGCCGAGTCAATCGTTGCGCGCCTGGACTGCGACCTCGCGCTCATCAGTGTTGCACAAGAGAGCGTGTTCGTTGCGCTTGGCCATTCGAACGCACCCGAAACCCCGGGCGCACGGATATCGCTGATCGAGGAAACCGTGTGCAGCATCGCCTTCAAGCAGCGAAAGTTGGTCACTCTCCCCAACGTGCATACTGCATCTGCAGGTGATTTGTGCGGCGTACGTCCCGCGCCGCGGATTGGTGGCTATATCGGCGTACCGCTGTGGCGCGATGATGACGTTATCGGCGTTCTATGTGCTATTGCCGCCGCGCCGCGCGATTGGTCCGCTGCAGAGATGCGTTACGTGACGTGTCTTGCCGATCTGGTGGAAAGCAAGATTGACCGGACCATCCTGCGCGATGAACAGCGTGCCCTGAGCGCGGCACTCGCGGAAAACGACGCGGTTCTGGCTGCGCTCAGCGGGGCGCGTGGGCGGGCGTTTACAGTACAGAACGCCAATGGCGAGTTGGTTTTTGCCAGTTCGGCCCTGGAAACGGACCTCGGCCTTGGAACGCGGGCCGTGATGACGCTGCCAGCGCTGGCGCGGTCCGTGGCGGTGTCAGGACGCGATGAGGCGACGTTGAACGTGGATCTTCTGGAACACCCTGATCTCACCTTGCATGTGCGCACACACACAACGGAGGATGGGTTGATCCTTTCGGATTGGTCTTCGACCGGCGCATGCGGCGATATCACCCGGGCAGTGTAGCATATTGAGCTGTATCCGACATTGACGCACGCGGTGGCGCAGCATACCCACGGTATGCGCAACGAGGAGAATTGCAATGGACGACATGCTGCGAGAATACATGCCGATCCTGATCTTTCTGGCGGTGGCAATTGGTCTTGGTCTTGTGCTGATCCTTGCCGCCGTGGTGTTGGCCGTGCGCAATCCCGACCCGGAGAAAGTGTCGGCCTACGAATGCGGATTTAACGCTTTTGATGACGCGCGGATGAAATTCGATGTCCGGTTCTACTTGGTGTCCATCCTTTTCATCATCTTCGACCTCGAAATTGCGTTTCTCTTTCCATGGGCCGTAGCGTTCCAGGACGTCAGCATGGTCGGGTTTTGGTCGATGATGGTCTTCCTTGCAGTGTTGACCATCGGCTTTGCCTATGAGTGGAAAAAGGGCGCGCTTGAGTGGCAGTAGAGGCCACGCTAAGCTCTCCGATCGTCGACATAAGCTCGCCTTGGTGACCTGCTTGGCTTGAATTGCGGAATTTCTGCCAGCAGTCGTTTGCGCCGGGTCAATACTTGAGGCGCGGTAAACGACAATCGCAGCATCTGTTTTTGATGCGGAATAGTAAGCGGTAGCTCGAAGTGTATTCCGGCGGTGTTCTTTTCGAGAACCAGAATGTTTGCTGGCACAACAAATGGCCCGATGCGCAATGATGTCTCGGCCGTTTCAGCCACTGATCGCAATTCAAACGTGTCCTCGTCATCGATCAATTGAAACCGGCACCCTTTGCGACCCAGGATCGTGATCCGCCCGTCAAAGCGCCACGTGCCAATATGAAGGACGGTCGGGATCTGACAGGATCGGCGATGGTAGATCAAAGCAAACGCTAAATCGTAAAGCCGTTTGACCCCCATCAGCGCCAACAACGTCGACAGCAGGAGCGCGGCCAGCATCGCGATCCGCGTCGCCGCGCTCTGAGCCCAAAGCTGCGTCACCACGGCCTGGTCAATGCCGTCTGCAGTGGCGCTGCTGGCTTGTTCTGTTTGTGAATCCTGTGCCTGAACTGGCGCCGAAGGAAGCGGTGGCTGCGGTTCCTCACGTTCGGGGCACGCATTGTCCAGCGCTGCCTCAAATGCTGCCAACTGGTGCCACGCCGCACGAAGGTCGCGGAACCGTGGCTGAGTCTGCATCATCATGCCCGCGTCGATCAAATTGTCCGTTTCCGGCGGGAATGCGCGCGATGATGCGGGCGAGCGTCGCGCATGCTGGCGCTGCGTGCGCACTTCTCGAAGCAAGGCATTCAGGTCGCGCTGGTCGCGGGTCAACAGCCACGCCTGCACCCGTGTGGCCTGCACCACTTCGGCATGCAGCGCCAGAACAGACGGATGCGGCAAACACTGGCTTTGGGCCCACCCTGTGACAGGGATACAGATCGTCACCACACACACTATAAGCACGCGCGCGCGATCACCCAAAAGGCGTATGTCAGCTCGCATGACACAAAGATGTCAGCGACGTGTAAACGAAATATTGAGAAATCCCGCGGCCCTTAGGTCCCCACAGGTAAAATGGCCCCGCCTGACCCCAGGTCGCCCGTGCATCAGTGTCGCGGTTTGGGCGCACTGCGTTGACGCACAAAAGCCGCGAGGCTAAGTGACGGTAACGTCCACCGAAAGGAGCGCCGCATGGGTGTTGTCACAACGCCAAACCGTGCCGAGGCAGACAAAGAACACGCGACCCAGGCTCTGAACGCCGAACTGGCGGATAAGGGCTTCTTGCTGACCTCCACCGATGACATCATCAATTGGGCCCGAACGGGCTCGTTGCACTGGATGACCTTCGGTTTGGCCTGTTGCGCGGTCGAGATGATGCATACCTCGATGCCGCGATACGACCTTGAACGCTTTGGCACCGCGCCGCGCGCATCGCCGCGGCAATCCGACCTGATGATCGTAGCGGGCACGCTGACGAACAAGATGGCCCCGGCGCTTCGCAAGGTCTACGACCAGATGCCGGAACCACGTTACGTGATTTCAATGGGATCCTGCGCCAATGGCGGCGGCTACTACCACTACAGTTATTCCGTGGTGCGCGGTTGCGATCGGATCGTCCCGGTTGATGTCTACGTGCCCGGCTGCCCGCCCACCGCCGAGGCGCTGCTGTATGGTATCATGCAGTTGCAACGGAAAATCCGCCGCACCGGCACCATCGTCCGCTAGGCCGCTCAGATCTCGGCAAGGAGAACCATATGAGCAACGCGCTGAAAGAACTGGGAACCTATATCGAGGCAAAGCGCCCCGATTGCGTGCTGGCGTGGGACGTGACACTCGGAGAACTGAACCTCGACGTGGCACCGTCCAGCATCTTTGGGCTGACCGAATTCCTGCAAACGGATTCCACGTGCAAGTTTTCGTCGCTGGTAGATATCACCGCCATTGATTATCCGGGTCGTGCCAAACGGTTTACCGTCGTCTACCATTTCCTGTCGATGTACCAGAACCATCGCATTCGCCTGCGCGTGGCCCTGCGCGAAGAAGACATGCTCGCGTCAATTACCGACATCCACCCGTCGGCCAACTGGTTCGAGCGCGAAGTGTTCGACATGTTCGGCATCCTGTTTACCGGCCATCCGGATTTGCGCCGCCTTCTGACCGACTATGGTTTCCGCGGCCACCCGCTGCGCAAGGATTTTCCGACCACCGGCTACACCGAAGTCCGCTATGACGAGGCAGAAAAGCGCGTCGTCTACGAACCCGTCAGCCTCGTGCAGGAATACCGCCAGTTTGATTTCATGAGCCCGTGGGAAGGCGCGGAATACGTGCTGCCCGGCGATGAAAAGAAAGACGAGGACGCGGCCTGATGGATGCCGCTCGCAAGGCCACAGGACAAGGATAATGGAAGTGATCTGGTTCATCATCGTCGCCATCGCGATCATCGTCCCGATGTTCAAGCTGCTGCCACATTTCGGCCTGAGCCCGTACTGGGCTTTTTTCTGCATCCTGCCCATTGGTGTCATCGTGCTGCTTTGGGTGATGGCGCTGAAGCTGAACGAAATGGAAAAGCGGTGATGCGGTTGGATGGGATCAACGCTTTGAGTGCCGCTTTTGGCTCGGTCTCGGTGGCCATGCCAGTTTTTAAAGGATCCAGTGAAACCACCGTCGGTGGTTGCTGCAATGGAGAAACGACATGATGGACGGCTCCAAATTCGACGACGCCCTCACGGGCGAACAGAAAATCCGCAACTTCAACATCAACTTCGGCCCGCAACACCCCGCGGCACACGGGGTTCTGCGCCTCGTGCTGGAACTCGACGGCGAGGTTGTCGAACGCTGCGACCCGCATATCGGCCTGCTGCACCGTGGCACCGAAAAGCTGATGGAAAGCCGGACCTACCTGCAGAACCTGCCCTATTTCGACCGCCTCGACTACGTCGCGCCGATGAACCAGGAACACGCATGGTGTCTCGCCATCGAAAAGCTGTGCAAGGTTGACGTTCCGCGCCGTGCATCGCTGATCCGTGTGCTGTACTCCGAGATCGGCCGCGTCCTTAACCACCTGTTGAACGTCACCACGCAGGCCATGGACGTGGGGGCATTGACGCCACCACTCTGGGGCTTTGAAGAGCGTGAAAAGCTCATGATCTTCTACGAACGCGCCTGCGGCGCGCGCCTGCACGCAGCCTATTTCCGCCCCGGCGGCGTGCATCAGGACCTGCCACCCGAACTGCTCGACGATATCGAGGAGTGGGCCGCGCATTTCCCAAAGGTCATGGACGACATCGACGCCCTTCTGACCGAAAACCGCATCTTCAAACAGCGCAACGCCGACATCGGCGTCGTGACCGAAGAAGACATCCAGCAATACGGCTTTTCCGGTGTGATGGTCCGCGGGTCTGGCTTTGCATGGGACCTGCGCCGCGCGCAGCCCTACGAATGCTACGATGAATTCGACTTCCAGATACCCGTGGGCAAGAACGGCGACTGCTACGACCGCTACCTCGTCCGCATGGAAGAGATGCGCCAATCCGTGTCGATCATCAAACAGGCCATCGCCAAACTGCGCGAAACCAAGGGCGATGTGCTCGCCCGCGGCAAGCTCACCCCGCCCAGCCGCACCGACATGAAACAGTCGATGGAAGCGCTCATCCACCACTTCAAGCTCTACACCGAAGGGTTCCACGTGCCTGAGGGCGAGGTGTACTGCGCCGTCGAAGCCCCCAAGGGCGAGTTCGGCGTCTACCTCGTGGCCGATGGCACGAACAAACCCTACCGCGCCAAGCTGCGCGCGCCCGGGTTCCTGCACCTGCAGGCGATGGACCACATGTCCAAAGGCCACCAGCTGGCCGACGTGGCCGCCATCATCGGCACGATGGACGTTGTGTTCGGAGAGATTGATCGGTGATCGCCCGCGCGGCCATCATAACAGCACTTTGCGTCACAGCGCTGCCCGCCGCCGCGCGCGTGGCCGAAGACCGCGTTGATTTGCTGGTCTCGCTGATCTGCGACAACGGTGGCGCCATGGAAACCAGCGACGCCGCCAAGATCCTGCCGCCGCACGGCTATACCATGGATGAAACCCAAGCCATCGTGGCCGAACTTGAAAAGCGTGGGCAGGTGGTGCCCACCGCAGGCATCGCCACGTTGCAACTGACCGAAAGCGCCTGCAAATGATCCGTTCCTGCATCTGCGCCACCGCCGCGACCCTCGCCATCAGCCTGCCAGCGTTTGCCCAAACGCCAAAAGAGGCGCTGATCAGGGCGATGCAGGACAACGGCTGCATGATGACCACCGCCCAAGCCAACGTGCAGATGCCAGCCCTCGGCATTGACCGCCCGGCCGCCATACGCCTGTCGCGCGAACTGATGGCCGAGGGGATCGCCACCTTTGCCGCGGACGAGGAAACGCTTTTGCTTCTGCCGCCCGCCTGCAAGAAATGATCCCTCTTCATTTCGCCAAAAAAACCGCCGCCAGAGGCTCCTGCAGCTTCCACCAGACCAAAGAGTTGACCACATGCTCCGCCGCCTTCACGCAGACCAACCCGATACCTTCGCCTTTACTCCTGAAAATCTCGCCTGGGCCGAGGCGCAGATCACCAAGTACCCCGAAGGCCGTCAGGCATCCGCCATCATCCCGCTGCTCTGGCGCGCGCAGGAACAGGAGGGCTGGCTGACCCGCCCTGCGATCGAAACCGTCGCGGACATGCTCGACCTGGCCTATATCCGCGCGCTCGAGGTGGCGTCTTTCTACTTCATGTTCCAGCTGCAACCGGTTGGCTCTGTTGCACATATCCAGATCTGCGGCACCACGTCCTGCATGATCTGCGGGGCCGAAGACCTGGTGGCCGTCTGCAAGGACAAGATCGCGCTGAAGGCACACCAGATCAGCGCGGATGGCAAATTCAGCTGGGAAGAGGTCGAATGCCTCGGCGCTTGTGCCAACGCGCCCATGGCGCAGATCGGCAAGGACTATTACGAGGACCTGACCGCTGCCCGCATGGGCGAGATCATTGACGCATTGGCGGCAGGCGACGTGCCGACCCCCGGTTCGCAAACCGGGCGCTATGCGTCCGAGCCCGCGGCGGGCCTGTCGTCGCTGCAGGAATTCGACAGTGGACACACCAAATTCAATGCCTCCGTCCAGCTGGCCATGGATATCGGCGACACGGTCAAACGCATCGACGGCACCGAGGTGCCGCTGCTCGCGCCGTGGCAGGGCAAGCCCAAAAAAGCCGCGAACAAGCCTGCGTCGCCAAAGCCAAAGGCGACCAAAGCCAGGGCGCCTGCAAAAAAGGCCGCCAGTGACGATGCAACCGGCACCAAGCCGCAGCTGTTACAAGCCCCCCGCGACGGCGGTGCCGACGATCTCAAGCTGATCAAGGGCGTGGGCCCGGGCCTTGAGAAAGAGCTGAACGGCAAAGGTGTTTATCACTTTGACCAAATCGCAGCCTGGACCGCAGACGAGGTCGCGTGGGCCGACCAACACCTTGTCCGGTTCAAGGGGCGGGTCAGCCGGGATGAATGGGTCGCTCAGGCCAAAACGCTCGCCGCGGGTGTAGAAACAGAATTTTCCCAACGCGCCAAAAAAGGCGCTACAAAGACAAAAAAGTAACCTCAGAACAGGAGAGGGTTGGGTATGACCTACCAAAATCATTCGGTGAGCTGCGCGCTCAGCTGCTGGATCGGGGCCGTACTGGCTGGTGGTGCAGCGGCCGGGCTGGTCTGGTACGTGGGCGAATTCAGTCTGCTGCAGGCCGCCTTCATCGGCGCAATTGTCGTGGCGTTTTCAGGCGCGTTGCTCACGTGGCTCTTGTGTCGCCCGCTGCCTGCCCTTGGTGAGGCGCCGGTGCCCGGCGCTGACAAGGCCGGGGCCACTAGCGCGCCCGCGCCCGCACCCACCAAAATGCCCGGTGAAGATGCCAGCATGGCCGCCGATCCGATTGAGGCGGCCCCAGCGCCCACGGTATCTTACGGCGCAAAGTCCGCGTCCGGCAGTGCCCCCACGCCGGGTGGAGCGTCCGCAGCCGCAGCACCGGCTGCTACAGCCGCCCCTGCGGTCAAACCCTCCAAGCCCTTGGGAGGTGAGGCGGAATTGGCGTCTCGCAAAGGCACGTGGAAATACGAAGGCGGCGCCGGCGCGACAACTGCGGCGAAACCGAAACCCGCCGCCAAGGAAAAAGCACCGGCCAAACCCGCCGCTGCAGCAAGCGATGGCGACGGGTCGGCCCCCGTGCTGCTCGACGGCCCCCGGGACGGCGGCCCGGATGACCTCAAACTGATCAAGGGCGTTGGCCCTGGACTTGAAAAAGAGCTTCACGGCAAGGGTGTCTACCACTTCGACCAGATCGCCGCATGGACCCCGGAAGAGGTTGCATGGGCCGACCAGCACCTCGTCCGGTTCAAGGGGCGCGTCAGCCGCGACAGCTGGGTCGATCAGGCCAAGATCCTCGCCGCCGGTGGCGAAACCGAATTTTCCAAGCGCTCCAGCAAATAAGGTCGCCACGACACTTGACCAAACCGCTTGATCCAAAACAGGCCCGTCAGGGCCGTATCGCGGCCCTCGTCATTGCGGGGGCCGCTTTGCTGTCGATCTTTGCGCCGGTGATCGTGCAGGCGCTGGGGCTGCCCGCGCGCTACGAAATTCTGATCCTGCTTTTTGCGCTGGCTGCGTTCATTTGGTCACTGGTGGTGGCTTTGCGCATCTGGCAGAACAGCCGGGACTGATCACACGGCCCGCGCGCAGGGCCCGAGGCAAAGGATAAACCCATGCTGGCAGACGCCGATCGCATCTTTACCAATCTCTATGGCATGAACGACCGCACGCTCGCGGGCGCGCAGGCGCGCGGCCATTGGGACAAGACCGCGGACCTGATCAAAAAGGGGCGCGACTGGATTGTGCAGGAAATGAAGGACAGCGGCCTGCGCGGGCGCGGCGGTGCCGGTTTTCCGACCGGTCTCAAGTGGTCCTTCATGCCCAAGGAAAGCGATGGCCGCCCCAGCTATCTTGTTGTGAACGCGGACGAATCCGAGCCCGGCACCTGCAAAGACCGCGAGATCATGCGCCACGATCCGCACACGCTGATCGAAGGCTGCCTGATCGCCAGCTTCGCGATGAACGCGCACGCCTGCTACATTTATATCCGCGGTGAATACATCCGCGAGAAGGAAGCGCTTCAAGCCGCCATTGACGAGGCTTATGACGCCGGTCTCGTGGGCAAGAACGCCGCCGGATCGGGTTGGGATTTCGACATCTACCTGCATCACGGGGCGGGGGCCTATATCTGCGGCGAGGAAACCGCGCTGCTTGAATCGCTCGAGGGCAAAAAGGGCATGCCGCGCATGAAACCGCCGTTCCCGGCGGGCGCGGGCCTCTATGGCTGCCCCACCACGGTGAACAACGTCGAATCCATCGCTGTCGTGCCCACGATCTTGCGCCGTGGCGCGTCCTGGTTTGCAAGCTTTGGCCGCCCCAACAATGCGGGCACCAAGCTGTTTGCCATCTCGGGCCACGTCAACAATCCCTGCGTG
>JBCBAV010000051.1:0-23795 GCA_038532285.1 Pseudomonadota bacterium | reverse complement strand
GCCACCTCTGCCCGGATTGCCGCGTCCGCACGGCCCAGATCCTGGATCGTATTCACCATCAGGCATCCCGCATGGGCCAGCGCCTCGGGCGGCTCGGGCTGGGCAAAAGCCGCGAACACCATGTCGATGGCTGCGACGCCGGGCTTTGCAAACACATGATCCAGCTGCGCGGAAATCATCGCGCAATACCGCTGTAACACCTTCTGAAACAGATGCTCCTTGCTGCCAAAGGCGTTGAACAGCCCACGGATTCCGACGCCTGTTGCATCTTCGAGCATTCGGGTCGTGGTCGCCTCGTAACAGTGCCGCCAGAACGTCTGCATCGCGGCATCCAGAACTTTATCTTCGTCAAAACTGCGAGGTCGCGCCATTTTACATCAAGCGTTGCAAAAAGAACGCCCGCCTTGTATCGGTTGTTTTGCATCAAGTGATGCATAATGAACGTTAGAGGAATTTTGACATGCCGACAATCACACATCACAGCCTGCAGCCGACCCGGAGAGCGTTGCCATGACCGAGATCGGAATGACCGCGGAACTGTGGGCCATCGCGGGGCTCAGTGCCGTGGGTCTGGCCCTGATCGTGGCGCAGCAACTCTACAATGATCTCGCCAAGGGTATCGGTTGGGCGATGTCAAACCGCGAGGATCAGAACATGCCCGCGGCTTCGCGGCGCTTTGACCGCGCGGTGCGCAACCATCTTGAAAACAGCGCGCTGTTCGTGCCTGTTGCATTGGCCGTCGTACTGGCGGGTGTCGGAACGCAAACCACAGCGATTGCGGCGGTCGCTTTCCTTGCCTTCCGGGCGGGCCATTCGCTCAGCTACGCATTTGGCGTCACCCATGTGCGCAGTGCCATGTGGATGGGCGGTGTGGCGGCCACGGTGGTGACCGGCTCGCCGCTGATCGGCGCGCTTCTGGCCTGAACACGTGGTGCCCCGGCAAAAACCGCATATCGGGAATTGCCGGGGTTGACTCGGGCCACAGCCGCGGTACAACGCGCGCTCATTCGAGATTTCCCGTGAGAGGCCGTTGCCCCGCGGAGCAGGAGAGACCAGATGGCCAAGCCAACCACGATCAAGATCCGCCTGAACTCCAGCGCAGGCACGGGCCACTTCTACGTGACCAAGAAAAACGCACGCACAATGACCGAAAAGATGGTTGTACGAAAGTACGACCCGGTGGCGCGCAAGCACGTGGAATACAAGGAAGGCAAGATCAAGTAAGATTCCCCTTCATACCATTCCAAAGGCCGCGCCCCACCCGGGACGCGGCCTTTTTCGTTTTCAGGAGGCGTTCATGAACCAGTTTGAATTGCACAGGCACAGCGACGGATTGATTTACCGGTTTGATCGGACCGGGCCGGGCGCCTTTGCCCGGACGGACAACGCGGCCATGACCATCACCTGGGAAGGGATGGGGGGCTGGGTCGCGCGGCTGCCCAGCACCGGCGTGGTGGCAGGTCGGCCGTGGGAAACGTTGCCGGCGTTCCAGACCGACATTGCACCGCCCGAAGGCATCTGGATCAGTCGCAAGGAGGGACGCAGCCATGTCTACACCCTCAGCCACCGATGATTTCACGATTCGACCGACAACCTTGGCGGATATGGCGGCGGTGGATGCCCTTCTGGCGCGGACCTATCCCAAACTGCTCAAGGCCGATTACCCGCCGTCCGTGCTGGTGACGGCGCTGCCGATCATCAGCCGCGCACGGCCAGAACTGATCACCAGCGGCACTTACTATGTGGTAGAGGACAGGGACGTGATCCTCGGGGCCGGGGGCTGGACGCGGGACCGCGCAAATCCCGGGCTGGGCCACATCCGTCACGTGGTCACGGATGACCGCGCCCTGCGTCGCGGGATCGGTCGCGCCTTGATGCAGCACTGCTTTGACGTGGCGCGCGCGGCAGGGATCACCTGGATGGAATGCTGGGCCACCCGCACGGCGGTGCCGTTTTACGAGGCGGTCGGGTTTCAGACCGTCCGACCCATTGACGTCACGCTGCAAGGTGGCATCGTGTTCCCGTCGATCCGAATGCTTCGACCGCTCGTCGACCCGCCCAGTTGAAACAAAAAAGGGCCGGCGCGATGCCGGCCCTTCCGTTTGCGCATGGTGCGCAGATGTTACTCTTGCTGGCCCATGAACATGAGCAGGAACTGGAACATGTTCAGGAAGCTGATGTAGAGGCTCAGCGCGCCGTCGGACGCCGCCTTGTCCAGCCACTCCTGATCGCCAGCCGAGGCGTAGGCGACGTAGGTGTTCTTGATATCCTGCGTATAGAAGGCGGTCAGACCGGCAAAGACCAGCACACCTATGATCGAGATGGCGAACATCATCGCAGGCGACTGCAGGAAGATGTTGATGATCATCGCAACCAGCAGGCCGATCACACCCATGATCAGGAACGTACCCATGCCGCTCAGGTCTTTCTTCGTGGTGTAGCCATAGAGGCTCAGACCGGCGAACGCGATGGCGGTCACGATGAACGTCTGTGCAATCGAGTAGGGCGTATAGATCATAAACACCGTACCCATCGACACGCCCATCACGGCGGCAAAGGCAAAGAAGCCCGTTTGCACGGCAGCTGCAGAGCCGCGGCGCATCAAAGCACCCCAGCCAAAGAACAGGAACGCAAGCGGCGCAAACATCAGCACCCACTTGAGCGGCGAGACATAAAGCGTGTAGCCCAGACTGGTCAGGTACTGACCGTTCCCCAGCGCATACTCGGTCGGTGTCGACGTGATCGACAGACCCGAAATCGCCCAGGCGGCCAATGCCGTGATCAGCATGCCCACGGTCATGTTACCGTAGACCTTGTTCATGTGGGCGCGCAGGCCCTCATCAATTTGTGCCGCGCGTGCGCCAGCACTTGTGCGGACAGTATTCAACTCAGCCATTTAGACCTCCAAATACGTGTTGGCTTCGGGCAGGGATCCCGCCCGTCGCGGATTTCCGCCCGCGTTGCCCGTAATATCAGGTGTCAACAGCAACGTTTCAAGAGGTTTTGGCGCGATAGGCTAGGTTGAAATGTCGCTGTTATGATGTTGCAGCGGTTCCCACCGTATTTCCCTGATCCGCACGCACCAAAACTCAGTCGCGCCAGGTCGAAGGTACGTCCCAAATCGGCTTTTGCACCTCTTGCGCGGCAGCACGCGGACTGACCTTGATGTCATCAAGGCGATGCGTATCAAGCCGTGCCAAAGCGCGGCGAGACCGCCAGACGGCAAGTGCCGTACGCAGCGAAAACCGGTGCTGGGGGACGGCTGCGATGCGCGCGCCGCGCGAAATGTTGTCGATAAGGGCCATGAGGTGTTCCTTTCTTCGTTCTGTGAAGCGTTGTTCCAATTCCATCAAATTCCTTGATCTATCTGGCGTCATCCGTCATATTTTCCAAACGAATGTTTTTGATCTAATGTATCAGGATTATTGATATGAGAAATCTCGACATCACGACCTTGAGGTCGTTCGTTGCCGTGGCCGAGGCGGGCGGGGTCACGCGGGCGGCAGGTTTTCTGCATCTGACCCAGTCTGCAGTGTCCATGCAGTTGAAACGCCTTGAGGAACTCCTGGGACTGGCGCTTTTTGACCGCTCCGGTCGCACCATCGCGCTGACGGCTTCGGGTGAACAGCTGTTGGCATATGCCCGGCGCATGGTGGCGCTGAACGACGAGATTATGACCAGGCTCACCGATCAGGCGTTCGAAGGCGAAATCACCTTGGGTGTGCCGCATGACATCGTCTATCCGGCCATCCCGCAAGTGCTCAAACAATTCCACGCCGCGTTCCCGCGGGTCAAAGTCCAGCTGGACAGCTCGTTCACGCGTCGGCTGAAAGCCGAATATGCCAAAGGCACGCTCGACATGATCCTGACAACCGAGACGGAGCTTGATACATCTCTCGATCCCAATGTCGAAGAGCTGACCATCAAACCACTGGTCTGGATCGGTGCACCAAACGGGTCGGCGTGGCGCCAGCGCCCATTGAAACTGGCCGTGGGCCGTCAGTGCACGTTTCGCCCGCGCGTAATAGATTGTCTCGATGCGGCAGAGATCCCGTGGGACATCGTCGTGGAATCCGACAGCGATCACACGATCGAAGCAACGGTCAGCGCCGATCTGGCGGTGCAGACGGTCATCGAAGGCACATCACGCGCGCACATGGAAAAGATCGACCACAACGGGACCTTGCCCGAACTGCCCGCACACAAAATCAATCTCTATGGCGCAGGGCCCGGCCGCAGCGACATTCACGCGGTTCTCGCTGATTTCTTGCGCCGCGCCTTTGGCGGACAGGAAATGCCGCTGATGCGGGCGGTTTAACCTTTGATTCGGATCGATACCTGCGGCTTTGACCAGTCTTGGTTAACCATATTTGGTGCCACGCCGCCGACGCTTGGCCCATTATATCGGTTTTGTCGGTTCATTTACTGCTCAGCATCGCCGTGCCTTGGCGTGATAAATCACGCTTTCGTCTGACACCGTCTGCGCTCCCGCATGCCCTTAGCAATATCTAACTGTCGGTAAATGCGTCATAAAGTGTGAAAATATGCCTTGCGGAACAGCGGACGAAGCCCTGACGATAAGTTGTGTACTCGCCTTAAACGAGTAGTTATGGTTGAAAATCACCCGTATTTGCGGTACTCCTTCGCCACAAGCTCGTTGTATGTTCACGATGCGCGGCGGATTGCGTTTAGGATGCGATGGATCCGCGGACGGGCAAACAGAGTGTATAGGAAACCCGATGCCACACCTGGTAGATATCCATGTCGGCAAGAGAATTCGTCAGCGTCGCTGGTTGATCGGCATGACGCAACAAAAACTGGCGGATAGCGTCGGCATCAAATTTCAGCAGATCCAAAAGTACGAGACCGGTGCAAACCGTGTCAGTGCATCCCGTCTTTGGGACATTGGTGAATCGATGGGCGTTCCGGTGTCTTTCTTTTTTGACGGGCTGGCAGGCGAAACAGCAGACCAAGACGGCACGCGCGGGGATGTTCCCCATGACATGCTTGCTGACAAGGAAGCGATGGATTTGGTGCGCACCTACTACGCGATACCCGAAAACCAGCGCCGTCGCCTGTTCGAATTGGCCCGCGTTCTCAGCGACGTCGCCTGATCTTCACGACAGGTAAATGCTTGCGCCTGCCGTCGTGCTCTGTCACGCCAGCGATATGAGTTCTGTTTCTACCCTGGCCGCCGTTGCGCATGAGATGGCGGACGCGGCGCGCGCGGTCATCTTGCCCTATTTCCGCGCACCTGACCTGACCGCAGACAACAAGGATGCCACTGCGTTCGATCCGGTGACCGAAGCCGACCGCGCAGCCGAAGCGGCGATGCGGGACGTGCTCGCCCAAACACGACCAGACGACGCAATCATCGGAGAAGAGTACGGGACCATCGAAGGCTCCAGCGGATTGACCTGGGTGCTTGATCCCATCGACGGAACCCGGGGCTTTGTCTCCGGGACGCCAACATGGGGTGTCCTCATTGCTGTTGGCGACACAAATGGTCCAAAGCTTGGCCTGATAGACCAACCCTATATCGGCGAACGCTTTATCGGCTTTGGCGGTGCCGCGGAAATGATCGGTCCACATGGGGGGCACGCCATAACCACCCGCGCCGCGCGACCGTTGGCGGACGCGATCCTGTTCACCACCTTCCCCGAGATCGGCACGCAGGCAGACCGCGCAGCCTTTGCGCGCGTGGCAGATCAGGTGCAACTCACCCGCTACGGCATGGATTGCTACGCCTACGCGCTGCTGGCCGCAGGCCAGATCGATCTGGTGATCGAGGCGGGGCTGGCAAATTACGACATTCAGGCACCCATCGCGCTGATCGAGGCAGCAGGCGGGATCGTCACAAACTGGGAGGGCGGCCCGGTTCACGACGGTGGGCGCGCGCTGGCCGCGGCCAATGCGGACATCCACGCAGCCGCGCTGAAACTGCTGGCGGACCGATGAAACAGACCCTGATCCGCAATGCGGATCATTTGCTGACCATGGCTGACGGTGGCACCGAACTGACCGGCGTTGATGTGCGCATCGTGGATGGTCTGGTGAACCAGATCGGTACTGGGCTTTTTCCGCGGGACGGCGAGGAGGTGATCGACGCCACGGGCTGTGTCGTCACACCGGGCCTGATCAATACGCACCAACACCTTTATCAATCCCTGACCCGCGCAGTCCCCGCCGCACAGGACGCACTCCTTTTTGGATGGTTGCAAACGCTTTACCCGATCTGGGCGCGCATGGGGCCAGAGCACATGCATGTCTCAGCCCAGGTCGGGCTTGCAGAACTGGCTCTTTCGGGATGCACGTTCAGTGCAGACCACCTCTACATCTTTCCGAACGGCGCGCAGCTCGATGATACCATCGTCGCCGCTGCGGAACTGGGCCTGCGCTTTGCACCGACGCGCGGGGCGATGTCGATCGGGCAAAGCGCGGGTGGCCTGCCGCCAGATGCGCTGGTCGAAGACGAAGACGCGATCCTGGACGATTGTCTTCGCGTTATCGACGCATTCCATGATCCAGAACCAGGGTCCATGTGCCAGATCGGCGTTGCGCCCTGTTCACCCTTCTCGGTCAGTCGCGACCTGATGCGCAACGCGGCCCTGTTGGCCCGGGACAAGGGGGTGCGCCTGCACACCCACTTGGCAGAGAACAACGAGGACATCGCTTACTCTCTGGAACAGTTCGGCTGCCGCCCCGGTCAATACGCGCAGGATCTGGGCTGGGTCGGCCCGGACGTGTGGCACGCCCATTGCGTGAAACTCGACGCCTCGGAAATCGCGCTCTTTGCCGAAACCGGCACAGGTGTCGCGCACTGCCCCTGCTCCAACTGCCGCCTCGGCTCGGGTATTGCTCCGGTGCGGGCGATGCGGGATGCGGGCGTGCCCGTGGGTCTGGGTGTTGACGGATCAGCGAGCAACGACGCAGGCCAGATGCTGGCAGAGGCGCGGCAGGCGATGCTGTTGCAACGTGTCGCAAGCGGCGCAGACGCGATGAGCGCGCGCGAGGCCATTTGGCTGGCCACACGCGGTGGCGCGGCACTACTGGGCCGCCGCGATGTCGGCTGGTTGGGTCAGGGCGCCCGCGCCGATATCGCGATCTGGGATGTCAGCGGCGTGCACAGCGCGGGCAGCTGGGATCCCGCCGCTCTGGTTCTGGCGGGCCCGCAAGCGGTGCGGGATCTGTTTGTCGAAGGGCGGCAGATCGTGCGTGACGGTCACATCACGACTCTCGATTTGCCCAGGGTGCTGGAACGGCACCGCGCCCTCGCACGCGGCCTCGCCGACGCCTAGGCCTCGTGCCGTCCGGCCACGTAGGTCGCCGCCACCGCACGATCATCGCCCATCATGATCGTGGGAAACACCGCTTCCCAGATGTCGTCGGCCCGGGCGCTGCGCTGTGCGATGGCCGGGGTCGAACCGAGGTCCAGCACCGCCAGATCCGCCACGCGGCCCACATCGATCCGCCCGATCTCATCCGCACGGTGCAATACCTGCGCCGACCCTTCGGTGGCCACCCACAACAGTTCCGCCGCATGCACCGCTGTCCCGCGCAGCTGCGCGATTTCGTAGGCGGCGGCCATGGTGCGCAGCATCGAAAAACTGGACCCGCCGCCTGTGTCCGTCGCCAGCCCCACCGGCTGACCGGCCCGCGCCAACCCGGCAAGGTCAAAGAGGCCTGAGCCGATGAATGTGTTTGACGTCGGACAATGGGCGAGACCAGCGCCGACCTCGGCCAGCTTGGCCCGTTCCCGATCGGTCAGATGGATTGCATGGCCATAGATGCCGCGCGGGCCGAGCAGGCCAAAGCGGTCATAAACGTCAAGGTAATCGTGGGCTTGCGGAAACAAATCCCGCACCCACGCAACCTCGTCGACCTGCTCGCTCAGATGCGTCTGCATCACGACGTCGGGATGCTCGGCCCAAAGCGCGCCCATCGCCTCGAGTTGTTCGGGCGTCGAGGTCGGCGCAAAGCGGGGGGTGATGGCGTAGTGCGCGCGGCCTGTTCTGTGCCAGCGCGTCAGCAACTCCTTGCTGTCATCATAGGCGCTTTGCACGGTGTCGCGCAGGCCGTCGGGGGCGTTGCGGTCCATGCAGGTCTTGCCCGCGACCACGGCCATGCCGCGCGCCTCTGCCGCCTCGAATATCGCGTCGACGCTGGCGGGATGGATGGTGCAATAGCTGGCAAAGCTCGTCGTGCCATGCGCCAGAACAAGGTCGCAGTACCGCCCGGCAATCTCGCGCGCATAGGCTGGGTCGCTAAACCGGGTCTCTTCGGGAAAGGTGTAGCTGTTCAGCCAGTCAATCAGCCGCTTGCCCCAAGACGCGATGATCGCGGTCTGCGGGTAATGCACATGCGCATCGACAAAACCCGGGCAAATCAGATGGTTGTCGTATCGCGCCTCGGTCGCCTCCTCTGCCTTGGCGGCGTCACCGAGGGCTGTGATCACCCCGTCTTCGATCAGGATCGCACTGTTTTCCTCGACGCGCACACAAGCCTCCCAACCCTCCGTAAACGGATTGCCGGAAAAGCGCAGGACGTGACCGTGGATGCGGTGGGGCAGTGACATGCACACCTTATGGCGCGGGCGTGGGCCAGAGGCAAACGGGCACGCGATATTGTCTTCCCGCCGCGCGGCTGCATATGATCGACCCAAGGGCAGGACCACCGGGAGAGCGGCATGACCACGCCAGGCGACAGCAACGATCCCGGTTCCGACAGCGGAGACTACGCGCTCGAGCGCAAGGATGTCGCCGCGATCCTGTACGCGGTCGAAATCGAGGACCGCGACCAGCTTGCAGCACTGATGCAGCCGCTACACCCGGCGGACATTGCGGACATGCTGGAACAGATCAACGCCTTTGACCGGTCGCGGTTGATCCGTCTCTACGACATTGATTTCGATGGTGAAATCCTGTCCGAATTGGACGAGGCGATCCGCGATGAAGTCATCGCGGTGCTCAAGCCGAACGTGCTGGCCGAGGCGGTGCGCGAGCTGGACAGTGACGATGTCGTGGACATCATCGAGGACCTCGAAGGTCCACAGCAGGAACAGATCCTCGACGCGCTCGAAGACAGCGACCGCGCGATGGTCGAACAATCGCTGGCCTTTCCGGAATATTCCGCCGGGCGTCTCATGCAGCGCGAGGTGGTCATGGCGCCCGAGCACTGGAGCGTGGGCGAGGCCATTGACCGGATGCGCGCGGCGCGCGAAGAGGACCTGCCGCGCCAGTTTTACCACATCGTTCTGGTTGATCCGCGCCTGCACCCGGTGGGCAACGTGACGCTGGGCAAGCTCTTGCGCTCGCGCCGCGAAACGCCGCTCAAGTCACTGACCGAAGAGACTTTTCAGATCATCCCGGCCAGTCAGGATGAAAGCGAGGTCGCTTATGCGTTTAACCAGTATCACCTGATTTCAGCGCCCGTTGTCGATGACGAAGGCCGCCTGATCGGGGCGATTACTATCGACGATGCGATGGCGGTTCTGGACGAGGAACACGAGGAAGATATCCTGCGTCTTGCGGGGGTTGGCGAGGAGTCGGCGCTGTCGGACAACGTGGCGACGACGACGCGGCAGCGTTTGCCTTGGCTTTTGGTGAACTTGGTGACGTCGATCCTGGCGTCACTGGTGATTGCTCAGTTCGAAGTGGCGATTGCGCAGTTGGTGGCGCTGGCGGTGCTGATGCCCATCGTGGCGTCGATGGGGGGCAATGCGGGGACGCAGTCGCTGACCGTTGCGGTGCGCGCGATTGCGACCAAGGATCTGACCGGTGCGAATGTCTGGCGCGTGATCCGGCGTGAGGTTTTAGTGGGCCTTATCAACGGGATAGTGTTTGCAGTTGTCATGGGCATCGTGGGTGTGATTTGGTTCGGATCACCCGCCTTGGGCTATGTGATCGCGGCGGCGATGGTGATCAATCTGGTGGTTGCGGGGTTTGCGGGGACGGTCATTCCGGTGATCCTCGACCGGGTGGGGATCGACCCCGCGCTGGCGTCGGGGGCGTTTGTCACAACTGTGACGGATATCGTTGGATTCTTTGCCTTTTTGGGCCTTGCCGCAGTGGTTTTGTTGTGAGCGGCGAGACGCTGGCAGAGGCCAAGGCGCGGGTGCGCAAGGCCGCATTTGCCGCGCGTAAAATTGCGCATTCGCAATTATTTTCAGGGGCTTGCGGGATGTTGTCGTCGGTTTTGGCGGGGTATCGCGGGGTGCCGCTCGCGGGCTACATGCCGATCCGGACCGAGATTGACCCGCTGCCCGCCATGGCCGAAGCCGCCGCCCATGGGGATGTCGGCGTGCCCGTGATCGAGGCCGAAGGCGCGCCGCTGAACTTCTCGAAATGGGCGCCCGATGGGTTGATGCGGGATGGTAAGTTTGGCGCGCAAGTCCCTGTCGTTGATGATTTTTTTGACCCAGAGATCGTGATCGTGCCGCTGGTCGCCTTTACCCGGACGGGTGGGCGGCTGGGCTATGGCGGCGGGTTCTATGACCGGACGTTGGAGCGCCTGAGGGCACGGCGGGGGACGTTGGCGATTGGGTTTGCCTATGGGGCGCAGGAGGTGGCGGAATTGCCGTTGGAAGCCACCGATCAACCGCTGGATTTGGTCGTGACGGAGGCCGAAGTGATCACGATCTGAGGCTGTTTTGATGAAAACGGGGCCTGTTTTGTACAAAACTGAACCCGCAAAATCGGCCTGAAACGGCGTTTTGTACAATTTACCCCCCCTTTTTGTACGTTTTACGCCCCTTTAACCTTTCGCCCTTGTCGCATCATCGCGCGGCGGCATATGGACAGTCATGAAAATTCTGTTTTTGGGCGATGTGATGGGCCGGGCCGGGCGGCAGGCCGTGGCGAACAATCTGCCCGCGATGCGCGCCGAATGGGGCCTCGATTTCGTGGTGGTCAATGGCGAGAACGCGACCTCGGGCATGGGGCTGTCGGGGGCGCATGCCAAGGCGCTGCTCGAGGCGGGGGCGGATGTGGTCACGCTGGGCGATCATGCGTTTGACCAAAAGGACATGTTGCAGTTCATCGAACACGAGCCGCGCGTCATCCGTCCGCTGAATTTTTCCAAGGCCGCCCCGGGCAAGGGCGCGCGGGTGTTCACCGCCGCCGGCAAGAAAATTCTTGTCACCCAGGCGCTGGGGCAGGTGTTCATGAAGCGGCCCTTTGACGATCCGTTTTCCGCGCTGGAAACCGTGTTCCGGACCCACACGCTGGGTGGGGCGGTGGATGTGGCGATTGTCGATTTCCATTGCGAGGCAACATCCGAGAAGATGGCCATGGGCCATTGGTGCGACGGGCGGGCGAGCCTGATGGTCGGCACGCACACCCATGTGCCCACGGCGGACGCGATGATCCTGCCCAAGGGCTGTGCCTATCTGACCGATGCGGGCATGTGCGGAGATTACCATTCGGTGATCGGGATGCAGCGCGAGGAGCCGCTGCGCCGGTTCATCACCGGCATGCCCAAGGAGCGGTTCACCCCGGCCTTGGGCGAGGTGAGCCTGTGCGGTGTTTATGTCGAGGTGGGCGAGGGCGGGCGCGCCACACGCGTGGTGCCGGTTCGCCGTGGCGGACATCTGCCCGAGGTCGGACCGCTGGGATGAGCGCCGCGCGGGTGTGGCCCTTTGCCGTGCTCGTGGTTCTGGGCGCCGGATGGGGTGTGACCATGCCGCTGGCCAAGATCGCGGTCAGCACCGGTCACCAGTTCTTTGGTCTGATCCTGTGGCAGTTGGCCATCGGCGCTGCGGCGATGAGCATCCTCGCGCTGCCCCTGCGGTTGCGTCTGCCATGGCACGCGGGTGCGATGGGCGTCTATGTCATCATCGCGCTGATCGGGTCGATCCTGCCGGGCATTGCCAGCTATCAGGCCGTGGCGCATTTGCCTGCGGGGGTCATGTCGATCCTGCTGAGCATGGTGCCGATCTGGGCCTTTCTGGTCGCACTTGCGCTGTCGCTGGACCGGTTCGAGTGGTTGCGGCTGGCAGGCTTGTTCGCCGGATTTGTCGCCGTTGCGATGATCGTGCTGCCGGGGGCAGAGATGTCGGGGGCGATCCCGCTGTTCTGGGTGCTGGTCGCGCTGCTTTCGGGGTTCTGCTACGCGCTTGAGGGCAACTTTGTGGCGCGCTGGGGCACCGCGGGCCTGTCGGCCTTTCAGGTGCTGTGGGGCGCGTCGGTTGTGGGCACCGTGCTGGTTCTGCCGTTTACGCTGATCTCGGGCCACTGGATCGACCTGCGCCCTCACTATGTCGCGCCCGAGATTGCGCAGGCGGCAAGTGCGGTGGTCCACGTGCTGGTCTATGCGGGCTATGTCTGGCTGGTGCGGCAGACCGGGCCGGTGTTTGCGGTGCAGGTCAGTTTCCTTGTCACGCTGTTCGGCGTGTTCTGGGCCAAGCTGATCCTGTCGGAGGCCTATGCGCCCACGGTTTGGGCTTCGCTCGCCCTGATGATGCTGGGCATGTATCTGGTGCAACCCCGCGCGGTTCGGGTTGATGCCCCCGCCGCGATGCGAGACACTGCTGGCTGAGCACAACAGACAGGGACCGCGCATGGGCCTGATCGAGATGTCGCAAACCACGCAGGCCATGGTCACGCTGGCGGTCGTGGGGATCATGTTCGTGCTGTTTTTGCGCGAAAGCCTGCCCACGGAGGTGGTGGCGATCACCGGTGTGGCGCTGATGCTGGGGCTGGGCGTGCTGCCCTATGAGGCGGGGCTGGCGGTGCTGTCGAACCCCGCACCGTGGACCATTGCGGCGATGTTCATCATCATGGGGGCGCTGGTGCGGACAGGCGCGCTGGATGCCTTTACCGGGCTGGCGGACCGGCAGGCGCGCACCAACCCGGTGCTGGCGATTGTGCTGCTGATCGCGTTTGTGGTGACCAGTTCGGCCATCGTGTCGAACACGCCCGTTGTGGTCGTGATGATCCCCGTCTTTACCCAGCTTGCCAAGACCATGGGGCTGGCGCCGTCGCGCCTGCTGATCCCGCTGAGCTATGCCGCGATCCTGGGCGGCACGCTGACGCTGCTGGGGACCTCGACCAATCTGCTCGTTGACGGAGTCGCGCGGGCGCAGGGGATGGCGGCGTTCACGATTTTCGAGGTGACGCCGCTGGGCCTGATCCTTGTGGCGTGGGGCATGATCTATCTGCGGTTCGTGGGGCCGTGGCTGCTGCCCGACCGGGACAGTCTGGCCGGGCTCTTGAGTGATCGCAGCAAGATGAAGTTTTTCACCGAGGCCGTGATCCCGCCCGAGAGCAACCTGATCGGACGCGAGGTGCTGGGGGTGCAGCTGTTCAAGCGCGACGGCGTGCGGTTGATCGACGTGGTGCGTGGGGACGCGTCGCTGCGGCGGAATTTGCAGGACGTCACGCTGGAGGTCGGTGACCGGGTGGTGCTGCGCACGCAGATGACCGAACTGCTGAGCCTGCAGCGCAACAAGGAGCTCAAACGCCTGAACCAGGTCGGCGCGGTCGAGACCACCACGGTTGAGGTGCTGATCACGCCCGGGTGCCGGATGGTGGGTCGGCGGCTGGGCGCGATGCGGCTGCGGCGGCGGTACGGCGTCTATGTGCTGGCGGTGCACCGGCGCAACCAGAACATCGGGCGGCAGCTGGATGATCTGGTGGTGCGTGTGGGTGACACGCTGCTGCTTGAAGGTGCGCCCGAGGACATCAAGCGGCTGGCCGCGGACATGGACATGGTCGACGTCGCGCAACCGTCGCAGCGCGCCTATCGCCGTGGGCATGCGCCCGTGGCGCTGGCGTCGCTGCTCGGTATCGTGGTGCTGGCCGCGCTGGGGGTGGCGCCGATTTTCTTGCTGGCCATCCTCGCTGTGGCGCTGGTGCTGGTGAGCGGTTGCATCGACGCCGAAGAGGCGTTTTCCTTTGTCGATGGGCGTCTGCTGGCGCTGATCTTTGCCATGCTGGGGATTGGGGCCGCGCTGGAGGCGTCGGGCGCCGTGGCGCTGATCGTTGACGCGATTGCGCCGGGTCTGATGATGTTGCCGCCGTTCCTGATCGTGTGGGCGGTGTATCTGCTGACTTCGGTGTTGACCGAGCTGGTCAGCAACAACGCCGTGGCAGTGGTGGTCACGCCCATCGCCATCGGGCTGGCCGAGGCGCTGGGCATTGATGCGCGCGGGCTGGTCGTGGCGGTGATGGTGGCGGCGTCGGCGTCGTTCGCCACGCCCATCGGGTACCAGACCAACATGCTGGTCTATGGCCCCGGCGGCTACCGGTTCACCGATTTCATGCGCGTGGGCATCCCGCTGAACCTGAGCGT
Source organism: Pseudomonadota bacterium (assembly GCA_038532285.1). Taxonomy (GTDB): domain Bacteria; phylum Pseudomonadota; class Alphaproteobacteria; order Rhodobacterales; family Rhodobacteraceae; genus Tateyamaria. Next base: position 9,506 of record JBCBAV010000051.1, on the reverse strand, counting down.
GGGGCTGATCGCGTCGGCGGTGATCCCGTTCATCTGGCCGCTGTGAGCGGAACCATTTCTTAACATTTGCGGCATAAGTGTGATGCTTAATGATCAGGCAGGGTGCATGATGATTGATCGACGCAAGACGACGTTTCCAACCACCGACGCGCTGGAAGACGCGACGCTGTTTGGCGAGCCGTTGCAGAACGTGGTGGTCGCCTTGACACCGGAGTTGCGGCGCACGTCGCGCGGCGATGTGGTGATCGTCGCGCGCGTGGGAACCACGCGCGAGGTGCCGGTGATCTTTGCCGGTCGTCGCGCAAAACTGGCGCACAAGCTGCACAGACAGCTCAATCGGCTGGCGCTGGTCGGTGGACAGACAGGCGAGGCGGCGGCGCGGGTCGAACTGCCGGTGCTGGTGCAGGGTGTCTGGCACGCGCACACCCATCGCAACGAGGAAGGCTGGGAACACAAGACCTATCGCCTGATGGCGGCGACCTGGGCCGTGTACGAGGGCGACAAGCCCGGCGTGTTCGAAGGCGAGTGGCCGCTGAACCAGCATGATCCGGGGGCGTTGGACTATGGCTGACTGTGATCGGGGCAGCGGCACGGATGGCTGACCGGCCCTTCGGGGAGGATTTTTTAAAAACAGAGAAGGGGACGTGCGCGCGATGGCTGAGGCGTGCGCGGTCGGGCTGGTGCCGTGCTGAGTGCGCGGTTGGGATAGGGGCCTGGGGCACTGTCGATCGTGGGGGTCGGAAAGCGGGCCTTCGAGGTTGATTTTTGCGAATAGAGAAGGTTGCGCGCGCTGAAGTGCGATCGGGCGCGCGGGTGTGTTGCGGGCGGGTCTTTGTGAGGCCGGGTACGTGTCGCAGATCTTGCCGAAGGTCGGGACAGACACTGAGTGTTTCCGGTGGATTTCGGGAACAGTGCTGTCCGCATACACGGTCGGTGTGGTCCCTCATGGTTGATACGCTGGGGCAAGGGTTTCTGATCTTGGCGCCGGTGAGCACCAGGGCATCGGGTGTTTGGGGTAGATTTTGGCGAACAGTGACGTCCGCGGGCGCGGTTGGTGCGGCGCGGCAATGTTTGATACGTTGGAGCAAGGGTTTCTGTTCTTGGCGACGGTGCGGGGCAGGGCATCGGGTGTTCGGCATGGACTTTGGCGAACAGTGACGTCCGCGTGCGCGGTTGGTGCGGTGCGGCAATGGATGATCGATTGAAGCAACCGTTCCGATCTTGGCGCCGGAGCGGGTGTTCGGGGCGCATGATCAGAAACAGCGAACCCCGCGGGTGCGCGTGATTGGAAAATGGGCGCTGGCGTGGTCGTGCGCGCGACGTTCAGACGTCGGTTTCCGTTTGCACGGGTCGCCCGCGTGGCGCGTGCGGTGGGTATCCTGTCGGAACGGACCGCTGGGCGCCCGTTCGTGCGATGGCCTGCGGGCCATTGCTTGATGCAAGTACGGGTCATTGCATCTTTCGATTGGCACGCCCGCGCGCGTGGGTGTGGTGACCTGCAGGGTCCGATGCCGCTGGAGACCCTACGCAGGCTCAGGCAATGGTGTCGCTGCGGCCCGCGTTGCGTCCCGAGAAGATGCAGCCGCCCAGAAATGTGCCTTCGAGCGCGTTGTAGCCGTGATAGCCGCCGCCGCCGAAGCCCGCGACCTCGCCCGCGGCAAAGAGGCCCGGGATCACCGCACCGCCCGCATCGATCATCTGGCTGTCGAGGTTGGTTTGCAGGCCGCCCAGTGTCTTGCGTGTCAGGATGTGCAGTTTGACGGCGATCAACGGGCCGTTGGCTGGGTCGAGGAACTTGTGCGGCTTGGCGGTGCGGATCAGCCGGTCGCCGCGGTAGTTGCGCGCGGCATGGATCGCCATCATCTGGGCGTCCTTGGAAAACGGGTTGTCGACCTGGGCATCGCGGGCCTCGATCTGGGGGCGCAGTTTCGCCTCGGAGATCAGGTTGCCGCCGGCGATCTGGTTCATGCCGTTGACCAGCGACGCGAGATCCTGGGCCACAACGAAATCCTCGCCGCGTTCCTTGAAGGCCTCGACCGGGCCTGTGGCCTTGCTGCCCGACAGGATGCGCTGACGGATCACCTCCATCCAGCTTTTGGAGGTGAAATCGGGGTTCTGTTCGGAGCCGGAGAGGGCGAATTCCTTTTTGATCACCTTTTGGGTGAGGATGAACCAGCTGTAGTCATAGCCGGTTTTCAGGATCTCGCGCAGGGTGCCCATGCTGTCGAAGCCGGGCAGGGCGGGAGGGGCAAAGCGGTTGCCGGTGGCGTCGAACCACATCGATGATGGCCCGGGCAGGATGCGGATGCCGTGGGCGGGCCAGATCGGGTCCCAGTTCTTGACCCCTTCGGTGTAGTGCCACATGCGGTCGCCGTTTATCAGGTGGCCGCCTGCGGTTTCGCTGATGCCGATCATGCGGCCGTCCACGTGGGCGGGCACGCCTGCGACCATGTCCCGTGGCGCGGGTCCGAGGCGGTCGGTCGGCCATGCCTTGCGCACCATTTCAAAGTTTCCGCCGATACCGCCGGAGGTGACAATGACGGAGGGCGCGCGCAGGGCGAAATCGCCGGTGGCATCGCGGTTGGTAGGCGCGCCGCGGGCGGCGCTGTCGTCCGCGAGCACCGTGCCCGATATTCCCCTGGCCGCGCCGTTTTCCATGTCGATGCGGTCAACCTGGTGGCGGAAATGGAAGCTGAGGCGGCCCGCCTGTTCGTGTTCTTCGCAGCGGCGCACGAAATGTTCGATGATACCCGGCCCGGTGCCCCAGGTGATGTGAAAGCGCGGAACCGAGTTGCCGTGATCGGTGGCAAAGCCGCCGCCGCGTTCGGCCCAGCCCACGACGGGAAACCAGCGCAGGCCCATGGCGTGCAGCCACGGGCGCATCTCGCCTGCGGCGAAGTCCACAAAGGCTTCGGCCCAGCGGCGGGGCCAGTTGTCTTCGTCGCGGTCGAACCGGGCGCTGCCCATCCAGTCGGCGAGGGCCAGGGTGTGGCTGTCGCGGATGCCCATGCGGCGCTGTTCGGGCGTGTCGACCATGAAGAGGCCGCCGAGGGACCAGAACGCCTGTCCGCCGAGGAAACTGCGCGGTTCCTGATCGACGATGATCACGCGTTTGCCGCGGTCCCCGAGTTCTGCGGCGGCGGCAAGCCCTGCAAGGCCCGCGCCTACAATGATCGCGTCCGCTTGATCCATGTGCCTCTCCCTGTTGGGGGCAGGTTAGGCGGTGTGGCGGGTGCGAGGCAACGGTGACGCTGGGTGCTGGCGTTTTCCGACAGGGAAAACGGCCGGAAATCGTAACGATTTCCGCGCCCCGTCTAGAGCGGCCAGAACAACAGGATCGCGGGGATCGACACGGCGACCACGATGACCTCGAGCGGCAGGCCAATCTTCCAGTAGTCGCCAAACTGGTAGCCGCCGGGTCCGAGGATCAGGGTGTTGTTCTTGTGCCCGATGGGGGTGAGGAAGGCCGAGGACGCCGCCACCGCGACCGCCATCAGAAACGGGTCGGGAGAGACGCCAAGCGTTTGTGCCATCTGGATGCCCACGGGGGCGGCCACGATCGTCGTGGCGGTGTTGTTGAGCACGTCCGACAAGCTCATGGTCACGATCATCAGCACCGTGAGCACGGCCCATGCGGGCAGGCCCTGCGTCAGGGTCAGCAGCCACCCTGCGATCAGTTCGGTGCCACCGGATGTCTCCAACGCCGCGCCGAGCGGGATCATCGAGCCCAGAAGCACCACGACGGGCCATTCGATGTGGGTGTAAAGCTCGGACAGGGGCACGATCTTGGCCAGCACATAGGCGATCACCACGAGGCCGAGGGCCACGGGCAGATAGATCAGCCCGAGGCTGGCTGCGATCACCGCCCCCATGAAGAGCGCGATGGCAAGCCAGACCTTGTCATTGGCGGTCACGGCCAGCCCGCGTTCAGCCAGCGGCAGACAACCCAGCCAAGCGGTCACGTCCGACCCTGAGTCGCGGGGCACGAGCAGGAGCAGGATGTCGCCTGCGCGCAGGGGGGTCTTGCGGATCTCCTTGTTCACCGCTTTGCCGCTGCGCGACAGGCCCATGAGCACGGTGTTCTGGCGCCAGTTCAGGCCCACGGCCTGTGCGGTGCGGCCAATGAGGCGCGAGGTTTCGGTGACCACGACCTCGATGATTTCGACCCCGTCGCCAGCGGCGCGCAGGTTTTCCTCGCGGGTGGCGTCGGCGACGGCGAGGCTGGTGGCGCTGCGGAATTCATCCAGCGCGTCAGGCGTCGCCTCAAGCACCAGCGTATCCCCTGCGCGCAGGTCGGCGTTGCGGGCGCGCCCGTAGCGGCGTTTGCCGTCGCGGATGAGGCCGATGATGGCGACATCGGCCTGCTCTGCCGCGTCCTCGAGGTCGCTGAGGCGGGCGCCGATGTGTTTGGAGCCGTCGGGTACGGTCAGTTCGGCGATGTAGCCCGAAAGCGCCTCTTCTGGCGATGCGCTGCCGGTGTCGCGCACGGGGATGAAGCGCCAGCCGATGAGGGCCACAAAGGCAAGGCCCGCAATCGCAGCCGCCCCGCCGACAGGGGCAAAGTCGAACATGGCAAAGGGGGCGCCGAGGCTTTCCTCGCGGATGCTGGCAATGATGATGTTGGGGGGCGTGCCGATCAGTGTGACCATGCCGCCGAGGATCGTGGCAAAGCTGAGCGGCATCAGGCTAAGGCCGGGATTGCGGCCCGCCTTGCGCGCGGTCTGGATGTCGACGGGCATCAGGAGCGCAAGGGCGGCCACGTTGTTCATGAACGCCGAGAGCACGCCGCCCACGGCCCCCATCAGCGTGATGTGGGCGCCAAGACTGCGCGACGCATCGATCAGCGTGCGCGTGATCAGGAACACGGCCCCCGACCGCACCAGCCCCGCCGAGACCACAAGCACCAGCGCCACCACCAGCGTGGCCGGGTGGCCAAAGCCGGAAAACGCGTCGGCCGCGGGCACCACGCCCAGCACCACGCCGGCCATCAGCGCCGAAAAGGCAACGATGTCATAGCGAAAGCGGCCCCAGATCAGCAGGCCGAAAACTGTCCCGAAAAGGGCAAAGAGGATGATCTGGTCCGTGGTCATGCCCGCACCATGTTGTGCGCGGCACAAATGGACAAGGGGAGACTGCGCATGTCGATGCCGGATTATCCGCGGGTCGAGGTGACCTCGGACGCGGCGCTGTGGGACTGGCTGGCGGCGCATCACGGCAGTGACGGCGCGATCCTGATCACGTGGAAGGCGGCGACACGGGACAAGTACGTGAGCCGCGACGCGGTGCTGGATGCGCTGGTGGCCCATGGCTGGATCGACGGGCGCAGGTTTGTGGTCGATGACGCGCGCACGGCGCAACTGATCACACCGCGCCGGACGCGCGCCTGGGCGCAAAGCTACCGCGTGCGGGCCGCACGGCTGGAGGCCGAGGGGCGAATGCAGGCCCCCGGGCGGGCGGCGATTGCCGCGGCGCAGGCGGCGGGCACGTGGGAGGCGGACGCGGACGTGGACCGGTTGGAGGTGCCGGGCGACCTCGATGCGGCTTTGGGTGCTGCACGGGAGGCGTGGGACGGCATGGCGCCGTCCTACCGGCGCAATGTGCTGCGCTGGATCAAGGGGGCCAAGACCGCGCCGACGCGCAAAAAGCGCATCTTGGCCGCGGCGGAGGCGACGGTGCGAGGTGAAAAGCTGCCGCAGATGTGAGGGGTGGCGGGTGTTGGAGGGGGCGCTGCCCCCGCGCGTGCCGCGCCCCCCGAGGTATTTTTGGCCAGAAGAAGTTTGGGGTCTGTGTGTTGGGTTCGCGGGGCGAAGTTGAGGGGCTGGCGCGGATAGTTAGGGGGCGCGGGGCCGTTTGTGCCACGTTTCGGGTGGGCCATGGTGGGCAGACGGGAGCGGGGGTCTTGAGCGCCTGCGCGGTGGCGGGGGCGGGTTGAAGCCTGCCCCGGCCTTGGCCTATAGACCGGCAAGCAAAGTCGAGGAGCATCGCCATGGCAGGCCACTCAAAATGGGCGAACATTCAGCACCGGAAAGGGCGGCAGGACAAGATCCGCGCCAAGCTGTTTTCGAAACTGTCGAAAGAGATCACCATCGCCGCCAAGATGGGCGATCCGGATCCCGACAAGAACCCGCGCCTGCGGCTTGCCGTGAAAGAGGCCAAGGGCCAGTCGATGCCCAAGGACAACATCGAACGCGCGATCAAGAAGTCTGTTGCGGGCGAGGGCGATGAGTACGAGGAAATCCGCTATGAGGGCTATGGCCCCAACGGTGTGGCGGTGATCGTCGAGACCATGACCGACAACCGCAACCGGACCGCGTCGAACGTGCGGTCGACCTTTACCAAGAACGGCGGCAATCTGGGCGAGACGGGCAGCGTCGGGTTCATGTTCGAGCGCAAGGGCGAGGTGACCTATGCCGCCGATTCGGGCGATGCCGACACGGTCATGATGGCCGCGATCGAGGCCGGGGCCGAGGATGTCGAGAGCAGCGAGGACGGGCACGTGATTTGGTGTGCGGACACCGATCTGAACGAGGTGTCGAACGCGCTGGAGGCCGACCTGGGCGAGAGCGAGAGCACCAAGCTGGTGTGGCGTCCGACGACGAGCACGGAGATGGACCTTGAGGGTATGGAGAAGCTGATGAAGCTGATCGATGCGCTGGAGGATGACGACGACGTGCAGCGGGTGACGACGAATTTCGAAGCCTCTGACGAGGTGATGGAACAGCTGGGCTAGCGCGCGGCGATTGTCCCGGCGGCGCCGACCATGGCGCCGGCGGCTGAGCGGTTGAGCCATCTGAGTGCGCGCGGCGTCGCGATCAGGTGGCGGGTGCGCGCGGCCATGGCGGCATAGCCGGTGAGCACCGCGGCCCAGATACCGATGATGAGCGCGCCGAGGATGGCCGCGTCGGTCAGCGCGATGCCTGAGACATCCATGACGGCGGGCAGCAGGGCGACGTAAAAGCCGATGGCCTTGGGGTTGCCCAGCGGCAAAAGCAGGCCGAGGCCGAAGAGGCGGGTGCCTTCGTCCGGTGGGGCGGCGTCTGCGGCGGTTTGCGGTTTGGCGCGCCACATCTGCACGGCAAGCAACAGCAGATAGGCGACGCCCACCCATTTCACTATGGCAAAGAGCGGCCCCATGGCCGCCGCGAGCGCGGCAAGCCCCGCAACGTCCAGCGCAAAAAGCACTAAATCACCCAGGACCAGCCCGGCGATAAAGGGCAGGGTCCGGCGCAGGCCTGTTGTCGGCCCCTTGGCGACGACGGTCGCCACTGCCGGGCCGGGCGAGACGGAGTCGATCAGAAAGACGAGGGCGAAGGTCAGGATCAGTTCGGGCGTCATGGGGTGCGGTCCTTCTGGTTGCGTCAGAGATAGCGCGGCGCACCCGCACAACAAAAAACGCCGCCAGGGTAATTCCTGACGGCGTTTCTGCGTGGTGGTGGGGGGGGTTATATGAAAAACATCGACCGGGCCGTTTCGGTCCATGTGGAGGGGCGCGCACCTGCCTGTGGGTGCTGGCGCCGGATGCGGCGTAACAGGCCCTTGACGTCGTTCAGGCGGGCGCGCGCGGCTTTGCCGCCTGCGCGGCTTTGAACCGCCAGAATTTTTTCCTGTGTCTGCAGCGCCGCCTCGATCATGTCGAGGTCGGCTGTGGTCACGTCGACCGAGAGGGCTTCGTCTGACATCGGAGTGTATCCTTTTTATTTTTCTTCCGACCTTGGAGGCATGTAAGCACTTACGCCAATCAGAAAAGATCAGATCACCGTGATCGCACTTTGTGTTGCCAAAAATTGGCAGCAATTCGCCGTGGGTGGCTGTTTTACGTCGGTTTTCCGCGCAGAGGTAACCCGGAAAATCCGCATGACACTCATGCAAAAAACGAATAGGTCACGGGGGTTTGGCCGGTTTTGGTCGGGATTGGGGCGTTTTTCGGGGTGGCGATGAGCTCTTTTGTGCCGGGATTTCTGCTGGGCTTCTCGCTGATCCTGGCGATTGGCGCGCAGAACGCGTTTGTTCTGCGGCAGGGATTGCGTCGGGCGCATGTGTTTGCGGTGGTGATGACCTGTGCGGTGTCGGACGCAGTGCTGATTGCCGCTGGTGTCGCGGGTTTTGGCGCGTTGGCGCAAGCGGTACCGTGGTTCGAGCCGCTGATGCGCTACGGCGGCGCGGCGTTCCTGCTGTGGTATGGCTGGCGCAATGCGCGCTCGGCGTGGCGGGGCGGTCAGGCGCTGGGCACCAGCGGGGACGAGGCGCAAAGCTTGGCGACGGCGGTGCTGACGGTGCTGGCGCTGACGTGGCTGAACCCGCATGTGTATCTGGACACGGTTGTGCTGCTGGGGTCGATCTCGGCGCAGTATCCGGATCGGTTAGCCTTTGCGCTGGGGGCGATGACGTCGAGTTTCGTGTTCTTCTTCTCGCTCGGTTATGGCGCGCGGGCGCTGGCGCCGCTGTTTGCGCGGCCGTCCGCGTGGCGGGTGCTGGATGCGATCATTGCGCTGACGATGTGGGCAATTGCCGCGAAGCTTTTGTACATGTGAGCGGTGCCTTGCACCTCTCGCGCGTTTGCCCCTTGATGGCGTCATGACGGCCCACCCCCAGAACCCATTGCGCGGCATCTTCTGGATGTTTGTCACCGGCCTGTGCTTTGTCGCAGTGACGGCGCTGGTCAAATACATGGGACCGCGTGTGCCACCCGCAGAGGCTGCGTTTTTGCGCTACGTGCTGGGGCTGGTGTTTCTGGCGCCGATGCTGCCGGCGGTGTTTGCCGCACATCTGACGCGGCGGCAGTGGGGCCTGTTTGCGGCGCGGGGGGTGTTTCACACCGTTGGCGTCACGCTGTGGTTCTTTGCCATGACGCGCATCCCGATCGCCGAGGTGACGGCGATGAATTACCTCGCGCCGGTTTACGTGAGCATCGGGGCGGCGCTGTTTCTGGGCGAACGGCTGGCCGCGCGCCGGATAGCGGCGGTTGTCGTGGCGCTGATCGGGGTGGCGGTGATCCTGCGGCCCGGGTTTCGCGAGGTCGAAACCGGGCACTTGGCCATGATCTTTTGCGCGGTGGTGTTTGCCGGGGGCTACCTTCTGGCCAAGATCACGGCGGATGAGGTCGCCCCCGCCGTCGTCGTGGCGATGCTGTCGATTTTTGTGACCATCGGCCTCGCCCCGCTGGCGGCGATGGATTGGGTCACGCCGAGCCTTGAGGATCTGGGGCTGCTGTTCCTGGTCGCGTGTTTTGCCACGGCGGGCCATTACACGATGACCATGGCCTTTGCCGCCGCACCAGTGACCGTGACGCAGCCGGTGACGTTCCTGCAACTGGTGTGGGCCGTGGCGCTGGGGGCGCTGGTCTTTGCCGAGCCGGTGGACATCTGGGTGATCGCGGGCGGGCTGCTGATCCTGGGTGCTGTGACCTACATCACGTGGCGCGAGGCGGTGCTGAAGCGGCAGGCGATCACGCCGCCGTCGCCTGCGACCAAGCTTTAGTCGTTTTATTGATTGATGAGTCAATAAAA
>JBCBAV010000050.1:0-24283 GCA_038532285.1 Pseudomonadota bacterium | reverse complement strand
AGACAGGCGCGCATTCAACTCATCAATCAGATCAGCAACGCCCTGTCCGGTTTTACCCGATACCCCGTCCGTGTCGTGGGGGCGCAGATCGGCTTTCGGACGCAGACAGATGTCTCCTTCTTGTGGGGTCAGATCAAAACGCTCGCCCGGATCCATCAGGAAAACCCGGATATCAGCGGCTTCGGCACGGCGGATAGCGCGATTAATTCCTTCGGCCTCGATTTCATCCGTCGCAACGCGCAAACCCGCGGTATCAAGCACTGTGACCGGCAGCCCACCCACGTCCATGCGCACCTCGATGATATCACGCGTCGTGCCCGCACGTTCCGACGTAATGGCAGCGTCGCGGCGCGCCATGGCATTGAGAAGCGTAGATTTTCCTGCGTTTGGCGCGCCGATAATGGCGACTTCGAACCCATTGCGCACGCGTTCTGCGGCGGCAAAACCTGACAGCTCCTGAGACACCTGTGCCGCAACACCGTCAAGCAACGCGCGTACTTCTGGCGTCACGTCCACCGGAACATCTTCGTCCGCGAAATCAATGGTTGCCTCGATCAAGGCCGCAGCGCGGATCAGATCGGCACGCCAACCTGCGATACGGTCCGATAGCTCCCCTTCGTATCCGCGCATAGCCTGAATGCGCTGCGCCTCGGTTTCTGCGGAAATCAGATCACCCAACGCCTCGACCTGGGTCAGGTCCATCCGGTCGTTTTCCAATGCACGTCGCGAAAATTCGCCCGGTTCGGCCATCCGGGCCTCTGTCTGACCCAAACGACGCAAAACGGCAGATACGATGGCAACGCTACCGTGCAGGTGCAGTTCAACAACGTCTTCGCCGGTAAAACTTTTTGGCGCCGAAAAAACCAGAACCAAGGCCTCATCCAACACGGCACCGTCCGCATCGACAATCTTGCGCAGTCCCGCCTGCCGAATGGACGGCAGCGACGACATCAGCCCGCCGCATACCTCAAATGCCTGTGGCCCAGACACCCGGATGACCGCAACGCCGGCGCGCCCCTGCGCCGTGGCCAGGGCAAAGATCGTGTCCATGACGGCCCCGAGCCCGGATCAGGTATTCATTGAGTCGAAGAATTCGCCGTTGGTTTTGGTCTGTTTCAGCTTGGAAATCAGGAATTCTATCGCGTCCGTGGTGCCCATCGGGTTCAGGATGCGGCGCAGGACAAAGGTTTTGGCAAGGTCCGTCTTGTCGACCAGCAGGTCCTCTTTCCGGGTGCCGGATTTGAGGATGTCGATGGCGGGGAACACACGCTTGTCGGCGATCTTGCGATCCAGCACGATCTCCGAGTTGCCGGTGCCCTTGAATTCCTCAAAGATCACCTCGTCCATCCGGCTGCCGGTGTCGATCAGCGCAGTGGCGACGATGGTCAGCGATCCGCCCTCTTCGATATTGCGCGCCGCACCAAAGAACCGCTTGGGCCGTTGCAGGGCGTTGGCGTCGACGCCACCTGTCAGAACCTTGCCCGAAGATGGGACCACTGTGTTAAAAGCTCTACCAAGTCTTGTGATTGAGTCCAGAAGAATAACAACATCTCGTTTATGCTCGACCAAACGCTTGGCTTTTTCGATGACCATTTCCGACACGGCCACGTGGCGTGTCGCCGGCTCGTCAAAGGTCGAAGACACGACCTCACCCTTCACCGACCGCTGCATGTCGGTCACTTCCTCGGGGCGTTCGTCGATCAGCAGGACGATCAGGTAACATTCCGGGTGGTTCTTTTCGATGCTCGACGCGATGTTTTGCAGCAGCACCGTCTTACCGGTCCGCGGCGGCGCCACGATGAGCGACCGCTGCCCTTTCCCGATGGGTGACACCAGGTCGATGATCCGGGCCGACCGATCCTTGGTTGCCGGGTCGTCGGTTTCCATGGTCAACCGCTCATCAGGATAAAGCGGGGTCAGGTTGTCAAAGGCGATCTTGTGTTTCGCCTTTTCCGGCTCTTCAAAATTGATCTTGGTGGCGCTGGTCAGGGCAAAGTAGCGTTCGGCGTCATCCGGGGCTTTGATCCGTCCTTCGATCGAATCCCCGGTGCGCAGGGAAAACTGGCGGATCATCTCGGGCGAGACATAGATGTCATCGGGACCGGGCAGATAATTCGCCTCGGGCGAGCGGAGAAAACCAAAGCCATCCTGCAGCACCTCAAGCACGCCGTCGCCGTACACGTCCCAGCCTTCGTCCGCGCGTTCACGCAGGATCTGGAACATCATCTCGCCCTTGCGCATGGTCGAGGCGTTTTCGATCTCAAGCTCTTCGGCCATGGCGAGCAGGTTCTTGGGGCTCTGCGCCTTGAGGTCAGAGAGGGCGAGACTGTCTTGGGTCATAAATACACGCAAACACCGCGAAAGCTGCGGTGGTCCTGGTTCGAATGGAAATGCAGGTGCGATCCCCGGACGGGGTGCGCGGCTGTGTTAGGCCGCGCGGGCGCGCGAGTCAATCTTTCAGATTTTCACCACGACCGAGATCACGATGAGCACCATCAGAAGCGTGGGCACCTCGTTCATGATCCGGTACTGCCGCCCCGGCAGGATCGGACCGCCCGCGGCGATCAGCTTGCGCTGCTTGCCCAGCCAACCGTGAAAGCCCGACATGGCGATAATGCCCGCCAGCTTGGTATAGGGCCACACAGCGCCCCAATCGACTACACCGGGGATCAGCGCCATCAAAAGGCCAAACACCCAGGCCGCGATCATTGCAGGCGTCATGATCGCCTTGAGAAGGCGCCGTTCCATCGTCATGAACAGTTCGTGCGTGTCACCGGACAAGCCAACTGTTTCACTGTGATACACGTACAACCGTGGTAAATAGAACAGCGCGGCCATCCAGGCTATGACGGACATGATGTGAAATGCCTTGATCCAAAGATACCAGCTGGCCAGCAGGTCGATCATCACGCGCTCCGTTCCGTCTCGGGCACCCTATTCATAAAATAAAAGAAAGAAAAAGGATGTTGATTTTGTAGGGTCCGGGATTTCTGGGGATTACGGGTTTTTACCACTGTTTATCCCGATCGGGGATACATCCTGTCAGTTTGGGTATACACGTGCATATTTCCGTTTTTTGTGACTTTATTTCAATAAGTTAATCTGAAATCACATCTGGATGTGGCATGTATGTTCTGTGGATAACATGTATATGAAAATTTTTGCACAGGTGTGCAGTTATCCTTGCCCCAATGGGATGAAATCCGGGTAGATCGGGGATGTTGGTCGGGGTTTTGGGGGCTTGCCCGGTGCAGCGGGATATCGCACAGAACGGGGCACAGGACATACCCCCGCTGACCACAGGTTTATCAACATGACCATCCCCATCATTCTCGCCTCTGGGTCGACCATTCGGGCGACACTGCTGGGAAATGCGGGTGTTTCGTTTGATCAAGTCGTCGCACGTGTTGATGAACAAATGGTTAAGGATGCTCTGGCCGCCGATGGTGCCCCGCCTCGTGACATTGCCGATGCGCTGGCCGAGGCCAAGGCGCGCAAGGTGGCGCAAAAACATTACGATGCAATGGTCATCGGCTGCGATCAGGTGTTGGCGTTCAAGGGGCAAGTGATCTCGAAGCCGCGCGACATGGACGAGGCAACGGCGCAGTTGACCACGTTGCGTGATCAGCGGCATTCCCTGTTTTCCGCCGCCGTGATCTATCACGAAGGGGAGCCGATCTGGCGGCACATTGGTGAGGCCAAGTTGAAGATGCGGGCGTTCTCGGACACGTACCGCGACGCGTATGTTGCGCGCAACTGGGACGACATTCAGTACTCGGTGGGCGGCTACCAGCTTGAAGCTGAAGGCGTGCGGCTGTTTCATGGCGTGGAAGGGGATTACTTTCACGTGTTGGGTATGCCACTTTTGGAACTGCTCGCGTTTTTGACCCTGCGTGGCGCGATAGAAGGATAAGATATGGCAACGCGCATTCCGCTGGCGGGGGTGATCGGCACGCCAATCGGTCACAGTAAATCACCGCAAATCCACAAGCACTGGCTCCGCACCTATGGATTGGCGGGGGATTACGTCCCGATGGACGTGTTGCTGGATGATCTGGAAGACGTGCTACGGACCCTGCCCAAGGCGGGTTTCGTGGGCGTGAACGTCACGATCCCGCACAAGGAACGCGTGCTTGAAATTGCAGATCTGGTGACCGACCGCGCCACACTGATCGGTGCGGCAAATACGCTGATTTTTCGCAAGGACGGAAAGATCCACGCCGACAACACCGATGGCTACGGGTTTCTTGAAAACCTCAAGGCCGGTGCGCCCGGTTGGAACCCCAAATCCGGGCCCGCTGCCGTTCTGGGTGCCGGCGGTGCTGCGCGGGCAGTCGTCGCGTCATTGGCTGATGCCGGGGTGAGCGAGATTTTTCTGACAAACCGGACCAGGGTGCGCGCAGAAAAGCTGGCTGATGACTTTGGCATGCGCATCAGCGTTGTTGATTGGGTGCAGGCCGGTAATATCCTCGAAGATTGCACACTGGTCGTGAACACCACGTCGCTGGGAATGATCGGAAAACAGGAGATGCGCGTCCCGCTCGATGGACTGCGCAAGGGAACAGTGGTGACCGACCTGGTCTATGCGCCGCTGCGCACACGATTGCTGGCGGCGGCAGAGGACGCGGGCTGCGTCACGATCGACGGGCTTGGCATGCTCTTGCATCAGGCGGTGCCCGCGTTTGAACGCTGGTTCGGTCAACGACCCGAGGTCGACAGCGCCACGCGGGCGGCCGCCCTTCGATGACGTTCAAGCTGGGGCTGACCGGATCCATCGGCATGGGCAAATCGACGACGGCGGCGATGTTCGCTGATGCAGGTGTACCGGTTTGGGACGCCGATGCAGCCGTGCACGAACTTTATGCGCCGGATGGCCCCGCGCCTGCAGCACTAGACGCCGCATTTCCCGGCACGGTGCGTCCGGACGGGCACGTTGATCGCGATGCCCTGCGCGCCCTGATCGCACAGGATCCCGCCATACTGGATACGATCAACGGCATTGTGCACCCGCTTGTCGCCAAACACCGCGCGCGGTTCCTGTCGCAACAGAGCGGTTTGGTCCTGCTCGACATCCCGCTGCTGTTTGAAACGGGCGGCGACGCGTTTTGCGATGCCGTCGTGGTGGTCAGCACGGATGCAGAAACCCAGCGTGCCCGCGTTCTTGATCGTGGCACCATGACCGAAGCCGATTTCGAGGCGATTCTATCCCGCCAGACGCCGGATGCCGAAAAACGGGCGCGCGCCGACTATGTCATAATCACTGACACGGTTGAGCATGCCCGCGCACAGGTGCAAGATGTGCTGCAAGACGTCAGGAAACGGATGCAAGATGCGTGAGATTGTCCTTGATACAGAGACCACCGGATTTGATCCCGACAGCGGCGATCGCATCGTCGAAATTGGTGCGGTGGAACTGATCCGCCACGTGCCCACGGGTACCACGTTTCACGAATACATCGACCCCGAACGTGCGATGCCGCAAGAGGCGTTCGAGGTGCACGGTCTGGGTGACGATTTCCTGCGCGGCAAACCGAAATTCGCGCAGGTGGGTCAAAAATTCCTCGACTTCATCGGTGATGCGAAACTGGTGATCCACAACGCGGCGTTCGACATGAAGTTTCTGAATGCCGAACTGAAATGGATGGGCCTGCCGCAAATCCCGTGGGATCAGGCCATTGACACGTTGGAAATTGCACGCAAACGCTTTCCCGGCTCGCCTGCGTCGCTGGACGCGCTATGCCGCCGCTTTGCCATCGATAACTCTGCCCGGACACTGCACGGGGCGCTGCTCGACAGCGAGATCCTCGCCGAGGTTTACCTTGAACTGATCGGCGGGCGTCAGCCGGATTTTGCACTGAATGCGCTGGATGCCGGAAGCACGGCCAATGGCGGAGATGGCGCATGGACCGCGCCGCCGCGTCCGACGCCGTTGGCGCCGCGGATCACGGACACCGAACAGGCGGCGCATGCTGAATTTGTCAGGAAACTCGGCGACCAAACGCTCTGGACATAAAAAAAACCCGGACGCGGCAAACCGGTCCGGGTTTTTTCCTGAACGACAGAAATCAGGCGTCGAGCTTCTGGTTTTCCTGCTGGCGGCGTTCGATCTCGGCCTTGTACATGGCAACAAAATCGATCGTCTCCAGGTTCAGCGGCGGAAAGCCGCCGTCGCGGGTCAAATCGCTGACCACGCGGCGCAGAAACGGGAAGTTCATGCGCGGGCATTCAATCATCAGGAACGGGTGCAGTTGTTCCTCGGGCACGCCGTCGATGAAAAAGATGCCGACATAGTCGATCTCGAGCACGAACAGCACAGCATCGCTTTCCTTGTCCTTGGACGTGATGTTCAGCTTGATCGCGCTTTCGTACTGGTTGTCGGCAGCGCGCTTTTTCGCATCCAGATTTACCTGGATCTGGATATCCGGCTTCACATCCGGCGAGGCACCCTTTTGCGCCATGATGTTTTCGAACGACATGTCCCGGACAAACTGTCCCAGAACGCGCAGTTGCGGTTGTTTCGGCGCTTCGGCTTGCTCTTCGGCCATATGACTTTACTCCTCGGCGGGGTTCAATTTGCGTTCTGGTAACAGCTTGGCCCGGTTCTCTCAATCCTTGGTCCAGCCGGATGGGCCATGAACCTCACCTTTTGGGGGGTGAACCTCGGAAAATTCGCCATCAATGATATCGGGATGGCCGTGCGGACGGGCCTGACCGGCGGTGTGCATCGTGAATCCTGATGTTTTGACCCGTTTGCGCGCCCATTGAAACAGCCCGAGCCGCACCGCAGGGATCAGCAGCGCAAAGCCGACGGCATCCGTGAAAAACCCCGGTGTAAGCAGAAGTGCGCCGGAAAACAGGATCATTGCACCGTGTGCCAATGCCTCGGACGGGTTTTCCAACCGGTTAAAGCTGTTTTGCACCTGTCGCAGCGCCTGCACCCCCTGCTGGCGCACCAAAAACGTGCCAATGAATGCGGTTACAACGACAATCAGCAAGGTTGACCACAACCCGATGGCACCGCCCACCTGAATGAACAGGGCAATTTCGATCAATGGTACCGCGACAAACGCAAGAAGCAGCCACATCTGCGACATCCTTTCAATCACGACGGGCGGGGGCCACAGTGGACTCGGCCCAACCTTGCCCCTACATAAGGACCCTGACAGGCAATCGCCACAATCAGCCGCGCGCGGCATCGTAATTTTGAGGTTTTGATGAACTCTCCGCTGATCCAGCTTCTGGTCCTTGCCGGGATCGCCGTGTTCCTGATCCTGCGTCTGAAAAACGTGCTTGGGACGCGCGAAGGGTTCGAGCGTCCGCCCGCTCCGCAGCAACCCGCGGGCCGTGCACCTCGCCCCGATCTCGAAGTGATCGAAGGCGGTCCCGACCTCGACATCACCGACCACGTGGACGAAGACAGCGACGACGCCAAGGCGCTGACCGAGATGAAGCGGATCGAGCCATCGTTCAACGTGTCCGATTTCCTTGGCGGCGCGCGCGGCGCCTACGAGATGATCGTGATGGGATACGAGAATGGCGAGTTGGCCGAAATCCAGCCGTTCCTGGCCGAAGACATTTACGAGAGTTTTGTCGACGGTGTCGCGGCCCGCGAAGACCAGGGCCTGACCATCGAGGCCGAGTTTGTCGGTGTGCGCGAAATGAAATTGGTCAAGGCCACGCTGGACGACGACACCAAAGAAGCCGAGATTACCATTCGCTTTGTCGCCGAACTGACCTCTGCCGTGCGCGACGAAGGCGGCGACATCGTCGAAGGCAGCCTGACAGATGTGAAACGGCAAAAAGACACCTGGGCCTTTTCGCGGGCTCTGGGTGCGGATGATCCCAATTGGATCCTCGTTTCCACAGACGCCTGAGCCGCGCCTTTGCGCTGTGCCTGTCCGGTCTTGTCGCGGCATTTGCCATGACAGACGGGGCCACAGCCGAACCGCGCTACACGGTCAAGGATTTCTCGGACCTCGACGGATGGGCCGCGGACGATCACGGCGCGGCGCTGGCCACGTTCAACAACACCTGCCGCGACATGGACGACCCCGACTGGCGGTCGCTGTGTGCGCTGGCCAAGGATATCGAAGAACCGCGCGCGTTCTTTGAATTGTTCTTTCGCCCGGTGCTGATCGAGGACGGGCAAGAGGCGCTGTTTACCGGCTATTTCGAACCCGAACTGGACGGCGCGTTGCGTCCGTCGTCGCGCTATCGCTATCCCGTGTACAAGATGCCGCCCGAGGCCAAGGTCAACCGCCCATGGCTGACCCGGCGCCAGATCCTCGAAGGGGATGCGATGCAGGGCCGGGGCCTTGAAATTGCGTGGGTCGATGACCCGGTGGAATTGTTTTTCCTGCAGGTACAAGGGTCGGGCCGGATCAAGCTGCGCGGGGGCGGCACGATCCGTGTGGGTTATGGCGGGTTCAACGGCCATTCTTACCGGTCGCTCGGGGCTGAGCTGATCCGGCGGGGTACGTACCAGCCGCATCAGGTCAGCGCGCAGGTCATCAAGAACTGGGTGAAACGGAACCCCGTGGATGGTCGCGAGTTGCTGTATCACAACCCGTCCTACGTCTTTTTTCGCGAGGTCAGCGAAGTGCCCAGTGACAAGGGGCCGCTAGGTGCGATGAACCGGTCGATCACTGAAATGCGGTCGGTCGCGGTCGATCCCGCCTTTGTGCCCTTGGGCGCGCCGGTCTGGGTGGAAAAGGACGGGCGCGATCCCTTGCGCCGGCTGATGATCGCGCAGGACACCGGCAGCGCCATCAAGGGGGCGCAACGGGCCGACGTGTTCTTTGGCACCGGGGATCAGGCCGGGCGTGCCGCCGGGCGGCTCAAGGATCCGGGGCGGATGCTGGTGCTGATGCCGATCCAGCGCGCCTATGCCCTGCTGCCCGAGGGCGGGATATGACCCGCCGTCGCGTACGGCCCGATGAGGCAGAGCTGTGGCGCAAGGTGGCAGAGCGCACCGAACGTCTGCACCCCGAACCGCGCCTGAACCCTGCCGATTTCGTGGAAACCCCCGCGCCCAAACCGCGCGCGGTGACCAAATTCGATGCCCTGCCCCCGCGCCAAACCCGGCCCGAGCAGGCCACCCGCATCGATCTGGTCCCGTCGATCACCGATCAGGTGCGCAAGACGCCGGTGCAGATGGACAAGAAGGCGTTCAACCGCCTGCGTCAGGGCAAGCTGAAACCCGAGGGCAAGATTGACCTGCACGGCATGACCCTTGATCGCGCGCACCCCGCCTTGATCCGGTTTGTCCTGTCCGCGCAGGCGCAGGGCAAACGGCTGGTGCTGGTGGTCACCGGCAAGGGCAAGGATCGCGACGATGGCGGCCCGATCCCCGTGCGCAACGGCGTGCTGCGCCATCAGGTGCCGCAATGGCTATCACTGGCGCCACTGTCGACCGCGGTCCTGCAAGTCACTCCTGCCCACGGCCGCCACGGCGGTGGCGGGGCGTATTACGTCTATCTACGCCGCAACCGCTGACCGCCGCCAAAGCGCCACCGGGTAAAACAAGAGCAGCGACGCACCGGCAAAGCACGCCGCGAAATACAGCATCTGCACCTCGTACCCTACGCCTTGATCAATCAACCAGCCGGTCAGCCCGGGCCCCAGCGCGGATCCCAACACCATTGCCGCCATCGTCGCCGACTTGATCGCGCCCAGATGCCGAGTGCCGTAGAATTCAGCCCAGCACGCGTTCAGCAGCGTCGCCTGCCCGCCGCCCGCCGATCCCATCAGGATCACGGCCAGCGCGGTCCACATCAGGCTGGGCGCGTACCAATGCAGCACGAACGCGGCGACATAGGGCAGCAGGTAGATCGGCAACAATCGCACCGCGCCGAACCGGTCCACCAGCCAGCCAAAGGCGATGGTCGAGATGACCAGGCTCAGCGTGCCCAGGGGAAACACCGACACCAGCGCCAGATGCGACCAGCCCTTGATCTCGGCGAAATGGACCTGGTGAAACCAGAACGCGGTGCCGAACCCGGAAAAGGACATGACCGCCGGCACCATCGCCCAGAACAGCGGGTGGCGCAGCGCGTCCGCGCGCGTCCAGTGCCGCCCACCCATGCCTTTTGCGCTGTCATCCTGCGCAACCGATTGCGGTGTGCGTTCCAGCTGCAACAGCCGGTACAGCACCGGCGCCATCAGCAGGCAGACCAGCGCGCAGATCACCCAGATCCGTTGCCAGTCGATCAGCGACTTGGCCCACACCATCAGCAGCGGCAGGCATGCCTCGCCCGCCATGAACCCCATAGATGCCACAGCCAGCGCGCGCCCCCGCGTGGCCACATACCACCGCGACATCGCGACCATCGCCACGTGATGCGTCATTCCCTGCCCGAAGAACCGCAGGCAGAACACGATGGGGATCAACAGCGCCGCCGCCGCATTGAACGCCATCAGCAGGCACGACACCCCCAAGAGCAGGATCACCGTGATCCCGAGGCTGCGCACCCGGAACCGGTCGGCCAGCCCCCCGGCAAACACCATGACCGCCGCTGACGCCCCCGTCCCGATCATGTAGATCAAGCCCCAGTCACCATTGCTCAGCCCATATTGCGCCCGGATCTCGCCACCAAAGACTGAGATGAAAAACGTCTGCCCAAAGCTCGACAGAAACGACAACAGCGCGCCCGTCGCAAGGAACGGTGCGTTGTCGCGGATGAACGAAAGATAGCCTTGGGGCGCGGTCATGCGCCCCTTATCCGGCAGAACGCCCGCAGATCAAAGCACGTAGCGGCTGAGGTCAGCAGAACTGGCCAATTCTCCCAGGTACTGTTCCACAAACGTGGCATCGACGGTGATTTCTTCGCCGCCGCGGTCCGGCGCGGAAAACGACAATTCTTCAAACACCCGTTCCAGCACGGTATAAAGCCGCCGCGCCCCGATGTTTTCAACGGTGCCGTTCACCTCTGCCGCGATGCGGGCGAGGGCGGCGATGCCATCCTCGGCAAAGGTCACGGTGACCTCTTCGGTCGCCATCAGGGCGGTGTATTGCCGGGTCAGGGCGTTGTCGGTTTCGGTCAGGATGCGCACGAAATCCTCTTCAGTCAGCGCGCGCAGTTCCACGCGAATGGGCAACCGGCCCTGCAGTTCCGGCAACAGATCGCTGGGCTTGGCGATGTGGAACGCGCCCGAGGCGATGAACAGGATGTGGTCGGTCTTAACCGGACCGTGTTTCGTGCTGACGGTTGTGCCTTCGATCAGCGGCAGCAGGTCGCGCTGCACGCCCTCGCGGCTGACATCGCCGCCGCGCGCATCCGACCGGGCACAGACCTTGTCGATCTCGTCTAGAAACACGATCCCGTTTTCCTGCACCGCCTCAAGTGCGGCCTTGGTCACAGTCTCATCGTCGAGGAGTTTGTCCGCTTCTTCCCCGATGAGCACGTCATAGCTTTGGGCCACGGTCATCTTCTTGCGCACGCGCCGCCCGCCCATGGCTTTGCCAAAGAGATCGCCGAGGTTCATCATCCCCATGTTGCCGCCGGGCTGGCCCGGAATGTCCATCATCGGGAACGGGTTCGACGTGTCGGCGACCTCAAGTTCGATGATCGTGTCGTCCAGCTCACCCGACTTCAGCTTCTTGCGAAACATCTCGCGCGTGCCGTCGCGCGCACCCTCGCCCGCGATGACCTCGATCACACGGTTTTCTGCGGCGGCGCGCGCATTGGCGCGCACGTCCTCGCGCATGTGTTCGCGGGTCTCGATGATCGCGGCATCGACCAGATCGCGCACGATCTGTTCCACGTCCCGCCCGACATAGCCGACCTCGGTGAACTTCGTCGCCTCGACCTTGAGGAACGGCGCCCGCGCCAGTTTGGCCAACCGGCGGCTGATCTCGGTCTTGCCCACGCCGGTGGGGCCGATCATTAGGATGTTCTTGGGATACACCTCATCGCGCAGGTCATCCCCCAACTGCTTGCGCCGCCACCGGTTGCGCAGCGCGACCGCCACGGCCCGCTTGGCCCCGTTCTGGCCGATGATGAACCGGTCCAGCTCGCTTACGATCTCGCGGGGGGTCAGGTCGGTCAAGGTTCGTCGTCCAAGTTATTGTTTTGACGATTGATATTTATTCCGGAGTTACCCGCAAATCTTGCTGCAGCAAGCGGACCACCAATACAAAACACCAACAAAATTAAAGCCGCCGCTACATCGACGAATGTTAACGGTGATACTGAGAGCAACATCGATGCTTTGACGACACCAAAAATCGCGATACCCCATGACACGAAGTTAGCAAGAGCTTTCAGGGTGACCTCCGCACGAAGTGCAAAGGTTTGGTTTTCTCGATCTGCTTTTGAGTCGGCAACGGACTCGGACATTATTTCATCTATTGTTCCAGGCCTGAACTTTTCCAAGCCTTCTAGAACTAGGTGAAGGGGATATTCGCCATGGTGGTTGTTAATCTCAAGATAAGCTTGAAGAAGAACTTTTTCTTCCGCGCCTAGGTTTTCCAGCAGAGACTTTACGTGGCCGGGAAGATCAAAATCTTGCTCAAGCGGGCCATGCTCCTCATCACCGTTCAAGCTTTGCGACCTGCGACTGAATGAAGAGCATCGTTTCCTCCCGATGAGTTACGAAGGGTACTCTTTTCCACCAAATATTGACACTTACGTTTCGCCAATTGATTTATCAATCGCTTACGTTCTTCTTCGTCCAGTTCCATCACTTTAGCCATTGTCTTTCCGGACAAGCGCCGAAGAAACTTTGGAGTTTGAACCTCAACCAAGTTGCCACCCGACGGCTCAATCCGAACAAATTTGGGTGGTAGAGGGTTCAAGCCCCCATCCTTCAATCCTAGTTTCGCGCCAAGTCGGGTTTTTCTACGCGTGACCTTTAGTTCGTACAGCTTCATGACCGCCCTAAGTCGTCGAATTACTCGAGCGATGTACATAGGATATGACGCGCTTCGGCGCAACCGGACGCCATTCTCAGCTTGCCGATTCGCGTTTAAAAGCATGGAGTTATTGAACACTGCTCGTCCTCCGGTTTTACCCTAAGATAACGAGTCAAGAAGAATCTGGTCAACGTAAATCTACATGTAGTGGTCATAAACCCGCTTAGTACAACAGTGTGACGACTCACTGTTTTCTATTTGTGATCCTTTCGACCGTCAGGTTCCCGTTGGTGTAAACGCAGATGTCTGCCGCAATCGCCATCGCGTCGCGGGCCACAGCCTCGGCGTCCCGGTCGCTTTCCATCAGGCCGCGCGCGGCGGCGAGGGCATAGTTGCCGCCCGACCCGATGGCGGCGATGTCATGTTCAGGTTCCAGCACGTCGCCCGCGCCGGTGATCACGAACAGGTCCGTGCCATCGGTCACGATCAGCATCGCTTCGAGCTTTTGCAGGTACTTGTCGGTGCGCCAGTCTTTCGCCAGCTCCACGCTTGCGCGCGCCAACTGCCCCGGAGTCGCCTCCAGCTTGGCCTCCAACCGTTCCAGCAGGGTGAACGCATCCGCCGTCGACCCGGCAAAGCCCGCCACCACCTCGTGCCCGCCGGGGCTGAGGCGCCGCACCTTGCGCGCGGTGCCCTTGATCACCGTTTGTCCCAGCGACACCTGACCGTCGCCCGCCACAACCACCTCGCCGCCCTTACGCACACCGATGATGGTGGTGCCGTGCCAGCCCGGAAAGCTATCGTTTTGCATGGTCTGCACTCCTCTGGCAGGGTATCTGAGAGTTTCGCGCGCAGGACACAAGGCCCAAAAGCAGATATGTTTTCGACCAATAGGGACCTTGTGGAGGCTGCGCAGGCGCAATTTGCGGCGATGGCACCACAGGCACAGGTGGACGCAGGTGCGTACCGGATGGCGCGCCACTGGATCAAGACCGACGCGAACCGTTGCCACATCGTGGCTCTGTTCAAGGGACCGGACACCGCGCCGCTGGTGCTGAAACTGGCCCACGCGCCGCGGGACGCCACGCAATTCGCAGGCATCCTGCAAAACCATCAGGCCGCGATGGACGCCACCGCCGCCGCACCCGGTATCACCGTGCCGCAGCTGCATGCCGTTGATTTTGACACCCAGGCCTACCTGATGAGCTTCCTGCCCGGCACAACGTTTCTCGACTTGTGTCGGCAGACGGCAGACCACGGCCCTCTGCTGCGGCAAGCGGGCAGGTGGCTGGCCGCCTATCATCGCGGCACGGTTCAGCAAACCCGCCCGTTTCAGCCGAAATTCATGGCCCGTCACATGCTGCACCTAGTGGATCAGATGGATCAGGGCACCCGCAAGATCAAAGGGCAGAACCGGTTCAAACGCTATGCACACGCGGTGCAGGACCTCGTGGAACCGTGTTCCGGGCGCGACAGCACAATTGCGGCCAAGCACGGGGATCTGAACGCGCACAACGTCATCATCGCTGACGAACAGGTCGCGGCATACGATTTTCTGCCCTATTCCACCGCGCCGGTCGGCTATGACATTGCGCGGTTTCTGGTCAGCTACATGCAGATGGAAGGGGATATTGCGCAGGTGCCAAACGGTGCGGTGTTGCCGCCTGCGGTGCTTGATGCGTTTTTCGAGGGGTACGATGTGGTGGCCCCGAACGATCCCGGGGTCACCTTTCTGTTGCGCATTCAGATCCTGACGGATTGGAACCGCAAGGATCACATGGCCAGCGCCAATGCCCTGATGCGGTTCCAGCGCCTGCGCGCGATGGCCAAACGCGCCTTGGGTTAAAGCGCGTCTTCGATCCAGCTTTGCAGCGCCGCTTTCGGCTTGGCACCGGCCATGTTCGATACGACCTGCCCGTCCTTGAAGATGAACAGCGCCGGGATGCCGCGCACGCCCATGGCCGCGGGCGAATTCGGGTTCGAATCCACGTCGACCTTCACGATCTTGACCTTGCCGTCCATCTCGTCAGACAGCTCTTCGAGCGCTGGGCCGATCTGCTTGCAGGGGCCACACCACTCGGCCCAGAAATCCACCACAACGGGGATGTCGGATTGTTTGACTTCGCTGTCAAAGGTGTCGTCAGTCACGGCGAGGGTTGCCATTGCATGTGTCTCCTGATGCGGAAAATCGCGTTGGGTTTGGAACGTAGGCAGGGCGCGATGCGCCGTCAAGATATGGGACGCGCATCCAGCGCCGCCAACACGATATCGTGTGGCAGTGACATAAGCGTTCGGCTGTGGGTCCACAGGATCGCGGTGTCGATTGCGCGCCCCGGATAGATCTGTGCAACACCACGCGCATAGGCGCCCATCTGCCGCAACAACCCCTCGGGCACTTGGTTCGGTGTCGCGGGGATCAGGCGGTTCGATTTGAAATCGACGATGGTGACGCGCTCGGGCGTGACAATCAGCCGGTCGATGGTGCCATAAAGAGTCTGTCCGTCCAGCGTGGCGGTCATCGGCACCTCGGCCAGCGTGCCGGGGGCAAAGAGATGCGCCAGCGCCGGGTCGGCCAGAACGGCCAGCGCTTCTTCGACGGCCTCTTGGGCCTCAGCCTCGGGCAGTTTCGCCTGCCCAATCATCTGCACCGCCGCTTGCCGCGCCCGGTCAGCGGGTTTCCCCGCCAGCGTTTCCAGCAGCAGGTGCACAAACGTGCCGTATTCCGTCGCGTTCTCCCGCGCCTCGCCGGGCAGTGCCTTGGCACCGTCCAATTGCGATGGGTTCAACGGTTTCGGCGTCGCAGCCCGTGTCGGTGCAGGGGTTGTGAACAGCGGGTTGAGCGTGACGACATCCGCCCTGCCCTCCTCGCCTTCGGTCGTGACGTGTGCGGGCCATTCCCCATAGCTCAGGCGCAGCCCCTCGCCCGCCGGCGTGTCCAGCCGCACAGCACCGCCGCGCTGCATCCCGTCCTCGACCAGTTCCCACCAGTTCGGGCCGCTGTTCCGGCTTTCGCCCGCGGCCCCGAGGATCAGCCATTTTTCCGCCCGGGTCAGCGCCACGTACAGCAGGCGCAGCGATTCCTCGCGCTGGGCCTCGACCAGCTCGGCCATTCGCGCGCGGATCACATCGGGCTGGAGGTCCTTGTTCGGTTTCCACACCGGCGCGCCTTCGATGGTGACGATCTGATCCTTCACCTCAATCTTGCGCGGCCCACATTCCGGCAGGATGACAATCGGCGCTTCCAGCCCCTTGGACCCGTGCACGGTCATCACCCGGATCTGGTTGCTGGCGCTGTCGATCTG
The DNA here is from genome assembly GCA_038532285.1 of Pseudomonadota bacterium. Taxonomy (GTDB): domain Bacteria; phylum Pseudomonadota; class Alphaproteobacteria; order Rhodobacterales; family Rhodobacteraceae; genus Tateyamaria. The sequence continues at coordinate 8,128 of JBCBAV010000050.1, read as the reverse complement.
CCGCTTGATCTCAAGATCGTCGGTTTCCAGCCATGTCAGGAACCCGGTCAGCGACGGAATGGCGCTGCGCTCATAGGCCAGCGCCTGCGACAGCAGCGCGTCGATCCCGTCCTCGGCCTCCGCTCCCAGCCGGGCCAGCAGGTTCTTGCGCCCGTCATGCTGGATCAGCATCCGTTCGATCAGGTCATAGGGCCGCAGAAAATCGATCTGTGACCGCATATCCTGCAGGATAGAGACTGTTTTTGGATGATCCTCGGACACACGTAACGCCTGCCACAGGTGTTCGGTTGTGCGGTGATGCGCGAGGGTGAACAGGTCCTGCTCGCTCCACCCGAACAGCGGCGACCGCAGCGCCGTGGCCAGCGACAGGCTGTCCTCGGGCGTGGCAAGGAACGCGAGTAGCGCGCCCAGATCGCGCACCGCAAGCTCCGCCCCGACCTTCAGCCGGTCCGCCCCGGCAATCGGCAGATCATGCGCCTTGCAGGCGCGGATCAGATCGCCAAAAATCCCGCCGCGCCGCTGCACGAGGATCAGAAAATCCCGCGGCTGCACCGGCCGCGCTCCGTCGCCGTCAGGCAACGGCACGCGGTCGTCGATCATCCGCTTGATCTCGCCCGCGATCTTGTCGGCCAGCACCTTGTCGTGATGTATCGCGCTGCGCCGGTCGACAGGGTCGAACCATTCGAGGTCCGGTTCGTCCTCGGGCTTGGGCTCGATCGGCCACAGATCCACCCGCCCCGGCATGTCGGTGTGGAACGCGATGTGATTGCCGTCCTTGGCGAACCCTTCGGTGCCGTCGCCGTCAAACACCATGTCCACCAGCCGCAAAATCGCGGGCGACGACCGGAACGAAAAGTCGAGCGTGGTTTTGTACAATTCATCGCCGACAGCGTGCAGCTTTTGTACAAATTCGGCCCTCATTTCATCAAAAGCCCGCGGATCGGCGCCCTGGAACGAATAAATCGACTGCTTTTTGTCCCCCACCACGAACAACGTCCGCTCCACATCGCTCCGCGCGCCTTCGCCGGTCGAAAATTCCTCGGCCAGCTTGCGGATCACGTCCCATTGCGCCGGGCTGGTGTCCTGCGCCTCGTCCACCAGGATGTGATCGATCCCGCCGTCCAACCGGTAGAGCACCCACGCCGCAACGCCCCGATCATTGAGCAAGGCACGCGCCCGCTGGATCAGATCGTCGAAGTCGAGCCACGCGCGGTCCTGTTTCGCAGCCGCATAGCGCATGGCAAACCGTCGCGCGAACCGGTGCAGCGCAAGCGCCTGTTCTGCGGCCAGCATCGCAAGGTGCCTGTCGCGCGCATCGGCGACGCGTTGCATCAGGGTATTGAGGCCCGACATGAGATGCGGGATGCTCTCGCGCGTTGGTTTTGTTGGGAATTTATCGATTTTCGGCTGGAAGGCCGCTTGCGCGCCTTCGCCAAAGACGAACACCTTGGCCAATGCCGGAATGGCGTCGAAATCGAGTGTTTGCACCCGGGCAAGCGCATCAGCGGCTTTCATGTCCGTGCTTGATCCAGCACGCAGCGCGGCGATGATATCCCGCAGCAGCGCATCATCACCCGGGGCAAAGGTATCGGCGGCGATGCTGTCCCGGCTTGCGGCGGGCGCAAGACCAAAAAGCGGACAGGCGTCAGCCAGTTTTTCAAAGCCGTATTGGCCAGTGTTAGAGACGATTTGTGCGGTCACCTTCAGGATTTCATCGCCGCTGTAGACCCGTGCGAATTGCTCTAACAGCTCCGTATCCGGGCCGTCCGCCATCTGATCCAGCAAATCGCGGCGCAGCAGGTCTGCTGCGCGATCCTCGATCTCGGTGAATTGCGGGCTTACCCCGGCTTCGAGCGGGAAACGCCGCAGGAGCGATGCGCAGAACGAATGGATGGTCTGGATCTTCAGCCCGCCGGGCGTTTCGATCGCGCGGGCAAACAGTGTGCGGGCGTGGCGCAATGCCGCGTCATTGGTGTCGCCGGTAAAACCCAGTTCTGCCAGCGCGTGGCGGAGCGCGCCGTCGTCAAGCATCGCCCATTCGCCCAGCCGCTTGAACAGACGGTTCTGCATCTCGGATGCGGCGGCCTTCGTATAGGTCAGGCACAGGATGTGTTGCGGCTGCACACCGCCCAGCAGCAACCGCGCGACACGGTCGGTCAACACCCGCGTTTTGCCCGACCCGGCATTGGCCGACAGCCACGTGGACACGTGGGGCCGGGCGGCGTCGTGCTGGCGGCGGGTGGCTTCGTTCACGGGGGTCATGTCAGCGCCTCCGGAACTGCCTCATCCGAGGCGTCCCATTCGCCAAAGCGCGCCAGCTGGTCATAGTCGCGTTCATCCGCTTCTGCATTCATCGCGCGGCGTGACAGGTACCCCTTATCAGGCTCTAAATAGGCCGAAAGCAGGCCAAAGAGGTGTTTGAACGCCTGTGCGGGCGGTTCCTTGTCCAGCGGCACATCTGAGGTTTTCTGCCCGGTCATGCCGATGAACTGGGCAAAGCTGACGGTCCGGGGGCCGAGGCCCTTGAACCCGCCGTTTTCGACCATCGCCGCCTCGATCAACAGCTGCTTGTCAAAGTGCTTTTGCACCTTTGGCGTCGGTGGCTGGCTGCTTTTGTAGTCGTAGAGGATCGCGTTTCCGTCGGCATCAAGGTCGATCCGGTCAGCGCGGCCGTGGATTTCAAAACCGATGGCGGGCAGAAGCAGGCTGCCCTTGGCGTCGTCCTCAAGCACGGCTGGTGTGCCACGCGACAGCCGAACCGCCTCGGTCTCGACCAGCCAGTCGGCTGCACCAGCAAAGCGTGCGTGCCACAGGGCGCGTGCCGCGGGCCAGGGCACCGCGCCCGCCAGCACGGTTTGTGCATGCTGCAACAGCGCTGCGCAGGTACGGCTGTCGGGGTCCACGACCACGTTGCGAACAAAGCGTTCCATGATGTCGTGCAACACCGTGCCGCGCAGCAACGCGTCAGGGGTCGGCGACAGCGGCCTGAGCGCACGCAATCGGAGCACGTGTTTTGCATATATCGCGAAAGGATCCCTTATTAGGGTCTGTATTTCAGTCACGGACAGCTTGCGTGGGCGGGCGGCGACCGGGGGTTGTGGGGCCGGGCGCGACGCGCGGGCAACCGGCGGCGCGTGGTCCAGAACGCCAGCCTGGGCCAACCATTTGGCACCGCGCTTTTGCATCGCTTCCCAGCTATCGGCACCGCCCTCAAGCCCGGTGATCAGATTGCGAAGACGGTTGATCCAGCGCGATGGCACGGTTTCAGCGTCATCCGAGCGGATCGCGCGGGTCAGCCAAACCTCGGGTGCTGCGATGGCCTGTTGAAAGTCATGTGCCGACAGACCAATGCGCCGCTCCGGCAACAGCAAACCCGCCTCTGCGCGCATCTTGCGGTTCAGCCACGGGTCGGGCGGCGGGGCCTCGGGCCATGTGCCATCGTTCAGACCTGCAAGGATCACCAGATCAGCGCCCTGCACGCGCGCCTCCAGTGTGCCCCAGATCATGATGCCCGGATAGGGTGTGTCGGCATTGCGCACTTCGCCACCGGCCAGAACGCTGCTGACCAGCGCGGCATATTCATAGGCCGACATCTCGCCACCATGGGGCGATTCAGTCTCTAATTTGGCGGTTATGGCCTGTGCTGCCTCGCCCGCGTCCTGCTGCCACAGCTCGGACGGGCCCGTGGGTGCAGGCCCGTTCGCGAGTGTTTCCGCCAGAACCAGATGCGCGGCAATCCAGTCGCCGAGCGGTTTGACACGACTGTCGTGCGCGCCCTGCAGCGTCGCGCCGATCCAGTCCGCCCAGTCCGCCATTTCGCCCGTGTCATCCTGCGGCGCGGCCTTGGTCGCAGTGGCGCGCAGGTTTTCAGCGTTGGGATAAGGCAAACCATCGCGGCGCATGCGCAATTCGAGACGCTGTGTATTGAGTTGATGCGCCGCGCGCCCGCCGCCCGAGTGGGTCAGCGGGTGTTTCAGCAGCGTGATCAGCGCCTCGGCATCCAGCGGTTGGCGCATCAGGTCAGCGATGTGGCGCAGGTACCTGCCCGGCGGTGAAAGGTGGAGCGGGATGCCGGCGCTGTCATCGGGGCGTATATTCCAGCGGGCAAGAGCCGCGGTTACCTGTCGGGTGAGCATCCGGTCGGGCGTCACCAGCGCGGCCTTTTCCCCGGTTTCGGCGGCGTGCCGCAGGCGCAGGGCGATGGCGGTCGCCTCGGCGCGGGTGGTTTCGGCCTCGATCAGCGTCACTTTGGCGGTAGCCGCGGGCAGTTTGCCAACAAGATTCGGCCCCTCACTACGCCAGGCATCGGTGATGGGCGCCGGCCGCAGGGCAAGAGAAACGACGGCGTTGCGTTCGGGCGAAGGGGTGGCGCCGGACCATGCCGTTATGTCCGCATGGGTCAGGTCCATCTGGTGCATGAGTTGGGCAAAGCGAAACTGCGGGTGGTCTTCTTCCCGTGTCAGGCCGGGGTCGCGCAGAGGCGCGGTGAGTTGGTCCCAGACACTGGCAGGCGTGTCAAAGTCGAAACCCGGCAGGATCAGTGCGCCTTGGGGCAGCCGCGCGACTGCCTGCATCAACAATTGCGTTGTGCCGCGGGATCCGGTGGAACCTGCAATGAGAAACGGGGCGGTCGGTGGATTTGCAGCCCATGCCGATGCGAGGGTTTGCACTGTCTGGCGTTGCCGTGCCTCGCCGTCGGGGCCGCTGGCCATGCGCGTGACATAGTCGTTGGCGATGGCAAAGAAGCGTTGCGCACGGGCCCAGTGTTCGGAGTGTTCGGACACGTCAAGCGACAGGATGTCTTCGGCGCTGACGCCTTCGCCCTGCATTTCGTCCATCAGGGTGGCGAGGCTGTCGGCAAGGTCAAACCCCGCATTGCGCGCCCCCAGATCGCGTTCCTGATCAATCAGGCGGGCCACCAGCGGTGCCAGTTCCAGCCGCCGCCGCAGCGGCGAGATCGCCGGGGGCAGGGGACCGTCAGGCAGCAGGTCATCGAGATGGGTCAGCAGTCGGATGCGCGGCAGCAGCCGCGGCGGACCGTCCTGCAGCAGTGTGGTGACACGCCGGGCCATGCGGGCGCTGTTGACGAAAATCGTCGTGCGGGCCCACGCGTCCGGCGGCGCGTGCTTGAGCCGATCGCTGAGCCCGCCGATCAAGGCCGCGGGAAAATCAGTGCCGGGGGCGCAGCCAAAGACGCGCGGGGTGGGCGAGGGGTCAAACATCCGCCAGCATCTCTTCGGCCAAGGTGATGCCGCGCGGATGTCCCACGTCACACCACGTACCTGGATAGGTCAGGCCGCACAGGCGGTGGTCAGCCTGCATCGCGGTCCAGATGACATTGAGCGAAAAGGCCTCTGTCGCCACGGTCTGCAAGCGATCGGTTTTGGTAATCTGAGCCCCGGAATAAACAAGGCCCGGGCCGCGGGTGATGTGCCCCGATGCGTCGACGGTAAAGTCGCCCGTGCCGTCATACCCGCGCGTTTGTGCGACAGGCACACACATCAAAAGCGCATCCATACGCGTCGGATCCCACGCCTGAGCAAGCAGCGTGAGCGGGTTGGGGCCGCGCCAGACTGCGTCGCTGTTCAAGGTGAACACGGGGCTTTTCCCCAACAGGGGCAGGGCATTGCGCAGGCCGCCGCCGGTCTCGAGAATGTCGGGGTCTTCGCGGATGGTGATGACCGGGCGCTGGGCCAGGTGCGCTTCGATCATCTCTGGCCGGTAGTGCAGGTTGACAACGGTTCGGGTCACGCCCGCGTCCGCCGCCACGTCCAGCGCGTGATCGATCAGCGGCCGACCCGCCACCGAAATCATGGGCTTGGGACGGTCGGCAGTCAGCGCACCCATCCGGGTTCCGAACCCGGCAGCAAAGAGCATCAGCGGCAGGGTCACAACGTCACGCTCCCGCATTTGTCCCGCAGATTGTGCAGGATGTCGGGTGTCGGTCTGGGCAGCGGGCCAATGATCAGCGGTGCAATGTCAGCCAGTGCGGGGTGGCGCAGGTTGGTCATGAGGTGGTCCCAGACCCGCGGGATCAGATCGACGTAGTGCGGCTTGCCATAGGCCATCGACAGCCGGGCAAAGACACCGATGATACGCATGTTGCGTTGCATGCCCAAGAGGGCATAGGCGGTCTCGAACCCGGCGCGGTCGGTGCCGGTTGCGGTGACATAGCGGGTGATCATCTGGTCAGCGATATCGCCCGACACATCGCGGCGGGCATCCTGCAGGATCGACACAAGATCGTAGGCAGGGTGTCCGCGCATCGCGTCCTGATAGTCAAGCAAGCCGACCCGCGCGACACCGTCGCGATCGGGCAGCCAGAGCAGGTTTTCCGCGTGATAGTCGCGCTGGATCAGCGCCGTCAGGTGACCATCCAGCGGGCCCAGTGCTGCGGCGCAGGCAGCCTCGAACTTCGCTTTGGCCTGCGTGAGCGACTGGTCGGAGGCGCCTGCGCCGTACCAGTCAAAGGCCAGCGCGGCGAGCGGGGTCATCGTGGCGGCATCATAGGGCGGCAGGTCGGGCGGCGGTGCGCGGTGCAGATGGATCAGCACATCAGTGGCCGCGGCATATAGCGTTTGTTCCAGCGAAGGATCGGTCGCAATGACACGGGCAAAAAGGTCATCGCCCAGATCTTCGAGCAGGAGGAACCCGGCGTCGGTATCCGCGGCAAGGATGCGCGGTGCCGACAGCCCCTGTGCGCGCAAAAGACCAGTGACGGCAATGAACGGGCGAACATCCTCGCCCTTGGCCGGTGGGGCGTCCATCAGGATCGCGCGCGCACCGTCACCGGTCGTCAGCCGGTCATAACGGCGGTTTGAGGCGTCGCCGGCAACAGTGGTGCGTGCGGCCGTATTCCAGCCGTGCAGGCCAAGGAATGCACTGGCGTTGCGGTCAGGCATGCGCGTTTATCCCATCGAGCCGCTCGGCCCATGCGCCGCTGTCCCATGACAGCGTGGCCTGCCGTCCGTCGGCCTGTTGCTGCAAGTGGACCATCAGCGCGCCCGCTGGCACGTCCCCCAACCGGTCTGGCCATTCGATCAGGCACATCGCTGTGTCAAAGGCTTCGGTCAGGCCGAGTTCCTCGATCTCGGACGTATCTGCGAGGCGATACAGATCGGCATGCCACAGAACGCCGCTGCGCGTGTCATAGGTCTGGACCAGGGTGAAAGTGGGCGAGGGGATATCCTCGGGCATCTCGAGCAGCGATGTGATCAAAGCGCGTGCCAGATGGGTTTTTCCTGCGCCCACATCACCTGACAGCAACACCACGTCACCGGCGCGCAGGGTGGCCCCGAGGGCCATACCTAAACGGTCAGTCGCCTCGGGGTCAGGCAGAAACAGCGCAAGATCGGATACCATGGCGCCAAACTACCCGCCATGGCCGCCACTGCAAGCGGTCAACTCGATGCGGGTGCAGGTATCGCGGATGTCGGTGTGATGACGGTAAACCGGACCATGGTCGCGCCCGCTGCAATCGGGCATACCAGCACCGACAGGCGGTAGCCGTTCAGATGCGTCAGTTCCGTTTCCCAACGCGTCCGTTCGCCAAGCCGCAGCACAAAATCCCGGATGTCACCAAAGGCGGGGTCGGGTGCGCATGCGTCCTGCCATGTTTTCTGGCAATCGTGGATCGTGATGTCGGCAAAGCTAGCCTCGGGGTCCATCTGCCACAGGGCGCGGAAGGACGCGTTGCAGAAGGTCAGCACGCTGGTGGGCGAGAACACGGCGAGCGCGTCGTCGAAATTGTCCATCATGGACTGCCCCAGTTCCAGTTCCGCCCGGAAGTTGCGGGTGAGTGAGATTTCAGCGGTGATATCCTCGATCAGGAATGCCACAGCACCGTCCGGGTGCGGGCGGCCACTGATCCTGTAGGTTTGGCCGGAATCCAGGGTCCAGGTTTCCTCGTAGCTGGTTTGAGAGGCAGCGGTGATCAGGTCGGTTATCTCGTGCCGCCAAGTGCGGTAGTTCTTGGGTTCCGGCATCACGCGGTTGTCGCGCAAACGGTCAAAGAAGGTGAGAAGTTCGGGCCGCCCGGACAGGAATTCCACCGGAAGCGATGTCAGATCGACCATTGCCGGGTTGAAGAGCGCCAACTGTCCATTGGTCTGGCAATTTTTGACCGCAA
>JBCBAV010000049.1:0-24333 GCA_038532285.1 Pseudomonadota bacterium | reverse complement strand
CCGATCCTCTTCTTCGATCACCATCAGTCGTTTGGCCTTCAGGTCCGCCTCGACAAACAGACGCACTGTCACGGCCACCCCCTGCCCGTCCCGCGCACCATCCAACAGGAGATTGCCGGGAACCTGTGTCAGCGGGCCTTGTACGCCCGCGGCAATACCCCGTTTGGTCAACCATGTGGTGCCCTCGGTGGTCCCCACCTCTTCGAGCCATGGCAAATGGCTCAGGTCTTCGGCGCTGCGGACCGGTTGGCCGCCAACAAGGCGCGGTGCTGCGACCACCACCATGGGCGTCGCAATCAGCAATCGGCTTTCATACCCGTGCCAGGGCCCCTGACCGTATCGAATGGACAAATCCAACGCTCCGGCGGTCGGGTCCATCTGTTCGGCCGTGGGGTTCAGGATGATGTCAGTGGCAGGATGGGACGCGCGGAACTCGGGCAGGCGCGGCATCAACCATGCGGCGGCAAAGCTGGGTGTGGGTGAGATATGCAGCGGCCGGGCAGCTTCGGTCCCGGTCACCAGATCTACGGCACGCCCGATAGCGCCGAACCCCTCGCGACACCCTTGGGCGAGAATCTCGCCATCTGCTGTCAGTTGCATCGTCCGCGCCGACCGGTCCAGCAGCGCCACGCCCAAATGCGCCTCTAGCTGTTTGAGTTGCTGGCTGACCGCCGCATGACTGACGCCAAGAGCGGCACCCGCATCGGCCACATGCCCGGTAACCACATAAGCAGCAAAGGCACGCAAAGCAGCCAGAGGGGGAAGATCGCGCAGGTTCATTCGTAATCAAGGCTTACATATCAGCAATCCAATTGAATGGCGATTTCAGCCTGTCTCGTCAATATGCTTTGCATGACTGCATTAAAGGAGTGATTGTCATGTTCGACGTTTATGCCAGAACTTTCATGACTGCGTCCCGTCTCGACCACATTGAGGCCCCGTGCATCAAGGTCAAACCAGAGCGCCGACGCGGCTGGTTCCAGCGGCAAACGCGTTGCATCAACCCCGATCGGCTTTGATGCAGGTCGCGCAACGGGCGCACCTGATTGATGCCATCAAATGGGTGGCGTCGATTGCGCAAGTCGTCGGGTACGGCGCCACCGCAATGGATGCCACACCGGTCAATCTTTATTGCTTTTTCATAGGCATCATCGGCTGGTTCGTCGTCGGCCTCCACTGGCGAGACCGCGCGATCATGCTGATCCACGTGGCCGCGCTTGTGGCAATGATCGGCGCGATGCTGGCCTAGTGCGCCGCTTGAAGCAGCAGGCGTGTATATTCTGTCTGTGGCCGCTCAAACAGATCCTCGGCGCTGCCTTGTTCGACAACGTCGCCCTGCTTCATCACCAAAACCTTGTGCGACATGGCGCGCACCACCTTCAGATCATGACTGATGAACAAGAACGCCAGCCCGTATTTTTCTTGCAACCCGCGCAGCAGATCGACGATTTGCACCTGCACGGTCATGTCCAGTGCCGAGGTCGGTTCATCCAGCACCACCAGTTTGGGCCGCAGGACCATGGCGCGGGCAATGGCGATGCGCTGACGCTGGCCACCAGAAAATTCGTGCGGGTAACGGTCCATGGTGGCGGGGTCCAGACCCACTTCGGCCATAACCTCGGCCACGACCACGCGCACCGGGCGGCCATCATCGACGCCATGCACGCCCAGCCCCTCGGCGATGATCTGCATCGCTGTCATGCGCGGAGACAATGACCCAAACGGATCCTGAAAGACAATCTGCATGTCCTTGCGCAGGTTGCGCAGTTGCCGCACCGACCAGTTGCGGATGTCCTGCCCCATGTAGACCACCCGGCCCTCGGATTTGATCAGCCGCATAATCGCGAGCGCCAGTGTCGTTTTGCCTGACCCGCTTTCGCCCACAATGCCGACCGTTTCACCAGCCCGCACTTCCAGGCTTGCGTCGTTGACCGCCTTGATGTGGCCCACGGTGCGACGCAGCAGACCCGCCTGAATCGGGAACCAGATTTTGAGGTTTTCGGTATGCGCCACGACCGGTGCATCGCCCGCGACGGGCATTGGCGCGCCGGTTGGCTCGGCACTCAGCAGCTTTTGTGTGTACGGGTGTTGCGGTGCATCAAAGATGTCGGCTGTCATGCCGCTTTCCACGATCTCGCCATTTTGCATCACGCAGACCCGATCTGCGATGCGGCGCACGATGCCCAAATCATGCGTGATAAACAAAAGGCCCATGCCTTCGCTCGCCTTGAGTTCGGCCAGAAGGTCCAGAATCTGTGCCTGGATTGTCACGTCAAGCGCCGTGGTCGGCTCATCGGCGATCAGGATGTCCGGCTTGTTCGCAAGTGCCATGGCGATCATCACGCGCTGACGTTGCCCGCCTGAAAGCTGGTGGGGATACGATGAAAGGCGCGTTTCGGCGTCGCGAATGCCCACCTTGTTCATCAGCTCAAGGATGCGGCCCCGCGCGTCCTCTCCCAGGATGCCCTGATGCAAGGCCAGGCTTTCGCCCAACTGCTTTTCAATCGTGTGCAGCGGGTTGAGCGAGGTCATCGGCTCCTGAAAGATGAACGAAATGTCGTTGCCACGCACCCGGCGCAGGGTGCGATCATCTGCGCCGATCATCTCGGTCCCGTCATAGGTGACCGATCCGCTGACCATCGCGCTGTCACCCAGCAGCGACACGGTCGACAGTGCCGACACCGACTTGCCCGACCCGGATTCGCCCACCAGCGCGACTGTCTCGCCCCGGTCGACAGAGAACGACACGCCGCGCACCGCTTCGGTGACATGGCCATCCTGCGTGAACGACACGCACAGGTTCTCGACATTCAGAAGGGCCGTCACGAGAAGGTCTTTCGCGGGTCGAACGCGTCGCGGACGCCTTCGAAGATGAAGATCAGCAGGCTCAGCATCACCGCAAACACGGTAAAAGCCGTGAATGCGAGCCACGGTGCCTGCAGGTTCTGTTTGGCCTGCAGCGTCAGTTCACCAAGGCTCGGGGCCGAGGACGGCAGGCCAAAGCCCAGAAAATCCAGCGAGGCGAGCGCCGCAATCGTGCCGGTGATGATAAACGGCAGCATGGTCAGCGTCGCGACCATCGCGTTGGGCAGCATGTGGCGGAACATGATGGTGATGTTGCTTACGCCCAGTGCACGGGCGGCGCGCACGTATTCAAGGTTGCGCGCCCGAAGGAATTCGGCGCGCACAACGCCAACCAGACCAGTCCAGCCGAACAGCACCATGAGGAACACCAAAAGCCAGAAACTGCGCCCGAGGATGGCGAAAAGGATGATGATCACATAAAGATACGGTGTCGCTGACCAGATCTCGATCACCCTCTGGAAAATCAGGTCCGTGCGCCCACCGAAATAGCCCTGCACCGCGCCTGCGATAATGCCGATCACCGCTGACGCGCCCGTCACGATAAGCGTGAACAACACCGAAAGGCGAAAGCCATGGATCACGCGGGCAAGCACGTCGCGTTTGGTCCCGTCGGTGCCAAGCAGGTTCTCGGAGTTGGGCGGCAAAGGCGCCGCACCGGGCCGGTCGACAGCGGTATCGAAACTGTAGGGGATCAGCGGCCAGATCGCCCAGCCGCGATTGATATCCTGGCCATCGACCACGCCATCGCGGCTGTCTTCGATCACCGCTTCGGGATCGTCGAAACAGGCATCAAGCCCACCGCTTGCAATCAGACATCGTACCTCCGGGTCGCGATAGGCCGCTTCGGTCTGGAAATCGCCACCAAAGGCGGTTTCGGGATAAAAGTTCCAGATCGGGGTATAAAACGCGCCCTCGTAACGTACGAGGATCGGTTTGTCATAGGCGATGAACTCTGCAAAAAGGCTGAGACCGAACAGGATGCCAAAGATCCACAGGCTCCAATAGGCGCGTTTGTTCTTTTTGAAACTTGACCACCGCCGCCGGTTCAAAGGCGACAAATGCAGCCGTTTGCGAGCGGGTTCCGGAACGACCGGCGCCGTATGACCGGGCGGCGTCTGGTAGTCGGTTACAGTACGCGCGTCAGACAGCGGCTGGCTGGTGTGCTTGTCCATCAGCCTTCCCTCCGCTCGAAATCAATCCGCGGGTCGACCAGAACATAGCATATGTCGGTCAGGATCCCCACCAGAAGCCCCATCAGGCCAAAGATATAGAGCGTGCCAAACACGATCGGATAATCCCGCGCCACGGCCGCCTCGAACCCGAGCCGGCCCAGACCATCAAGGCTGAAGATCGTCTCGATGATCAGCGATCCGCCAAAAAACACCGAGATGAACACAGCCGGAAAGCCCGAGATAACAATCAGCATCGCATTGCGAAACACATGCCCGTATAGCACCCGCCGTTCGCTCAGCCCCTTGGCGCGGGCGGTCATGACATAGAGCTTCTTGATCTCGTCGAGAAAGCTGTTCTTGGTCAGCAGCGTCAGCGTGGCAAAGGCGCCGATGGTGCCCGCCAGCACCGGCAGCGTGATGTGCCAGAAATAATCCGCCACCTTGCCCCACGCGGTCAGTTCGTCCCAGTTGTCGGACGTAAGGCCCCGCAGCGGAAAGATCTGGAAATAACTGCCCCCCGCGAACAGCACCAGCAGCAGGATCGCAAACAGGAACCCCGGGATCGCATAGGCCGCGATGATCGCGCCCGAAGTCCAGGTGTCAAACGGCGTGCCGTCTCGCACCGCCTTTCGTATGCCCAGCGGGATCGACACCACATAGGCAATGACAGTCGACCACAGACCCAGCGTTATCGACACGGGCAGCTTTTCGATAATCAGGTCGATGACCCCGATAGATCGGAAATAGCTTTCGCCGAAATCGAACCGGGCATAGTTCCAGACCATCAGCAGGAACCGCTGGACCGGCGGTTTGTCGAACCCGAACTCGGCCTCAAGTTCTGCGATGAACTCCGGCGGCAGCCCGCGCGCGCCGACATAGGTGCTGTCGGACGCGGTGTTCAGTTCCTCGGCGCCCAGTTCCTGCACGCCCGCATCGTTGTTGCCCCCGGCAAAACCGCCGAACACGTCGCCACCCCCCTGCGCACGGGCAATGGCCTGTTCCACAGGGCCGCCCGGCACAAACTGGGTGAGCGTGAAGTTGACCAGCAGGATGCCCAGCAAGGTCGGAATGACCAAGAGCAGCCGCCTGATGATGTAGGGGCCCAAAGGTTTACCTCAGCGCGCCGGACGCTTTCAGCGCCTCGGCCTTGTCCGCGTTGTACCACCAGAAGTCCAGCTGCCCCAGCGCGTAAGGCGGGATCGTTTCCGGGTATTCGAACTTGTCATAATAGGCGACCCAGTGGTTGGGTTTGTACCACACCGGGATCATGATGAACTCGTACCGCAGGGCCCGGTCCAGTGCCATGAGCGACGCGTGCTCCTCCTCGCGGGTTTCGGCGTTCAGCGACGCTTCGATGATCGCGTCGACCAGTGGGCTGGCCAGCCCCGCCGGGTTGAACAGCGAAAACTCCGCTGCCTCGGATCCATAGCGTTGCATCAGGCCCGTCCCGGTTCCCAGAAACGCGGCATAACCATCAAAGACAAGGTCATAGTCGCGGTCCCGCTCACGGCTGGTGTATTGCGACGGGTCCACCTTCTCGAGGGTGATGTCGATGCCCAGCTTCTTGACGTTGGACACGAAATTCTCGGCCACGCCCGTCAGCGTGTCACCCGACGATGAATTGAACAGGAAGTTCAGCGACAACACCTCACCTGCTGCGTTGCGGCGGATGCCGTCATCCCCGACCCCCCAGCCCGCTTCGTCCAGCAGGGCCATTGCCGTGCGCGCATTGCGCCGGTCAAACAGCCGCGCCTCGTTCGAGCTGTGCGGTGTGCGCGCCTCGGTGGTAAACAGATCGGCCGGGACGACGTCGCCCAGACCTTCGAAGAATGCCTTTTCCGCGCCTTCGGGCACGCCCGTGGCCATCAGCGGTGTGTCCTGCGTGAACGATGCGCGTTGCTGGAACAGACCGTATTGCAGCGATGCGTTTGTCCACTCGAAATTGTAGGCCAGCGCGACGGCCTCGCGCACACGCTTGTCCTTCAGTTGCTCCGACCCGAGATTGAACACGATCCCTGACGGTGTGGGAGGCGAGCCGTCAGGAAGTTCCACAGTCCGGATCGCGCCGCTGTCGACCTTGGGGCCGGTGTAACCGGTCGCCCATTTCTTGCTGTCGCCCTCGGTGCGGTACGTGAATTCGCCCGCCAGAAACCCGACAAACGCGGCCTCGGCATCGCCGAAATACTCGATCCGGATGCTGTCAAAGTTGTTGCGGCCCACGTTGAACGGCAGGTCTTTGGCCCAGTAGTCCGGGTTGCGCTCGTAGACGATCCGGCGGTTCACATCGACATCCGCCACCAAATACGGACCAGAGCCGGGCGAGATCTCCAATCGGCTCTCATCCAGACCGGCGCCGGTTTCCTCGTACCATTTCTTCGACCACGCAGGCACAAAGCCCACCTGGTCAATCAGCGAACGGCGCGAAATCCCTTCGGTAAAATAGAACTTGATGGTGTGATCATCGAGAACTTCAACCTTGGGGATGCGTTTGCGCACGGCGTCGGCATAAGATTTCAAGCCTTCGTCCAACAGCAGGTTGTGCGAAAACGCGATGTCATGCGCGGTGACCGGCGAGCCGTCGGAAAATCGTGCCTCGGGACGCATGTAAAAGATGACCCAGTTCTTGCCCTCGTCATATTCCAGGCGCTCGCACAGCAGGCAGTAACTCTCGCCATAGACATCCGCGGGCGCCGAGGTGCCGTTTACACCCTCGCCCAGCAGGCTTTCATAGATCGACGACGACAGCGCACCGGCGCGCCCCTTGCGGCTGTAGGGGTGCATCGAATCAAAGGTGCCAACCACGCCCAGAGAAATCTCGCCACCCTTGGGTGCATCCGGGTTCACATAGTCGAAATGCGTGAAATCAGCCGGGTACTTCAGATCGCCGTAAAAAGAATAACCATGGCTTTGAATGATCGTCTCGTGTCCGTCGGCGCGCAGCGACGTGCCGAGCGCCAGCAGCCCGGTGACCAGCAACGTGAGCGCCCCGATCTCCCATCGGCGCCGTATTGCTTCGGCACGGGTGGCGGTTCGGGCGGGGCGACGGCGCTGGTGCATCGGGGTCTCCTTTTTAGAGGCCATGTCAGGTCTGTTGTGAAACCTAAGGTAAATTTGCGCCGCGCCAATATGCAATCGGCCTTTGGCGACCGGTTTACACGCCAAACTTACGCAATCGTGTTTACTGTTGCGTTAACCACGCCTGCTGCGCGCGCAAAAACGCCGCGTAACCGGGGTCACGCGGCGGCAAGCACGGTCTGTTAGGCAGACTATTCGCCGTTGGTTTGCAAATATGCGATCAGATTGGCGCGATCTTCGACATTCTTGATGCCGCGATACGCCATGGACGTGCCGGGCGCGTATTCGCTCGGGTTTTCGAGAAACCCGTTCAAGTTCTCGGGCGACCAGACGTCGGCAACTTCGGACAATGCGCCGGAATATCCGCTGTACCCTTCGGCGGCGCCGACATCGCGACCCACCACGTTGTGCAGGTACGGGCCGGTTCCATTTGCGCCCGGCTCAAGCTTGTGACAGGCGCTGCACTGGCGCCAGATCTTCGCCCCCGCGCCCGCATCGGCGGCTGCAAACACATCGGCGAATGCCACTTCTACCACTTCCTCGACCACTTCTTCCTCGCCCGTGTCGATGACATAGGCCTGCTCGCCATGGCTTTCGACATGATACAGCGTTTCCGCCGCCCAACCGCCGAAAAGAAACAGCAGCATCGCCATGCATAGCGAGGCGGATGCTTTGGTGAGGGTCATGGTGTCGAGCATGAGGCTTTGATTCCGTGGCTACAGTTGCGGTTCCGGGCGCACGTCTAGCGCTTCCCCTGCCCTCGGGCAAGGTGTAGGAACCGCGACCAAACGCCCTTTCGTAGCGTTCAAAAGCAAAACAAAAGGATAATGTTATGCCCGAACGGATCGCTTTTCAGGGAGACTTGGGCGCTTATGGCCACGAAGCGGTGCTCAAGGCCCGCGCCGATGCCACGCCGGTGCCGTGCCACGCATTCGAAGACGTCATCGAAGCGGTCAAATCCGGGCAGGCCGATATGGCCATGTTGCCCGTGGAAAACACCACTTATGGCCGCGTGGCGGATATTCACCGGCTCCTGCCTGAAAGCGGTCTGCACATCGTGGACGAGGCGTTCGTGCGGGTACGCATCGCGCTGATGGCCATGCCGGACCAATCGCTTGATACCATCAAGCATGTGCGCGCACACATGGTGCTGATCCCGCAGGCCCGCGCGTTTCTGGATGCCCACGGGATTTCGGCCTCGGCTGCGGCTGACAGCGCTGGCGCGGCGCGCGACATCGCGGAAGGCGCGGAAATGGGCGTGGGCGCGCTGGCCTCCGCCGTGGCTGCGGATATTCACGGTCTGGAAATACTCGCCCGCGATATCGAGGATCAGGGTCACAACACGACGCGCTTTTTGTTGATGTCCCCAACACCGGACACGGCCGTGCGCGGTGAAACCATGATCACCACGTTTGTCTTTGAGGTGCGCAACATCCCCGCGGCGCTTTACAAGGCCATGGGCGGCTTTGCCACCAACGGCGTGAACATGACCAAGCTGGAAAGCTACATGGTGGGCGGCGCGTTCACGGCGACCCAGTTCTATGCCGATATCGAAGGACATCCCGACGACCCGGCCGTGGCCCGCGCGCTGGAAGAATTGGAATACTTCACCAATCGGCTGGATATTCTGGGGGTCTATCCCGCCGCCGCAGGGCGCGATTAGGACCGACGTTCAGGCCTGGCCCAACCGGTCCTCGATCTGCTTGGCATATTCGGCCACGCGCAGCTTGAAGCGTTTGGTCAGGTTGGTCTTGGCCAGCTTCAGCGATTGGATCAGCAAACGCGCCGCCAGGTTCAGCGGAGTCATTTCCAGCGCCACGGCCATCCTAGTGCGACTGCGCGACAGCGCCAGCAATTCGATGGTGAACACCGCGTCCATCCCCTGCGACTTCGCGACAAAGAGCATCTCGTTCGGTGCCTCGAACCGGTCGAGCATCAAATCCAGATTGCGCCGCCGCCCCCGCATGGAAAACGCGACTTTCCACGTGGCCCCCTCACACAGACCGATGCCTTGGTCCACACGCTGCACATCCGCACCACGACGCATCGCCTGCCGCTCAAAGCTTTCAAAATCGCTGAGCGCCTTGAACACCTCATCGATGGGCGCCGCGACATCTTCTTTGGTGGAGAACTTCATCTGGCTTGCTCGCCTCTTGGTTTTCGAAACTGTTTCTACCTATTCGAGCGAATCCGCAAGCCAGTTCTCGATCAGAAAATGCGCGATGGCCCCTTTGCGAGCGGACAGGATCGTGGGGTGCGTGCCAGCGGAAATGTCGACCATTTCCTCTCGCGAGATCCAGCGCGCATCCTCGATCTCGGCGGGGTCAATTGTGATCTCTTGGCTGGTCGCCGCACCGGCGCACCCGATCATCAATGAAGCTGGAAATGGCCAGGGCTGGCTTGCCAGATAGGTGACCGCGCCAACGCGCACGCCTGCCTCTTCGAACACCTCGCGCCGTACAGCCGCCTCGATTGTCTCTCCCGGTTCGACAAAGCCTGCCAGCAGCGAATACATACCCTGCGGAAAATGCGGGCTGCGCCCCATCAGCACCGAATTGCCCTGCGTGATCAACATGATGACGACCGGATCGGTGCGCGGAAAATGCGACGCACCGCACGAGGGGCAGGTGCGCTGCCAACCGCCCTGCGCCAGCACGGATTTCGACCCGCATCGCGCGCAATAGGGATGGATGCGATGCCATTCGACCAATGCCCGCGCGCTCGCCGCCAGTTCTGCATCGCGCGCCGACAACCAGGTCATGATCCGACGCAATTCGGCAAAAACCTGTGTCTCGCCCATGCCCGGGAACTGCTGCTCGGACGGGTCCAGAAACTGGCCCAAACTGCCGTCTTCGGGTCCTGGCGGATCCCAGGGTGACACGTCAAACGCAAAGCACGGTGCCCCATCTTCTCGCCCCAAGAACAGTGGCGCCTCTGCGGCATGTGCAAAAACGGGGTGATCCATCGGCAAACGCAAAAGATGCGCCGGGCGCGCACGGTCGATCAGCGGTTTGCCACGCCAAAGCGCGATCGCGCGCGCTTTCGGGTCGGCCTGGGCAGCGGCAAGCCCGGCAGAATCCGCACGCAACTCACCCACCCGGTCCAGTCCCGAACCCCCGAATGTCACCGATTCCGCATGCCGCATCGCCGTCTCCGCCTGTTTGTGATTTGCGCGACGGATGCCACGGGTGTGGCACAGGCGCAATGGCAGCACGCTGCGTCCGATCTTTGCACCGGAGCAGACCAAAATCCGCTTGAACCGCCGGACAAGACTTCCACCATACACCCTATGGATGAACCGTCAGCCCACCAGACACGTGTCGCTGCGCTGCGCCTTCTTGGCACCAGCGACGTGCACATGCATCTCACCGGCTGGGACGCGCGCACCGACGACACCGACCGCACCAGAGGCTTGGCGCGCCTGGCAAATGTCATCGCCGCGGCCCGCGCTTCCGCCCCGGGCGCTTGCGTGCTGCTCGATAACGGAGACGCGCTGCAGGGCACGCCTGCTGCCGATATCGCGATGGAACCCGACATGCGCGCCGATCATCCCTGGCCCAAACTGCTCGACGCGCTGGGGTACACGGCCGTCGGCCTTGGCAATCACGATTTCGACTACGGTCTAGGCCCGCTGGCCGAGATTTGCGCCCAATCGCCTTGCCCCGTGCTCAGCGCCAGTCCCGATCGTCCACTGAGCCACGTGGTCTCGCACACCGTGATCAACGTGCCGCTGGTGGCCAGCGCACCGCCACTGCGCCTTGGCCTGACCTCGGTCCTGCCGCCTCAGACGGTGGTCTGGAACCATGGCGTTCTTTCGGGACAGATCGACTTTGCGCCGGGCGTGGCTGCGGCGCGCGCGGCGGTGACCGCGCTGCGACCCCTGTCGGACGTGATCGTCCTGCTCTGCCACAGCGGAATTGGCCCGGATGGATCAGAAGAGAACTTTGCCAGCACCGTCGCCCAGCAGGTTCCTGGCATTGACGCGATGATCCTCGGCCATACCCACGAACGCTTTCCCACGCGTCAGGGTGAAACACTGGCCGGTGTCCCCGCAGTCATGCCCGGATTTGCGGCTGATTGTCTGGGACAGATCGACCTGACGCTGGCACATAACGCCAATGGCTGGCATGTGACCGCGCATAACAGCAAGCTGCTGCACGCCACCGACGCCGCACCCAGCGCGACGATCACGCAGATCAGCGCCCCATGCTTGGCCCGCACCCGCGACGTCACCGAAGAGATCGTCGGCACCGCCTTGGACCCGCTGCACAGCTATTTCGCGATGGTGCAGTCGGGCGGGGTTGACGCGCTGGTGGCGCAGGCCATGCGCGACACCGTCGCGCATGCCGCACCGGCAGAATACAGCGATGTGCCAATCCTCGCCGCCGTCGCCCCGCTCGCGGCAGGCGGCCGGGCCGGGCCACGCAATTATGTCGACATACCGACCGGACCGCTGCGCCGGCGCCACGTCACCATGATCTCACCCTATCTCAATTCCATCTGGGCCCAGCGTATGAACGGCACCACGTTGCGCCGTTACGCCGAAACGTCCGCCGCATTCTTTGGCGCTGGCAATGACGCCTGCAAGGACACGCTAGTCTCTTCGCATTCACCCGCGTTCAACTTTGACATGCTGCACGGCCTGGAAACCACCATAGACCCCTCCGCCCCGACCGGCGCACGCATCACGTCACTGCGCTATGACGGTCAGGACCTGCGCGATGACGACGTATTTCTGGTTGCGATGACCAGTTACCGCGCGGCCGGGGGCGGTGGCTTTCCCGGCACAGGGCCCGACGCTGCCGTGCAAACCGACATTGCGCTGTCGGATGCGCTGGTTATGACGCTCGGCGCAGCCAATGCTGGCGTGCAACCATCGGTCTGGCAGTTCGCGCCTGATCTGCACCAACGTGTCACCATCGAAACCAGTCCCCGGGCCGAGGCGCATCTGGATGACATTGCCCGCTTCGATCCTGAACCGATGGGCCTGACGTCCGCTGGCTTTCTCAAGGTCGCAGTGACCCTCTGACCGCTTGCAAGGCAACACACTCCGGCCTATATCACCCGGTGAGAGGTTGGCGCGGGCAAGCGCCTCGCCAACCCGGTCAGATCCGGAAGGAAGCAGCCGCAACGAGCCCCGCTTGGGTCGATGTCCAATCTCTCACCCTGCAGCCGCCTCGCTGCACTATCTGCACAGTGCTACAGGCCGCGGGCCACGCGTCGCACCGTTTCAATCCGCTGGGCATTCGGCGGGTGCGTGCCAAGGAACCGGTTGCCCGGATCCGGGATGCGATTGAAAAACTCCGCGCCGCGCAGAGGATCATAGCCCGCACGATCCGTGATGACTGTGCCCAGCGCGTCTGCCTCCAGCTCGAATTCCTTGGAATAACTGCGCGCCCCGACATTCGCGCCAAGCCGCGTCGCAGCCTCCACCGCGTCAACGCCGCCGCCGGTGGCCCGCGCCAGCCCGGCAAAGATACCTGCCCCCACGGCCGCATTCTGCTGTTGCCGCGCGATGTGACCGCGAATGTGGTGCGCAGCTTCGTGGCTCATGACAAAGGCCAGCTCGTCCTCATTACGTGCATCTTCGATCAGCGCGACGGTAAAGGCGATGATCGGGCGCTCGTTCTCGTCCAGTGTCTGATAGGCGTTGGCAGGCAGCCGCGGGCGGTCGTCCACCACGATTCGGAAATCGCAATCTACACCGCGGGTCCGCTCCGAACACATGCGTTCGGCGACCGGTTCCACCCGGCGCACCACCTGCGCAAAAGCGCGCTGCGCGTCCTGTCGGGTGCGCAACTCGTCAACGGGTTGGGTGTTGGCCACAGGCTGCTGGGAACTGGCCGGTGCCGTCGTGACCACCTCATCGCAGGCGGCGAGACATCCGAGCAGAACAAGTGCGGCAATAATACGGGGCATGATCGACCTTGGCGGTTACTTCAGGACGGTAACCTAGCATCGGGTGGCAATACTACCAGCCCCGCAACAGCGCGCTCACATGAACGTCAAGGAAAGCTCAGGGAGTGGCCCGTTTTTCAATCAGCGCCGCCGGCAAGTCAGGCGCACGTTCAAAATCCAGTGCTGCGCGATCACTCACCGCTGTCATCCGTTTGAAATCATAACGCATCTCGCCCGCATCCTCCTCGGATGCGACGATCAGGCAGCGGAACAGGTGGACCGCCCCGTCGTACAAATCGACAAAACCGCGCAGATGTGGCGCGTCAGCAGCCTCGAGCGCAAAGCCCGTGTCCCATTTGCGCAGAACCGGAAAGCTGGCGCTTCCGGACACGACGCACAACCGCGCGACTTTTTTCGCGGTGGCAACCCGCGCCCGGTCAAGACCGGCTTGCACTTCCTTCGGAACGAATGTCGACATGGCAGCGTCCTTCTTTAACCTGCGACAAAATGATACAAACCCCATTGAAGTAAAGTTAAATTTCAGCGGCTTGCGTTGATTTATTGCGGCTGGTGCGCTGATGCATGGCCGCTGCGCGCCTGCGCTGGCTGACACAGGCGCATCCACCGGCTACCTCTGGCGCAACACGGCACAGGAGACGAAACATGGGCTTGCTGGTGGACGGAAAATGGCAGGACAACTGGTACGACACCAAATCAACCGGCGGGGCGTTCAAACGGGCCGAGGCCAAGTTTCGCAACTGGATCACGGCTGATGGCAGCGCGGGACCGTCCGGCTCGGATGGCTTTGCCGCGGCATCGGGGCGTTACCATCTTTACGTTTCCTATGCGTGCCCATGGGCACACCGAACGCTTATCTTTCGCGCACTCAAGGGGCTGACAGATCACATCACTGTCTCCGCCGTTCATCCCGACATGTTGGGCGACGGCTGGACGTTCGGAACGGACGCGGATGGTGCAACGGGCGACACGCTTTACGGCCTGCCTTTTGCCCGCGACATTTACCTGCGCGCGCAACCTGACATGACGGGCCGGGTAACCGTGCCGATCCTTTGGGACAAAGACCGCGAAACGATCGTGAGCAACGAAAGCTCCGAGATCATCCGCATGTTCAATGCGGCCTTCGACGACATCACCGGCAATACCGATGATTACTGGCCCAAAGCGCTGCGCGACGCCATCGCGCCGGTGAATGACCGCATCTACGACACGTTCAACAACGGTGTTTACAAATCCGGCTTTGCCACCACGCAAGAGGCGTATGACACCGCGGTGACCCCGCTCTTTGATACGATGGATTGGCTCGAGGATAGGCTGTCAAACCAACGCTACCTGATGGGTGACACGTTGACCGAGGCCGACTGGCGCCTGTTCACGACTCTGGTGCGGTTTGATCCGGTCTACCACCTGCACTTCAAATGCAACCGGCGGCGTCTGGTCGATTTTCCGCACCTCTGGGCCTACACCCGCGACCTCTACCAGGTGCCCGGCGTGGCGCAGACGGTAAACATGGCCCACATCGTGCGCCACTATCACTACAGCCACGAAAGCATCAATCCGCACCGGATCATCCCGATCAACCCGGTGCTCGATTATGGCGCGCCGCATGGGCGCGATCAGTTGACGGCGTAGTGTTCGACGACCGCGGCCAGATCTTCTGGCCGCGTGCCCGCGGGCATAAACGCGCACGCGTTCGATGAATGGGCAAAGATCGACCCGTCCGAGAAGAAACTCGTGTCGGTGACAAAGATCACCCGTGCGTTTGGATGCCGGTAACTGGCGAAATCCGCAACCGCAAGAGCACTGCCATCTTCAAGGATCAGATCCAGCAAGATGATATCTGGCGCGTGTTCTTCGAGGTATGCAATGGCGCTCGCCTGATCAGACGACTGATGTACGGACATCCCCATCCGATTCAGATGCGCGCGCCACAATTCCCCAAGTTCTGGCCGGCTTTCAACAATCAGAACATTCATAGCAACTCCGGACCGACCCAACTTCAGTCCCTGGCAGATAGATGCTATCCTAATGATTAACAAAGGGTTAATAATCAGGGTCAATCCGTTAACGCGTAAAGCGAATGTCTTTGCTTGGGCGACAATCCGCCCGACGTCTAGCGGATTATCGCCGGCCAAGGGTGGACACAGCACAACATGCTCAATTCCTGCGCAGATCGCGATCACGGCGGCGGACTGGATGCCGCTGTGCACAGATTCGGTGGCACCCGCGACGACTGGATCGACCTGTCGACCGGCATTAACGCCGCCGCCTATCCGTTTACGCAGCCACGCCGCAATGCCTGGACCGCGCTGCCCGACACCGGCGCGTGCGATGCGCTGATCCACGCCGCTCGCCGGTTCTGGAACGTCCCGGACAGCGCCGCAATTCTCGCCGTTCCGGGTCTCTCTGCCGCGATCGCGCAAATCCCCCGCCTCGCCCCGGCCGGCCGGGTTAGCATCCCCGCACCCACGTATAACGAGCACGCGGCCAGCTTTGCAGCGGCAGGCTGGCAGGTCAGCGACGAGGCTCCGACAGCGCAGGTGATCGTGCACCCGAACAATCCAGACGGTCGCGTCTGGACCGCGGCCGATCTCACCGCCCCACTGCGCATCATCGACGAAAGCTTTTGTGACGTGATGCCCAACCGCAGCCTCGTGGCGCACGCCGCCGACAGCCACACGCTGGTGCTCAAAAGCTTTGGCAAGTTCTGGGGGCTGGCGGGGCTGCGCCTTGGCTTTGTCATTGGCAATCAGACGCACATTGACCAACTGTCGCAAATGCTCGGACCTTGGCCCGTCTCGGGTCCCGCTCTCGCCATCGGACTTCAGGCGCTCAGCGATCCGGATTGGGCCATGGCCCAGCGCGCGCAGCTTCAAACCGACGCCACCCGACTCGACCAGCTCTTTACCGCGGCAGGCGCGGACGTCGCGGGTGGCACCGATCTCTTCCGGCTTTACGCCGTGGACGACGCCAGCGCGTGGCAAGCCCGCCTGGCGCGCCACCACATCTGGACCCGGATCTTTCCCTATTCCGACACATGGCTGCGCATCGGACCGCCGCCCGCCTCTGCCTGGGACAGGGTCGAGGCTGCGCTGTGAGCCTCGCGCTGACATTTGCGGTCGCGATGGTTCTCGACGCGGTTTTGGGTGAACCGCGCTGGCTTTGGTCGCGCGCACCGCACCCGGCAGTGCTGATGGGGCGTCTTGTTGATCGTCTCGACACAACACTGAACCGCCCGCCCGCCGCCCGCGCCGCCGGGGTGATCACCCTGCTGATCCTGATCGCGGTCGCGGGCACGCTGGGCTGGCTTATCAGCCAAGCGGGCGGCCTCGTCGCGGCACTCTGTGCCGCGATCCTTCTGGCGCAAAAGTCGCTTGTTGACCACGTGCGCGCAGTAGCAAGCGGGTTGCGCACATCGCTGGGCGACGGGCGCCGTGCCGTCGCCATGATCGTCGGCCGCGACGTGACGGACACCCCCGCCCCCGGCATCGCCCGCGCGAGCATCGAAAGCCTCGCGGAAAACTTCAGCGACGGTGTGGTCGCCCCCGCCTTCTGGTTCCTCGTGGCCGGACTGCCCGGCATCGCGATCTACAAGATCGTCAACACCGCCGACAGCATGATCGGCTACCGCACCGAACGGCACGAACAGTTTGGCTGGGCCGCCGCACGCTTTGACGATGTGCTGAACTGGATCCCCGCCCGCCTCAGCGCCATTCTTATCGCCCTCATGGGCGGCGGGATGGCCGCATGGTCCGCCATCCGCCACGACGCCGCCCTGCACCGGTCCCCCAACGCAGGCTGGCCCGAAGCGGCACTGGCCCACAGCCTCGACTATGCCCTCTCCGGCCCGCGCAGCTATCACGGCCAGATGCAGGACCTCGCGTGGGTCAACCCCGCCGGCAAACGCGACCTCGACCCAAAAGACATTGACGGGGCCTGCGCACTGGTGTGGAAAGCATGGGGGGCGTTGTTTGGCCTGGGAGTGATTTCATGCGTTATCTTGGGGCTTTAGCCCTGTCGCTGCTGACCGCCGTCCCGGCGCTGGCCCAAAGCTGCGGCGGGTCGTTCAACCAGTTCAAGGCCGATCTCGCGCGCGAGGCCACAACCCTCGGCATCCAAGCCGCCACCGCCGACGCGTTCCTGCGCGGCGTGCGCCAGGACCCCGCCGTGCTCAAGGCCGACCGCGCGCAGGGCGTGTTCCAAAAATCGTTCATCGACTTCTCCCGCCGCCTGATCTCGCAAAACCGGATCGACACAGGCCGGGCCAAGGCGCGCCAGTTCGCCCGCGTCTTTGACCGTGTCGAACGCGACTACGGCCTTGACCGCCACGTCCTGCTGGCCTTCTGGGCTTTCGAAACCGACTACGGCGCGTTTCAGGGCAACTTCAACACCGCAAATGCGCTGGTCACACTCGCCCATGATTGCCGCCGCCCCGCCCTGTTCCGCCCGCAGGTCTTTGCCGCCATGCAGCTTTTTGCCCAGGGCGATTTTGACCCGGCCAATACCACCGGCGCATGGGCCGGTGAGATCGGAATGGTCCAGATGTTGCCCCGCGACATCCTCGAAAACGGCGTGGACGGCGATGGCGACGGCGCCGTGCGCCTGAAAACCTCCGCCGCCGACGCGTTGCTGTCAGGGGGCAAGATGCTGCAACACCTCGGCTGGCGCGCGGGCGAGCCGTGGTTGCAAGAGGTCACAGTGCCCGCCGACATGGATTGGAGCCAAAGCGGCATCGCCACCAAGAAACCCAGCGCCGACTGGCAAGCGCTCGGCGTGCGCGCCCGTTCGGGGCGGCTCGCCAACCTGCCCGCCTCCCTGATCCTGCCACAGGGCCGCCGCGGCCCGGCCTTCCTCGCCTATCCAAACTTCGACGTGTACTTCGAATGGAACCAAAGCTTTACCTACGTCCTGACCGCCGCCTATTTCGCCACCCGGCTCGCAGGCGCGCCGGTCTATGACGCGGGCAATCCCGAACCGGGACTTGGGTCGGACGCGATGAAAGCGCTGCAAACCAAACTGCGCGCGCGCGGGTATGACGTGGGCAAGATCGACGGCATCCTCGGCGCAGGCACCCGTGCCGCGGTGCAGGCCGAACAACAACGCCTCGGCCTGCCCGCCGACGCATGGCCCACGCGCGCGTTACTTGACAGGCTCTAAACCGGCAACGCCGTCGTCTTGAACACCGTCCGCAGGGCAAAGCTTGACTGCATCTGCCCCACCCCCGGCAACCGCGCCAGATGCTGGCGGTGGATGCGCGCGAAATCCTCGGTGTCCTCGGCCACGACCTTCAGCAGGTAATCCGCCGTGCCCGCCATCAGGTGGCATTCCAGCACCGCAGGCACCCGCGCCACCGCACGCTCGAACGCATCCAGCACCTCGTCCGCCTGCCCCTGCAGCGTGATCTCGACAAACACGGTTGTCGGCACGCCCATCTTGCGCGCATCCAGCAGCGCCACGTAGTCGCGGATATACCCCGCCTCCTCCAGCCGCTGCACGCGCCGGTGACAGGCCGATTGCGACAGGTGCACCGCCTCGCTCAGCTCCGCATTGGACATCCGCCCGCGTTTTTGCAGCGCAATCAGGATATTTCGGTCGATCTGATCCAGTGACATGCAAGAAACTTGTGCGAGATCGCGATTTCGCGCAAGGCTGATCGCGACACCTGCCAGCGGAACACAGACATATGCAAACGCCCCAAGCACGCCCGCAGCCCTCGCCCGACCGCATCCTCTACGACGCTTGCCCGCTGTGCCAAAGCACAAATACCGCGCATCTCGTCACCGGCGCCTGCGACCGGCACGCGTGCTATGACCCGTCACTGTCACCCACGATCAACTGGGTGAAATGCGCCGACTGCAGCCACGTCTTTGCCGAAGGCTACTATACCGACGCTGCCCTGCAGGTGATGTTCCGGAAAACTCAGGACAGCCAGGTGGTTGGTACCAACCTCGAACAGAACCGCGCCATTTCCGCCCGGATGATCGAACGCGTGCTGCCCTATCAGGACAGCGGCGCGTGGCTCGACGTGGGTTTTGGCAACGGCTCGCTTTTATTTACCGCGGCCGAGTTCGGGTTTGACACCGTCGGCCTCGACCTGCGCCAGACGACGGTCACCGCGATGCAGAACATCGGGTTCGAGGCGCATCTCGCAGATATCTGCGACTTCAAGGATGACCGGCAGATGTCCGTGATCTCAATGGCCGACGTGCTGGAACACACGCACTTTCCCGTCGAATGCCTGCGCGCCGCACACCGCCTCTTGAAACCCGGCGGCGTGCTCTTTGCCTCGATGCCCAATTCCGATTGCATGATCTGGGACGTTGCCACCCAGCAGAACGCAAACCCCTACTGGGGCGAGATGGAGCATTACCACAACTTCAGCCGCCAACGGCTTTATGCCCTGCTCGAAGAAACCGGCTTCGTCCCGAAACGCTACGGGATCAGCGAACGCTACCGCATGTGCATGGAGGTGGTCGCCGTTGCGACAGGCTGACGGCGACCCTGATCCGCTCAGGACTGCTTGGCCAGGGCATCCCGGATTTCCAACAGCACGTCCAACTCGCTGGGCCCGGCCGGGGCCTCTTCGGCGGGCTCTTCTGCGGGCGTGGCGGCATCCTTGATCTTGTTGACGTACCGCACCAGCATGAACACGACGAACGCGATGATCAGAAAGTTGATGATCGCCATGATAAACGCGCCATAGGCAAAGATCGCGGCCCCCGTCTCGCGCGCCGCCTCAAGCGACGCACCAGCCGCCACATCCCCCGACAGCACGGCGTAATTGTTGGTGAAATCGATCCCACCCATAAACAGGCCGATGATCGGATTGATCAGATCACCCACCATCGACGTGACAATCGCGGTAAACGCGGCCCCGATGATGATCCCCACCGCCATGTCCATGACATTGCCCTTGGCGATAAACGCCTTGAACTCGTTCAGCATATCTAGTCCCTCTTTGCTTCCTGAACGCGAGATCGTGTGCTCGCCCCGCGCCTGCGCACAATGGTTAACACAATCGCTCACATCGCAAAGACTGTTATGCGGCACAAAATTGCCTACTTTAACCACGTCACAGAACCGGAGCCTCCCATGACCGACCTCAGCGCCTTTCCCATCACCTCGAAATGGACCCCGCAGGATCCGTCCGTGATCCAGCTGTTTTCCTTTCCGACCCCCAACGGGGTCAAAGCGTCCATTGCCCTCGAAGAGATGGGGCTGCCGTACGAGGCGCACCTGGTCACCCTCGCCGATGCCGATGTCAAAAGCCCCGAGTTCCTGTCGCTGAACCCCAACAACAAGATCCCCGCCATCATCGACCCAAACGGCCCCGACGGAACGCCCGTCGGCCTGTTCGAAAGCGGCGCGATCCTGATCTACCTCGCCGAAAAAACCGGCCAGCTCATCGGCAGCACCGCCACCGAAAAGGCGCACACGATCCAGTGGCTGATGTTCCAGATGGGCGGCGTCGGCCCGATGTTCGGGCAGATGGGCTTTTTCGTGAAATTCGCTGGTTCCGAGATCGAAGACCCCCGGCCCCGCGACCGCTACATTTCCGAGGCCAAGCGCCTGCTCGGTGTGCTCGACGTCGCGCTTGACGGCAAGGATTGGATCACCGGCAGCTATTCCATCGCCGACATCGCGCTGGCCCCGTGGCTGGGTGCGCTGGAGTTTTACGGCGCGCGCGATCATGTCGGCTGGGACGATCACAAGAACCTCGTGGCCTATCTCGACCGCTTCCTCGCCCGCGACGCGGTGCAAAAAGGGCGCAATATTCCGCCGCGTCCCTGACGCGCCTAGTGTCGCACGCGCACCGACCGCCCCTTTTCACGCCACGGGTTTATCGCTAACACCGGGCGCAACAGAAAAGGCAAGCAGGTCATGTCCGACACACACGACTACGATCTCTTTATCATCGGCGGCGGCATCAACGGCTGCGGCATCGCCCGCGATGCCGCAGGCCGGGGCATCCGCACCGGTCTGGCCGAGATGAACGATCTCGCCTCCGCCACCTCTTCGGCCTCGACCAAGCTGTTTCACGGCGGCCTGCGCTATCTCGAATATTTCGAGTTCCGCCTTGTGCGCGAGTCGCTCATCGAACGCGAAACCCTGCTGTCGGCCATGCCGCATATCTCGTGGCCCATGCGCTTTGTGCTGCCGTTTCATGCCGACATGCGGTTTGAAGGCGGCACACCCACCGCCAAGCTGCTGACCACACTGATGCCATGGATGAAAGGCCGCCGCCCGTCATGGCTGATCCGGCTGGGCCTGTTTCTCTATGACAATCTCGGCGGTCGCCAGATCCTGCCGGGCACCCGCACGCTAAACCTCAAATCCGACGCTGCAGGCGCACCTCTGAACCCAAAATTTGCCAAGGCGTTCGAATATTCCGACTGCTGGATCGAAGACAGCCGCCTTGTCGTGCTCAACGCCCGCGACGCCGCCTACCGCGGCGCCGACATAATGCCCCGCACCCGCGTGACACAGGCCAACCGCAGCGGCGACCACTGGAAAATCACGCTCGAAGCCGACGGCACCACGCGCACCGTGACCGCCCGGATGCTGGTCAACGCAGGCGGCCCATGGGTCGGCGACATCCTGCGCGGCGTTGTGCAATCCAACAGCCGCGAAGGCGTCCGCCTTGTCCGCGGCAGCCATATCGTCACCCGCAAGCTCTTTGATCACGACCGCTGCTACTTTTTTCAGGGCACCGATGGCCGCATCATCTTTGCCATCCCCTACGAACAGGACTTCACCCTGATCGGCACCACCGACGCCGACCACCCCGACCCGTCGCAACGCCCCGTCTGCACCGACGAGGAACAGGATTACCTGCTGCGTTTTGCGTCGGAGTACTTTGCCAAGCCAGTCACCGCAGATGACGTGGTCTGGACCTATTCCGGTGTGCGCCCGCTTTACGACGATGGCGCATCGTCGGCCACCGCGGCCACCCGCGACTACGTGCTCAAGGTCGACGAGGCGGGCGGCGCGCCGCTCCTCAACATCTTCGGCGGCAAGATCACGACCTACCGCAAGCTGGCCGAGGCCGCGCTTGGCCACATCGCCCCCCGCCTCGGCGCTGAAACCGATGGCTGGACCGCGGGCGAACCCCTGCCCGGCGGCGATTTCCCGGTCAGCGGCGTGCGCACCCTCACGGCCAAACTGCAGGCGCAATACGGATTTCTCGATGACAAATGGGCCGCCCGCCTGATCCGCGCCTACGGCACCGACGCGTTCGGCATGCTGGGCACCGCCACCGATGCTGCCGATCTGGGCGAAGACTTTGGCCACACCATCACCGCGCGCGAACTGGACTGGGCCGCGCAAAAGGAATGGGTGCGCACCAGCGACGACTACCTCTGGCGCCGCACGAAACTGGGCCTGCGCACCAGCGCGGACGAAGCCGCACGGATCGGCGCCTATCTGGAAAAAACGGCACAGCCCGCCTCTGCCGCGGAATAACACACCGCGACCGGACCCTGCCTATCTGCGCCGCGACAGCGGTGGCGCGCGCGTCCCTGTTCCCGCCGGACGCGACACATTTCGGCCGGCGCGTAACACCCTTCACGCCAATGTCAGCACCCGTTGCTTGATCAAGGGGCTGCGGGGCGCATAACCACCCTCATGGAGTTTGTGTTCGCCTACGCCGCCGGTCTTCTGACCCTGATCAACCCCTGCGTCCTGCCGGTGCTGCCCATCGTTCTGGTCTCCGCCCTCAACGCCTCCCGCCTTGGGCCTGTCGCCCTTGCCGCGGGGATGAGCGTGTCGTTTGTCACCTTCGGTGTGCTCGTCACCGCCTTTGGCCGGTCCATCGGCCTGACCACCGACCTGCTCGCCCAGATCGGGGCGGTGCTGATGATGGTCTTTGGCCTGATCCTGCTGGTCCCCGCCTTCGCCCGCCGGTTCGAAACCGCCACTGCGGGCTTGGCCTCTGGCGCCGACGCGCGCATCGACACCATCGACCAAAGCGGCCTGCAAGGCCAGTTCATGGGCGGCCTGCTGCTGGGCGCCGTCTGGTCGCCGTGCATCGGGCCGACACTGGGCGGCGCCATCGCGCTGGCGTCCCAAGGGCAAAACCTCGGCTATGTCACGCTCATCATGATCTTTTTCGCCCTGGGCGTCTCCACCCTGATCCTCGGCATCGGGCTCGGCGCGCGCGAGGCGATCCGCAAACGCGCCACCGCCCTGCGCGGCCTTGCCGAACGCTCCAAACCGATCCTTGGGGTCACCTTCCTCGCCGTGGGGCTGATGCTGTTTTTCGGCGTCCACCACGTGATTGAGGCTTGGGCGATCCAAGTGATGCCAATCTGGCTCCAAGACCTATCTGTAGCCCTGTAACCGTATGAAAGGACTGACCATGCTTCGCCGTACCTTCCTTGCCGCCTGCGCCATCGCACTGACACCGCTGGCCGCCGCCGCCGACATGATCGACTACACCCCCGGTGCCATCGACGCCGCCCTCGCTGACGGCAAAACCGTGTTCGTCGACTACTCCGCCACATGGTGCGGCACCTGCGCCCGGCAGGAACGCGTGATCAGCAAGCTGCGCGCCGACAACCCCGCCTACGATCAGGCGATGACCTTTTTCCGCGTAGACTGGGACGACTTCAAGAACGCCGACGTGACCACCTCCCGCGACATCCCGCGCCGCTCGACCCTGCTGGTCCTGCGCGGGGATGAAGAGCTGGGCCGCAACGTCGCGGGCACCTCGGTCTCGGCCATCCGCGACCTGATGAACCTCGGCATCGACGGCGCGTCGTAACGGTATTTTGCCAATAAAACCGGGCTGCCACCCTTGCAGTCCCCCGCCGCTTGGCGTATCTCCACGCCATTGGCGCGGGATGGAGCAGCCCGGTAGCTCGTCAGGCTCATAACCTGAAGGTCGTAGGTTCAAATCCTACTCCCGCAACCAAATACCGCAGACGCCCGGACCGCTGGTCTGGGCGTTTGTCGTTTCGGGTCATGCACCGACAGACACCCCACAACGGTTGCGCGAGCCGCGGCATTTCCCTATCCCCGAAGGCGGCCCCGACCCCAACCCGAATGGCGCGCGCAATGTCCCAAGATCTCGCCAAACCTTGCTGCACACCGTCCCGTGACGGCGCACAATCGGTCCCCGACACCCCGGTCAAACGCAGTACCAGCTACGCCCCGGAAACGGTCGATATACCTGGCACCCGCAAGCCGATCCTCGGCACGGCGCACCCCAAGATCCCCATCGACGGCGAAGCCATGCGCCGCGCCAGCCCCCTCCGACCCTTCCGCATGGCCACCACATGCGTCACCAACGCCGACTTCGCGACCT
>JBCBAV010000048.1:0-24336 GCA_038532285.1 Pseudomonadota bacterium | reverse complement strand
TCCCGCCGCGCGGCATAGCGCGTCAGCAGACCATAGGTGGCAAACATGATCGCCGACAGCAGCGGCACCACCGCCGCCAGATCAAACACGCCCACACCGGGCCGCAGGATCACCAGCACCCCGCAAAACCCCGCACCAATCGCCAGCCAGCGCCGCCAGCCCACACGCTCGCCCAAAATCGGCCCCGACAGGGCCGCCACGATCAGCGGATAGGCTGCAAAAATCGCATGGCTCTCCACCAGACCCAGCAGGGTAAAGGCACTCACCATCACGCAAATCTCGGCCGCCAGCAGCAGGCCCCGCCCCGCCTGCAGCAGCGGCTGGTCCGTGCGCGCCGCTGCCCGCACCCCACCCGCCTGCCGCCCGGCAATGGCGATGACAAAGGCCGCAAAGAACCAATACCGGATCATCACGACCATCAGCACATTGTACTCCGCCGCCAAGTGGCGCGAGATGCCGTCCTGCGCCGCAAACACGACCGACACGCCCATCATCAGCGCGATGCCCAGCTTGGTGTTGCTGCCCGCGCTCACCCCAGCATAGCCTTCGTCATATGCCGCTTGCGGCCAAACCCGGGCGCGCGTGTCACCGCGAACCCTGCCGCCTCAAGACCGCGCCGCACATGCCCCGCCGCCGTGTAGGTCGCCGCCGTGCCGCCGGGCGCCGTGTGCTGGGCCACCTGCGCCAGCAGATCCGCACCCCACAACTCGGGGTTCTTCGCCGGTGAAAACCCGTCCAGAAACCACGCATCCGCCGCACCATCCCACCGCGCCAACGTCTCGCGCGCATCCCCTTCGATCAGGTGAAACTCCAACCCGTCCGCGACATACACCGGCCCCAACGCGTCCATCGCGTCCAGCAAAACCGCCGCCAGCCCCGCCACCTCCTCAAACGCCGCTAGCGCCTGCCGCATCTCATCGACACGCAGCGGATAGGCCTCGAAACTCACAAACCGCAGCGGCCCGGCGACCCCCGCCGCCCGCCACGCAGCCCAAGCCGCGAGCAGGTTCAACCCGGTGCCAAAGCCAAGCTCGGCCACGCAAAACCCCGGCGCAAACCGCGCAGGCAGGTCATTGCCCGCCAGAAACACGTGCCGCGTCTCTTCCAACCCGTTCTCAAGGCTGTAATACGGATCATCAAACCGCACCGACACGGGCACATCCCCGTCGCGCCAGTCCAGCCGATCCCTGTGGTCCTGCATGGCTTGTCCCCTGCCCCCCGCGCCCCACATCCATGGCGAAAGGAGCCCCCCTTGGCAACGCCCGACATCACCATCCGCGGCGCAGGCATTTTTGGCCTGTCAATTGCATGGACGTGCCTCCAGCGGGGCGCGCATGTTCAGGTGATCGACCCAAACGGCCCCGCCGCGGGCGCCAGCGGCGGCATCGTCGGTGCACTCGCCCCGCACGTGCCGGAAAACTGGAACCCGAAGAAACAGTTCCAACTGGAAAGCCTGCTGATGGCCGAAGGGTTCTGGGCAGGGGTGGCCGGCGCGGGCGGCGGCGATCCCGGCTACGTCAGATCGGGTCGCATCCAACCCATCGCCGACGCCCACGCCCTCGACCTTGCGCACAGCCGCAGCACCAGCGCGCAAGCGCTCTGGCAAGACAACGCCACATGGCACATCCGCCCCACCGGCACCGGCCCGTGGGATCTCATCACGCCCACGGGGCACGAGATCTTCGACACGCTCAGCGCCCACATCCACCCCCGCCGCGCCTGCGAGGCGCTGGTGGCCGCGCTGGCCAGCAAAGGGGTCACCGTCCAAGCGGACGCCCCCGAACGCGGCGCCGTGATCCACGCCACCGGCACCGCGGGGCTGGAGGCGCTCAACACCACACACACCCGTATGGTCGGCGTGGGCATCAAAGGGCAGGCCGCACTTCTCGACTTCGCCCTGCCCGGCGCACCGCAACTCTTTGTCGACACGCTGCACATTATCCCGCACGCCGACGGCACCACCGCCATCGGCTCCACCACCGAACGGGAATACGACAGTCCCACCGACACCGACGCCGCCCTCGACGCCGTCATCAACCGCGCGCGCGCGGCAGTCCCGCAACTGCGCGATGCCCCCGTGCTCGCCCGCTGGGCAGGTCTTCGCCCCCGCAGCCGCTCCCGCGCGCCGATGCTGGGCGCATACCCGGACAGACCGGGCCATTACATCGCCAATGGCGGGTTCAAGATCGGGTTCGGCATGGCGCCCAAGGTCGCACAAACCATAGCCGACCTGGTCCTCGAGGATCGCAACACGATCCCTCCGGGCTTCGACGTCGCAGCCAGCCTCTAGGCATACGGCACTACATCCGGCATCGTATGCTCCGCGCCCCGAAACTTTGGCTCAGGCGTCCTGCCGCACCACCTGCCGCTGACGGCCCAGCCCCGCGATCTCCAGTTCCATCACATCGCCGGGCTTCAGGAACACCTGCGGGTCCATCCCCATGCCCACGCCGGGCGGGGTGCCGGTGGTGATCACGTCGCCCGCGTGCAGCGTGAAAAGCTGGCTCAGATGCACGATGATCTGCGCCACGGAAAAGATCATGGTGGCCGTGTTGCCGGTCTGCATCCGCGTGCCGTTCACATCCAGCGCCATGTCCAGCGCCTGCGGATCGGGCACCTCGTCCCGCGTCACCAGCCACGGGCCGGTCGGCCCAAACGTGTCGCAGGATTTGCCCTTGGTCCACTGCCCGCTCAGCTGCGTCTGAAACTGCCGCTCGGACACGTCATTGACGATGCAATAGCCCGCCACGTGATCCAGCGCCTCGGCCTCGGAAACATATTTGCACGTGGTGCCAATCACCACGCCCAGCTCGACCTCCCAATCGGTCCGCTCCGACCCACGCGGCATCACCACGTCGTCATTCGGCCCGACAATGGCCGAGTTCGCCTTGAAAAACAGGATCGGGTGTTCCGGGATCGCAGCGCCGGTTTCGGCGGCATGGTCCGAGTAATTCAGCCCGATGCACATAAACTTGCCGATATTGCCCACGCAGGGGCCAATACGCGGATCGCCCTCGACCACCGGCAGGGTCGCCGGGTCAATCTTGCGCAGCGCCTCCAGACTGTCATCGCCCAGCACGGCACCGGTGATGTCGTCCACATGACCGCTCAGATCGCGCAGCGTGTCGCCATCCATCATCCCGGGCTTTTCCGCGCCCACGTCTCCAAACCGCACCAGCTTCATCTGCCTACCTCCGTTATCAGGATCGCGCCCGGCCCGAGGGGGGGTGCATCGCACCCGCCCTGGGGGCGGGTCGGGTGCGATCCGGATCGCAAGCGATCCGGGATATGTCGTGTGTCCCCCGCAGCGCCTCTAGTGGTTGTCCCGCGGCATGTGCTTGCGCGCGATATCGCGGAAGGCATCCGCACCACGCAGGGTCATGCCCTCATCAAACCGGCCCACACGGTCGCGGAAAATCTCCTGCCACGGGCTCTGGCTTTCGGGGTGGGCATAACCGCCTGCCGCCGCAAGCGCTTCGGCCCGCCGAGCAAGTTCGGCCTCGTCCACCAGCATGTCCGCCGTGCATTTGCGCAGATCGATCCGCACCCGGTCCCCGGTCTTCAGCAGCGCCAGACCGCCGCCATCGGCGGCCTCCGGTGCCGCATTCAGGATCGACGGAGAGCCAGAGGTCCCCGATTGCCGCCCGTCGCCAACACATGGCAGCGCATCAATCCCGCGTTTCAGCAGGTAGGCGGGCGCGCGCATGTTCACGACCTCGGCCCCGCCGGGATAGCCCTTGGGCCCCGCCCCGCGCATGAAGAGGATGCAGTTCTCGTCGATATTCTCCGCCGGATCGTCGATGCGGTGGTGGAAATCCTCCGGCCCGTCAAACACAACGGCGCGGCCCTCAAACGCCTCGGGATCGTCCGGGTCCGACAGGTACCGCGCCCGGAAATCGGGCGAGATCACCGAGGTCTTCATGATCGCACTGTCAAACAGGTTGCCCTTGAGGTTGATGAACCCCGCATGATCCACCAGCGGCGCTGCCACGCGCAGGATCACGTCGTCGTTCAACGTTTCCGCCGCCCCGCAGTTCTCGGCCATGGTCTTGCCATTCACCGTCAGCGCATGGGGGTTGGGAAACATCCCCGCCCGCTGCAATTCGCCGATGACCGCAGGCACCCCGCCCGCGCGCTGGTAATCCTCGCCCAGATACTTGCCCGCAGGCTGCAGGTTCACCAGCAACGGCACCTCGTGGCCAACGCTCTGCCAGTCGTCATTGTCCAGCGGCACACCGAGATGCCGCGCGATGCCGTTGAGGTGAATGGGCGCATTGGTCGACCCGCCAATGGCCGAATTCACGACAATCGCATTCTCGAACGCCGCGCGTGTCATGATGTCCGACGGGCGCAAATCCTCCCACACCATCTCGACCGCGCGCTTGCCCGTCTCATAGGCGATCTGCCCGCGCTCGCGGTAGGGCGCAGGGATCGCCGCCGATCCGGGCAACTGCATGCCCAGCGCCTCGGCAAGGCTGTTCATCGTGGTGGCTGTGCCCATCGTGTTGCAATAGCCCACCGACGGGGCCGACGCGGCGGCGATCTCCATGAATTCCTTGTCGTCGATCTCGCCCGCCGCCAGCATCTCGCGCGCCTTCCAGATCACGGTGCCCGATCCCGCGCGCTCGCCCTTCCACCAGCCGTTCAGCATCGGCCCCACGGACAAGGCAATCGCCGGGATGTTCACCGTCGCCGCCGCCATCAGCAGGGCGGGCGTGGTCTTGTCACAACCGATGGTCAGCACGACCCCGTCGATCGGGTAGCCATAAAGCGATTCCACAAGGCTCAGATAGGCCAGGTTCCGGTCCAGGCTCGCCGTCGGCCGCTTGCCCGTCTCCTGGATCGGATGCACCGGGATCTCCATGCAGGTACCACCCGCCGCGATGATGCCGTCGCGCACCCGCTTGCCCAGCTCCAGATGGTGCCGGTTGCACGGGCTCAGATCACTGCCGGTCTGCGCAATCGCAATGATCGGCTTGTCAGATTGCAGCTCTTCGCGGGTCAGCCCGTAGTTCAGATACCGCTCCAGATACAGCGCGGTCATCTCCGGATCATCGGGATTGTTGAACCACTTGCGCGAGCGAAGCTCTTGGCTGGTGATCTTGCGTGTCATTGGCCTGACCATCCTCCGTCAATGATGTGGGGGTGTCCTGTGGTGAATGCGCTCTCGTCACTGGCAAGGTAGACGACAAGGGCCGCGATCTCCTCGGGCTGGGCCACGCGGCCCATGGGCTGGCGGGCGACGAACTGCGCCATCGCCTCGTCTTCGCTGCCCAACTCTGCGCCCAGCGCGCGCACCCGGTCATGCCAGCTGGGGCTTTCGACCGTGCCGGGGCAGATGCAATTGCAGCGGATGCCGCGGGTGATGTAATCGGTCGCCACCGACTTGGTCAGCCCGATCACCGCCGCCTTGGTGGTGCCATAGATGAACCGGTTGGGCGCGCCGATGATCGACCCCAGCGCCGACGACATGTTGATGATCGACCCGGTACCGCGCTCCAGCATGCCGGGCAACACCGCCTGAATGGTGCGGAACATCGACCGGACGTTGAGGTCAAAGGCGACCTCCCACTCGTCCTCCGTCGCATCCTCGACACTGCCGTGATGCACGAACCCCGCGCAGTTGAACAACACGTCCGGCTGCGCATGCCACACGCCCTTGCGGATGCTCACCGGGTCCATCACGTCCAGCACATAGGTCTCGATCCGGTCGTGCTCCAGCGCCTCCAGCGCCTCTTCGTTGATATCCGTGGCACAGACCTGCGCGCCCTCTTCGGCCATGGCCAGCGCCGCCGCGCGCCCGATCCCTTGCCCCGCTGCGGTGACAAGCGCCCGCTTTCCATCCAACCGGCCCATGACCCGTCCCCCCGACATGTTCTGCTGTTGCGCTGCGGGCGCCGCCGCGCTTTGGTAGCGAAACTATGGCAAGCCGCCGATATTGACCAGAGGAGCCGCACCAGATGTCGACCCCGAAAATCACCCTTTTGGGCACCGGCCTCATGGGCGCCCCCATGGCCCGCAATATCGCCGCCGCGGGCTTTGCCCTGACCGTGTGGAACCGCACCGAGGCCAAGGCGCAGGCGCTGGCGGATGCGGGCATCACCGTGGCCCCGGATGTGGCGGCGGCGGTGGCGGGGGCCGACACGATCATCTCGATGCTCAGCGACGGGCCCAGCAGCCTCGCCATGCTGGCCGACGCCCTGCCCCACGTGGCGCCGGGCGCGCTCTGGATCGATATGGCCTCGACCAAACCGGCCGAAGCCCGCGCCATGGCCGACACCGCCGCCACTCAGGACGTGGCGTTCCTCGACGCGCCGGTGTCCGGCGGGACCAAGGGGGCCGAAGGCGCCACCCTCGCCATCATGGTTGGCGGGGCCGTGGCCGATGTCGCCCGCGCCCAGCCGCTGCTCGCGTCAATGGGCCGCCCCGTCCACGTGGGCGCCACAGGTGCGGGACAACTGGCCAAGCTCTGCAATCAGGCCATCGTCGCCATCACCATCGGCGCCGTGGCCGAGGCGACGCTGCTCGCCACCCAAGGCGGCGCAGACCCCGCCGCCCTGCGCGCCGCGCTCAAGGGCGGCTTTGCCGACAGCACCATCCTGCAGCAGCACGGCACCCGCATGTCTGACGGTGACTTTGTCCCCGGTGGGCGCGCCTCGGTGCAGGTCAAGGATCTCGATAACATCCTGGCCGAGGCGGCAGCGCTCAACCTGTCGCTGCCCATGGCCACAGAGGTCCGCGACCGCTTCGCCCACCTGATCGGCCCCATGGGTCAGGGCGATGCGGATCACTCCGCGCTGTATCTGGAACTTCTGGCGCGCAACGGTCTCGGCTGACGGCGCCTCCGGGCGCTGGTCACCCCGCCGTCACCGCCGGACCCGGCTTACCCCGCCGCAGCCGCCACCATCTGCGCCAGATGCCCGCGCTTGATCCACACACGCGCGCCCTGCGACCCGGCGGTCAACGATGTCACCTCGCCCGGCGGCAACCGCAGCCAGTCGCGCGGCCCCAGCACCTGGTCGCCATCCGACAGCGCGCCCTCCAGCACAAGCACCTCCGCGCCGCCCTCGGCGGACAGCCCGTGCGACACGGCGGCCTCCCACGCCTCCAGCGCCACATGCTCGTGTGCGTCGCGAAACAGGGTGGCATGGGTCACGCCCACCCGCGCGGGATCCGCGGCCAGATCGGCACGGTTCATGTCGACGCGCACGTGCTCGCGGTCCTCGGGATCGAACTGCCAAAGCTTGACGAAAATCGTGGCCCCGGGTTCGGACGACGGCGTGTGCCGCGAGGTGGGCGGATTGCGCACATAGGTGCCCACCGGAAAATCCCCATCCTCGTCCTGAAACACGCCTTCCAGCACGATGTACTCTTCGCCGCCGTCATGGGTGTGCGGGGCAAAGGCGCTGCCCGGCGCAAATCGCACGATGGTCGTCGCACGCGCCACCTCGTCGCCGATCCGGTCCAGCATTTTGCGTTCCACGCCCGCCGACGGCGACGCGCGCCACGGATTGTCGGCATCCGCGACCACAATCCGCTTGGAAAAATCCGCGTTCAATTTCATGACACATCTCCTCGGCCCACTCCCGGACACCTAGCGCGCGGTCGACGAAAAAACCGCCAAATCCTAACCAAAAATGACCGCGCCTGCGCAAACCTTAACGACAGCCATAGCTTACCCGAAGATGAACGTGCCCGCGCCGTCCGTTTTGTACAAAACACCCCTCATTTTGAACAAAACCCGGAAAACACCCCCAAAAAAGCCCGAAACGCGCCGTGCGTTTTGTACAAAACATGGCCTGTTTTCGTCAAAACACGCGCGCAAGGCCACCGAACGCCCCATTAACCCACCCCAATCACACCGCACCAAACACCCTCAAACCGGCACCTATATCCAATCTTCATTTCGCCAAATAAACCGTCCCCGAAGGGCCGAGATGCCACCCACAGCCCCCCGCCTTCATCTTGCCCAAAGCACTCTCCCCAGAATCCCGACCCGCCGTCCAAACCCCACCCGGATCCAGCCTTCATTTCGCCAAATAAACCGCCCCCGGAGGGCCGATTAGCCTCCCACGCCTACCCGGTCCGCCCCGAAAACCGCTCCACGGAAATCCCCGCCCCCTCCAGCGTCCGCCGTACCGAAGCCGCGATTTCCACCGCCTCAGGCGTATCCCCGTGGCAGCAAATCGTGTCGATGGGCGTGTCGATCCGCGCGCCGGTTCCGGTGATAATCGCTTGTTCTTGCACCATTTCTACCATCCGCTGGCCCGCAAGATCGGCGTCATGTATCACCGCGCCGGGCAGCCGCCGATCGACCAGCGTGGCGTCCTCGTTATAGGCCCGGTCGGCAAATATCTCGCAGGCAAACCGGGCGCCCAGCGCCCGCGCCGCCCGCTCTTGCGCCGTCGCCGCCAGCACCACGATAATCGCGTCCGGACACACCGACAGCGCCGCGTCATAGCAGCCTTTCGCCATCTCCTCGTCTTCGGACGTCATGTTCCCAAGCGCCCCATGCAGCTTGATATGCCGCAGCTCCGCCCCCAGCGCCCGCGCCATCCCGAGGCTTGCGCCGACCTGACAACGGATGGAATTCCGTAGTGATTTCAATGGCATATCTATGCGTCTCCGCCCAAAACCGCGGATGTCATCAAAGCCCGGGTGCGCCCCGATTCCCACCCCGTGGTCCAACGCGATGCCCATGGTGTCCGCCATCACGTCCGGGTCCCCGGCATGCGCGCCGCAGGCAATGTTGGCCGACGTCACCGTCTGCAAAAGCGCTGCGTCATCGCCCATGTTCCATGGCCCAAAGCTCTCGCCCATGTCCGCGTTCAGATCGACCTGCATCCTCAGTCCTCCCCTGCATCCAGCGGCGCATCCCACGCCGAAATTGCCCCGTCGATCAGACGGTAGCTCAATAAATCCTGCATCTCCAACGGGTTG
This sequence comes from Pseudomonadota bacterium, assembly GCA_038532285.1. Lineage (GTDB taxonomy): Bacteria > Pseudomonadota > Alphaproteobacteria > Rhodobacterales > Rhodobacteraceae > Tateyamaria. Next base: position 15,396 of record JBCBAV010000048.1, on the reverse strand, counting down.
CGCACCAGCGGGATCGCAGCCTTGCGCAACCCCGCCCAGTCCCTGCGCGCCCGCGCTTCGATCTCGACCCCTTCTTCCAGCGTCACGAAGGCAAAGCGCACCTCCGCCCCCGCCGGTGCCTGCACCACGCGCGGCAGATCGCATGGCAGCACCGTACCGATCCGGGGATAGCCGCCGGTCGTCTGGCTTTCCGAAAGCAAAACAAAGGGTTGGCCGTCCCCGGCAATCTGGATGTCACCGGGCACGATGACCTCGCTCACGACACTCAGCTGGTCCGGATTGGAAAAGCCCGTCCCTTCGGCTTCGAACCGCACCCCCTGACGGTTGGCCCGTGCGTCCCGGCAAAACACGGCCATTTCGAAACGATCACGAATTTCCTGCGAAAATTCAGCTGTTTGCATACTCGGAACGATCCGCACAGCCCCCCCGGAAAACCGCAGATCACGGGGCAGGGACAGACCCGTCGCGCCGCCCGGATCACGCCCCAAGGGCAGCACATCACCGGCCTGAACCAATGCCCCCAGACCCGTCGACTGGTGCGTCGCCCGCGCGCCCATCACAGGGTCCGTGGCAATCCCGCCGCCGACGCCCAGATAGGCATAGGTCCCGTCGCGCACAGCGCCCAGTTCCAACCGCGATCCGGCGGGCAGGACATGGCTCGCATCCCACACGACGGCGCGGCCATCGATGCTTGCCACCATGGTGGCCCCGGTCAACGCGATGCGCAGGGTCTCGGTCGCCTCGAACACGCCGCCAACGCCGACCATCTCGAGAACCGCAAGCCCGGTGTCCTGGCCCAGCAAGGCCGCGTTTTCCGCCACCGCACGCAGATCCGCAGCCCCTCCGCGGGTCAGCCCTTTTGCCAAAAAGCCAGGCCTTCCAGTGTCTTGCACCGCAACACCCGGACCAACTTTTTGCACCTTCAGCGCTCTCATTCCAGCACCGTGCGTGTGGCGCCGTCCGTGCCATGCGCCTCAAGCCGGGCCAGTTCCGCTGCGCTGATCTGGGTGAACTGCACCTCGTCACCCGGGGCCAGCGGAAACGGATTTTCGGCATCGGGCTGGAAACAGCGAAAGGCCGATTGCCCGACGTGACGCCAGCCGGTTGGCGTCTCCTTGGCGAACAGGCAGATCTGGCGCACTGCCGCGACCAACGCCCCCTGAGGCACCTTGGGCGTCAGGCCCACCTGCCGTGGGATGTCCCAGTGCGATGCCAGCGTGCCAAGGTAGGGTTGCCCCGGAGCAAAGCCGATGGTCAGCACGCGCAGCCGGGTTGTGGTCAGGTCGGCGATGGCCTCTGGCGTGCTCACGCCCGCCGCCGCTGCGGCCTCGTCCAGCTGCGGTGCGCGGTCACCGCCAAAGACCGCCGGCACCGTCCAGAGCGTACGGCCTGCAGGCAAAGGGGCCGCGAACCAGTCCTGCTCGGCCAGCACCTCAGCCAATGCATCGCGGATGCTCGCAAACGGATAAGCCACCAGATCCACACGGAAAAAGGCGGACACCAATGTGCTGCTGCTTTCGTCGATCTGCGGCAGGTCCAGCGCATCCACCGCGCCGCGAAAGGCAATCGCCGCGCGGTTCGCCGCGTCAGATGCAGCCGGGGCAAAGCTGACCAGAACGCCGCTGAGTCCCACGGACCGGATGATCGGGAATGTCGTCATGACGGCAGACTACTCCTCTGAAGGCCGGGCGCAATCGGGGATGTCGGGTGGCGTGTTACCTCAGCCAATCGGGCTCAAACGCGACCTCGGCCACCCCCGCCAGCCGTCGCACCCGATCCAGCTCGCCTTCGAACGCCGCCCGTCGCCCCTTGCCCCAACGCACGCCCGGTTCCGGCCACACCGCGCGCACGCGCAGCACGTCCTCGTCGCGAAAGGCCTTCATGTCCACCCGCCCCACCAACCGGTTTCCTTGCAGGATCGGAAAGACATAGTAGCCGTATTGCCGTTTCGCCTCGGGCACGAAAATCTCGATCCGGTAGTCAAAGCTAAACAGCCGCTGCGCCCGCGTCCGGTCACGCAAGGCCGGGTCAAACGGGCTGAGCACGCGCAGGCGCGGCGTGGGATCGGTGGACAGCGCCGGGTCGCCCTCGATCTCGGGAAAGGCAAAGGCTGGGCGCCGCTGGCCATCCGCCGCCGTGATCTGCACCTCGATGATGCGACCGGCGGCCAAGGCCTGCATGCACCACGCCTTGGCCTCATCCAGCGTGATATGCGCCCAGAACTGCGCCAGTTCCCGAGGTGTGGCAAAGCCCAGCCGCGCCAGCGCCGCGCGGCAGCACCAGTCAATGGTTTCTTCGGTATCCGGCGCATTTCCGATCTGGGTGCGGTCCAGCACGCGTTCGGTCAGGTCGTAGTATTTGCGAAACCCACGGCGGGACGTCACCGCCAGTGCCCCACTGCGCCACAGGTATTCCAGCGCGGTCTTCGATGGATGCCAATCCCACCAGCCCCCGGAACCGCGCGCCTCGTCCGTGCCCACGTCTGCCGAACAGCACGGGCCATTATCGCGGATGTGCCGGATAACATCTTGAAACTTCTCTTCAAAACCGGCGCGCCGTTGCTCCGACCACCGGGCGCGCAGCGCTTCGGCATCACGTTGCCGCCGCAGGTGCCAATAGGGATAGAACCGCACGGGGATGACCGATGCGTCATGGGTCCAGTGTTCAAACAGTGCCCGGTCGCGTTCATAAAGACGGTTCAGATCGACCGGGCGGTAGCGCGGGCGGCGGGCAAAGAGGATCAGATCATGCGCCCGCGCCACGGTGTTGATGCTGTCAAGCTGCACAAACCCCAGCCGCGTGATCAGGTCCAGCAGGTCCGCACCTTTGGCCGGGCCCTGCGGTGTCTCGCTCAGCGCGTGACGGTCGAGAAACAGACGGCGGGCCGCGCCGTTGGACAAGCTGAGCGGGGTCACGCCCCCAGAGTGCGGCGCAGCGTGTCGCCGGGCGAGATGGTCGGCTCCAGCGTGATGTGGCGCGGCGCGGGGTCAGCGCCTTCGGCCATGCGGTCGCGGATGATCTCGGCCGCCGCCCGTCCGATCTGCAAGCGGCACGCATCCATGGTGGCCAGTTGCCGCGGCAGGCCCTGCAAAAGCTCAACCCCATTAAAGCCCAGAAGCCCGATCTGCCCCGGCACATCGACACCCTGATCCAGCAGGTACAGCAGACCGCCCGCGCCGATCATGTCATTGGAATAGACCAGGAAATCAAGCTCGGGATTGTCGGCAAGCATGGCCGCCGTCATCTCGCGCCCCTTGGCCAGCGCCGAACCGCCCGAATAGAAATCGCGCGCCTCGATCTCGACGCCCGCCTTGGCAAGGCCTTCTGTCAGCCCTTCGAACCGTTTGCGCGCACGGTGGTCCCGCGGCATCGAGGTCCCCATGAACCCGATCCGGCTGTAGCCCTGTTTCAGGATCGCCCGCGCCATGTCGAGCCCCGCCTTGCGATGGGAAATGCCGACCATGCTGTCAACCGGGTCGCCATCAGTGTCCATGATCTCGACCACGGGGATGGCCGCGTTGCGCAGCATCGCCTTGGCCGCATCCGAATGCTCGAGCCCCGCGATGATCACGCCTGACGGGCGCCAGGACAGCATCTCGTAAAGCACGCGCTCTTCCTTGTCGCGCATGTAATCGGTGACACCAAACACGGGTTGCAGTGGCGTGTCTTCCAGCACTTGGTTTATGCCCGTGAGCACCTCGGGAAAGACCATGTTGCTGAGGGACGGGATGATCACGGCAACGAGGTTGACCTGCTGCGAGGCCAGCGAGCCCGCGATCTGATTGGGCACGTAGCCCAGCGCTTTGGCCGCCTCGAGCACCTTTTGCCGCGTCGCATCCGAGACGTCGCCGCGGTTGCGCAACACGCGGCTGACGGTCATTTCAGAGACACCAGACGCAGCGGACACGTCGCGAAGGGTAAGCGGGCGAGGGGCGCGGTCGGTCACTGAAACCTCATTGTCAGTAGTATCGGTGAGTTAGCGCCAAAACCGGTCGAACTGCAAGCGCGCCGAACGCACCTTGTCCCCGTGACAAAGCGCGACGAACCGCGTAAGCGGAACGGGGCGCGGCCCCGTGGCTCAACTGGATAGAGCAGCCCCCTCCTAAGGGGCAGGTTGCAGGTTCGAATCCTGCCGGGGTCGCCATTCGAGAGGTTTCGGGCTGTCTGGAGACTGCCGTGTATTTGCCGACCCCTCAAAAACGGCATGCCAAAAGGGCAGGGCCTTTGTTGGATGTTCCAGAACACCGCCCTGAACAAGATCGAGCGATCCTTACTTTTGGCAAGGCAGGTGGCGGAGGCCGGGTCGTGGGCGGTACCTGACAGTCGAATCTCGCCGTTGCGACGGGTTCAATGGCACCGACACAAAAGTGTTGGCCGACCAAAATCGTGGGTCGGAGCACCCGCCCCAAAGTCGCGAAAATGGGGAGAAGGTGACAGCGGTCGCACGGGCTGGCCGCCCTTTGGCTGTCGTCACCTCGGTGTCATGTTGGAAGACAGGACATGATCCTGACCCGGTGAAACGGGCGCGGATGCGCGTCGAACGCATGCCCGCTGCTCTGCCTGGTCATGTCGCGGTTGGCTGCGCTGAGACCGCCTCTGATGCAGCGGCATGTATTGCGTCTTTGCGCTCGGCCGGTGTTGCGTCCTCGTTGACACGCACGGTCACCTCGCGGTTGGCAAACCGTATGCCCGCATCTTCGAACGCGGCGCGGATACGGTGCAGCAACTCGCGGCGAATGATGAACTGCTTGCCCGGGATTGCCTTGAATTTGACCCGCAGGATCATGGCGCTGTCTTCCATTTGGATCACACCTTGGGATTTGGGCGGTTCCAGAAGGCCATCGCCGACCAGTTCATCTTCCATGAACTCGGCGCCAATCCGTTTGATGATCTTTTTGACCTGCTGCGGGTCCGTGTCAAAAGTCAGACGCAACGGCAGTTTCATAATGACCCAATCACGCGAGTAATTGGTCAATGCGGCAATGTCCCCAAAGGGAATGGTGTGCACGGCGCCGAGGTGATGACGCAATTGAAGGCTGCGCACAGAGATCCTCTCTACCGTGCCTTTGACCGTGCCAAGATCGATGTATTCGCCCCGTCGGAACGCATCGTCGATCAGGAAAAACACGCCTGAGACGACGTCCTTGACCAGCGTTTGCGCACCGAATCCAATCGCCAGACCGATCACGCCCGCACCCGCAATCAGGGGTCCGACGTTGACGCCGAGGCTGGAAAGCGCCGCAAACACGCAGGTGACGCCGATGACAACCAGTGCCGTTGACCGCAAAAGCGGGAGAAGTGTCGCCGTGCGGCTTGCCCCGAGACCACCTTCGGCATCGCCGCTTTCATCCCCGTCATCCTGCGGTTTCTCGGCAGCGACGCGGACGTCGATGATGGTGCGCAGAAAATCCCACACCGCCCAACCGATGATTGCCGTCAATAGCACGTTTACAACGGTTTGAAGTGAACGCCCGGTGGTCCCGCTTGCCGCCAGCGTTGCGGGATCAAGTCCCCAGATCGACAGAATGATGATGATCCCGGCGGCAAAGAGAAGTGCCCGCACGGCATTGCCAATGGCCAGTTTCACCAAAGGCTCGAGCGACTGCGCGCGCAGGTAATGGACCAGCACCCGGTAGCTGACCCAAAGACCGAGGAACACGAGCATCGTCACGAAAATGTTGGCAGCGACGGCGTCGACGTCACCACTTACCAGAGCACCGCCGGTGAAAATGACCCAGGTGAACAGGAAAAAGACAGCAGTGATCGCAGCCCAGTTGCGTGACACCATGGCCACGAAAGAGCGGTCTTCGGGTGGTGGCAACAGGTCGGTCGTCGCGCGGTGTATCCAGAACGTTCCAACAAGCGCCATGGTGATCCACAACAGGCCCAGCAGCAGTGTGAGCAGATCCGGGGTTCCGATGGGTGCGCCGAATTGTGCCATAACGTCGGATGTGATCGCCTCAAACATCCAAAGACCTGCCAGCCCAAGCACCACCCAGTGGACACGGCGCGTCGCCTCATCGCTCAGGGAAACCAAGCGATATATCGGCCAAAACCGCGGAAACATGATGTCGATGACCGACCGCACGATCAAAAACACGGTGACCACAGCCACATAGCTCGAGACAAAGAACCGAATGTCTGGATGGTGGAAGAACAGGTAAAGCACGGCCATCGCCGTCAGTCCAAAGGCGACTGACCCGGACAGTGCAATGAGCAGGACAAAAAAGGCGTCAAGGATTGTGGAAACGGAACCATATGCGCCCTTGTTCAGATTTCGCTCGCCGATCGCGACTTGACGCGCTTCGCCTCGCTTGCGCCAGTAGTGGCGGACAAGTCCGCCGGCAGACAGGCTGATCGCGAGCGCCAAAAAGGCAAGCCCGACGCCGCCAGCCTCTGACAGGCGAAGGAATATCGCGCCGATCCCCACCCCAAGCTCGGGTAGTTTGGCAAAAATTGCGGACGCATTGGTAATGAGCGTTTCGCCGACATCGCGACTGTTGGCGAGCAATCCTTCGCTTTGCGGCGCGTCCTCGGTTCGGCGCGCTGCGAATTCGGCAATCAGAATGTCACGCACCTGCTCATCGCTCAGACGCCCAAGCATCGCCTGAAACTCGGCCTCGCTGAGGTCAGCGGACAAGGTGACCCCCGCGTCTTGCGCGTGCGCGGCAGGCGTGAACAGCAGGAGGACAAGCAGAACGTTTCGAATGCAAAACGCGGCGCGTTTCCGAAATTTCGATTGCAAAGTCATTTTAACCCTCATTTCCCATTTTCTTCGAGCGCCTGCACCGATCTGAGATCAGGCGCTGCGGGCTGCGCCACGTCAATTTCGGCGCTTTCTGCATCCCGATCGCTCGGCTGATCCACATGCACCAAGGCATGTTTCAGTCGCGCTTGGCCTGTCGGGATCTCCGGTGTCATGGATCACCCTCGTGTTCGGTATTGGCAAACACCAGGAACGCCAGCCCCAGCATTTTCCGGATGCGGGATTGATCCACGCCGGTTGCGCGTTGCGTAAAGGCAAGGGCAATCTGCTCGCCCAGATATTGCGCGCCCTCCTCGGTGGACACGGGGCTTGACCACTCTCCGGCGTCGCGGCGGGCTTGCAAGAACCCTGCGAACCCCGCAGTTGCGGCGGCATCAATGTCATCAATCCGCGCACGCGTTGTCGGCCCAAGGCGATGTTTGCCCGCACGCATCTTGTAAAACAGACATCCCGTTTCCATGCGGGGGTCAGCGACGGCAAAGTCGATCAGCGCCGCGAGCGTCGACGGCAAATCGGCCCCGTTTTCGAGGATCGCAAAGATATCCGACAGCACAAGATCGGCGTAGCGATCCAGGGCGGCACATGTCAGCCCATCCTCACTGCCGAAACTGCGATAGAGCGAGGGTTTGGAAATCCCGGCCATCTGGCAAATGGCATTGACCGAAACATCAGCCGGATCGTCATGCCAATACGCTTTCATCGCAACGTCCAATACCGCATCACTGCTTTTCTTTCGGGGCCGTCCACGCAGCGGTTTCTGATTGTCTTCGCTCATTTGTTACCGGTTGGTATTTTAATTCTTGACAGCGCACCTGCGACATTCGTACCACTTGGTAACAAATCTTACAAGCGGGAGACCAACATGCACAGAACCGCCAGCACTGTCGTCATCACGGGGGGCGGGCAGTGATTTCGGAGAAATAGCAGTCCGTGCCCTTGCTGACCGTGGAGACCGGGCACGATGCGCGACGTCGGTGGCCGGAATGCAGCCAAAAACGCCGCGCTCGATGCGTATGCCCCCGGAGGTTCGATCGCCCGGATGGATTGGATGTGACCAGTGACGCGTCAGTGGCCCAAGCCTTTGCTCAGCCGCGTCACGACGCGCTGCTCGAAAATATGCAGTTGGACATCGTACCGGGCGGCGCAAGCACGTGACCACGCATGAAAACCGCACCCTCTTTCAATCACCGCATTCTCAGAAAGGAACCCAACACATGAAGCAGATCCTTACAGCCGCTGCAATCGCCTCAGCCGCGCTGATCGGGCCGGCGTTTGCAGATGACATGGACACCGTGCGCGCCTTTTATGCAGAGGTCCTGACCGATCCGTCCGGCACCACATCCGAGCGTTACTACGAACTCTTCTCCCCCGATGTGGTGTCGATCCCCACACCACCGGGTGGAGCGGGCGCGCAAGGCATGCTGAACACCATCGCATTTCTGGGTCAGGTCGTGCCCGATCTTGTGTGGAACGTAGAAGAGATCATCCCGACAGAAGACGGTCGATTTGTGGTGCGCGGGATGTTTTCCGGAACGCCGGTAGGCCCGTTTTTCGGTGTCGATCCGGCGACTGGAAAACGCTTTGAAGCCATGTCCATCGATATCGTGACGGTCAACGACGGACGCATCAAACACATCTATCACCTGGAAGACTGGACCGGTGTCATCGCACAGATTTCAGCCGACTGATCGAGGTGCATCTTCGCGCAGATCAGTGGGTCCAGCGATTTACAGCTTCACTTTGCGCAGCGCTTCTTCCAAGTCCGAACGCTGCAGCGGTTTTCGCAGGATATTCGCGTCGGGAATGATGTCGTTCGGGACGGCATCAGAGCCATAGCCGGTCACGAAGACGATGGTGACGCCTCGTTCCAAAAGATGCCGCGCCACAGGCAAGGACGTCTGGCCTGCCGAAAGGTTGACGTCCAGAACCGCAAAGTCGGGCAGGCCTGCGTCGATGCTGGTCATGGCCTCACCTATGGTCATGGCTGTCTGTATTTGTTCCAGGCCCACCTCGTTCATGACCCGCACCGTGTCCATGGACACAACAAAGCTGTCTTCGACCAACAGACAGCGCACTTCGCGCCTCGCATTCTGCGTCGGGGGCAAATCGCCTTTTTCAGGCACGACCGGGGGGGCGGCCGTGCCGATGAATCGGGCGCCGCTTAGCACGGCGTTTGGCAAAAAGATGGACGCTTCCAGGCCCTCTACCGGGTATCGGATGTCAATTGTGCCGCCGATTTCATTGGGCACCGCTTTCATCAGCAGCGTTGACCCAAACCCCTCCTTTTCCGGCACCTCCACAGATGGTCCGTCGCGTTCGCACCACTCAATGGTCATGCCATCCTGGTCCTTGATAAAGGCAACCGACAGCGTACCGGTCGCTTCGGACAGCGACCCGTATTTGGCGGCGTTTGTCACCAGTTCGTGGACCGCGAGAGCCAGAACCGGAGCGACGTCCGGCCTGATCCCGACATCCTCGCCAAACAATTCGACGCGACGTATCCGGATATTGTGCGCCTTGGATTCAACTTCGAAAATGGCACGCAAGCTGACAAATGCCTCCGGCTTTTCAACCGCGAGGCTGTGCGCCGTGGCCACCGCTTCAATCCTCGCCTCGAGAGTTTCAACATAATCGTCAATGCTGTCGACGTTGGATCGGGATTGGCGCGTCAGTGAACGGATCATGGTCAGAATATTGCGCACCCGGTGGTTCAGTTCATCAATGACCAGTTTTTGCTGACGTGTCGTTTGCTGGATCAGTGCCTGTCGTTCCGAGGCCACCAGGATGGCCCAAACGTCGCTGGCAATCTGATGCTCTTCATCGGTCCAGGGTGCGCTGGTGCCTTTGACCGTTTCCTTGTAGGCCGCAAACGATCCACGCGGGTTCAATCGCGCATCTGCACCCGTGCCAATGAGTGTCTTTTCGGGCGCTCCGGCCCACGTGGTCACCTGTTCGCGGTCGCTTCTGAGAAATGCGATAAAGCATCCCTCGCGCATCGGTGTGATGTGCAGACCGGCAAATGCCGACCCGACTATGGCGCTTCCTTCAGGGTGATCGTGCGCCAGCCTGTGCGAATGAAACCCATCCGACAGACCCAATCCAAACTCGATAAATGCAGGCAGCGCAGCCGTTCCGGGCGCCTTGCCTGAACACAGTGTCACCCCGTCCTTGACCAAAACCGCGCCGTCAGAATTCATTGTCTGTCGCAGCCGGTCCAACAGCGTCTGATTAAAAAAGGACGGCGGCGCATTACCAGAGGCCTGGGTTGTCAACTCCGTGGTCACCCGCGCCGCCTCGTGCAAGCGCTGCAAGCGTTCGCGTTGAATGATATTGTCCAAGCTCAGTTCGAACAGGCGCACGAAATTGCGGCAGACCTCTCGGATGGCCTGATCTGGCACCTTGGGCTTTGTGTGGTGCATGGAAATCATGCCCCACAGCTTGCCACCGACAACAACATTCAAAGTAAAGGTCGATGCCGTCTCCATGTTCTTGAGGTACCGCATGTGCACAGGCGACACGCCGCGCAGGTGAGCATTGGTCAGGTCAAGATCCGTACCATACCCTTCCGCTGCAAGAATTTGTACAGGTGCCGCCGCAACATCCGCGATGTAGCGAAACGGGATTTGCATCATGATCTCGCGTGCCTGCGCAGGAATGTCCCAGGCCGGGAAATTCAGTCCGAGAAATGACTCCATGCCGCTCGAAACAGCTTCGGCTTGGATATTGCCATTCCCATCCTGATCAAACGCATAGACCATCACGCGCTTGTATCCCGTCAGCATCTGGAGCAGTCGAACACTCTTGTCAAACAGCTGGGTTTTGTCGCCAACGCCCTGCAGTTGCGTTGTCATGAATGCGAGCTGGCTAATGGCACTGTTGGTCGCGCTGCGCTGCAGACTGATCGGCTCGAATTCAAACACGGTCGCCTGACCGGCCGCGGCCGCCCCGGCCAGCAGGGCGTTGCCATTGAGTGTCATGTTTTCGATCAAGCGCGTCTCCTGGTTCAGGAAATCCGGCAGAAGATTGTTGACCAGTTGATGTCGCGTGCCTTTCGGAAAAACGTCATACAGATTTCGACCCAGCGCCTGCGTGGGAACGAGGCCTGTCACGTCAAACAGGTTGTCGCTGACATGCGTGACCGACAGGTTTTCGTTGTCGACGGCGATCAGCGCACCGTGCGGCTGAATCGATCCTGGAATACGCACAGGTTCGGACGCGCATTTTTCCAGCGCTGATGCGATGCTGTCTGTCTGGTCCATTTTGCCGACTCTCAAGAACACGTCTCTCGTTTCCGGTGATCAAGCACTGCGTCACCGGGCCAATTCAACGTGTGGTGGCAATCATCAAAGGGTCAAGCGCTCCGTGCCCGCAAAATCAATGCGCGCGACAAAAAAACGCTCCGTGGGAGGAAAATGTGGACGGCGGCGGTCGTCGCGACAGACCTTCCGCCCGAGTTCGCATCAAGACAACGCCGCGGTGGCAGTTAGCCGCCTTCAACAGCGCAGCCACCCGCTTCGGTCTTGTGCGCAATGTGGCGGTCAAGAGCGGCGAGGCGGTCAGGGTTCACGGAAGGCGGTGTGAATTCGCGCAGGATTTGTTTCCAACGGTCGGTCGCGCGGGTTGTGGCGTCGATGCTGCCGCGCTCGCTCCATGTGCCGAAATTGCTGTAGTCGGCGTTGAGCGGTTCGTAGAATTCGGTCTGGTAGCGCGCCATCGTGTGCGCCGCGCCAAAGAAATGGCCGCCGGGCGAAACCTCTTCAATCGCGTCCAGCGCGATCTCATCGGCGCGTTCCGACGCTGATGTGCACAGTTCGGCCAGCATCTGCAGCACTTCGACATCGGTGATCAGTTTTTCATAGGACACGGTCAGCCCGCCTTCGAGCCAGCCCGCGGCGTGGATGGTCACCGTGGCGCCCGCCATAAGGCAGCCCCACGTGGCAAATTGCGTCTCTTGCGCGGCCTGTACGTCGTTGGCCGCCCCCGACGCACCCGATGCGCAGCGCCACGGCAACCCAATATGGCGTGCCAATTGGCCTGCCACCAGCGAGGCGCGGAAATGTTCGGGAGTGCCAAAAACGGGCGCGCCGGACTTCATGTCGACATTTGACGTGAACGTGCCATAGCACATCGGTGCGCCGGGGCGGGTGAGTTGGCCAAGTGTGATGGCGGCGAGCGCCTCGGCATGGCTGAGGGTCATGGCACCCGCCACGGTGATCGGTGCCATGGCGCCCATCAGGGTGAAGGGGGTGATGATGCTGACCTGACCCGCACGGGCGAAATCCATGATACCCAGCGCCATGGGGACATCGATCTGGCGCGGAGAATTGGTGTTGATGATCGTGTAGCAATGCGAGGCAGCCGCGAATTCCGCGTCCGACAAACCGCGAAAGTTCCGCAGCATCTCGAAACTTTCCTCAACCTGACCCGTGCCCCGGGCGAAGATAAACGGCAGTTTGTCCGTCAACTCCATCTGCCCCTGCAGCATGGCGTAGTGGCGCAAGTTCATCGGCACATCTTGTGGTTCGACCAGTGGCGGGATCATGTGCAGCACGTCGAAATGCTGCGTCAGGCTGATCAGTTCGCGGTAGTCGCGTTCGGTCCCGGGGCGGCGTCCGCGCACCCGGTCGGTGGCGTGGGGACAACCAGCGCCGGGTTGAAAGATCATCGCGCCCGGTTCCATGACCAGATCGCGGTGGCGTGCGCCCGCGATCAACGGAAAGGATGCTGGCGCGGTCGCGAGCGCTTCGGCCACCATCTCGCGTCCGATGAAAACCATATCGTCCGTCACGGTCGCGCCACCTTGGCGAAACACATCGCGGGCGGCAGGCAGGTTGACCTGAATGCCAAGGCGTTCGAGCACGTCGAGGGATGCAGCATGGAGAGCCGCGATATGGTCGTCAGAATAGACGCGCAGCGGCGGGAACGGGTTGCGCAATTGGCGGTAGTTGACCTCCCGCTGAGCCGGGGGGTCGCGTCTTCGCCCGCGCCGCGTGCTCATCCGCGCATCGCAGCGCCGGCAGGATCATATGGCGAAGGCGGAATGATCAGCGCAGGCCGCTCAACGCCAACGACATGTACCGACAGCGCGGTCCCTTCATCCGCGCAATCGGTGTCGACAAGCGCCATGGCCAGCGATTTCTGCACCGTGTGACCGTAGCCGCCCGAGGTCACGAAACCGACGCGTTGGTCGCCCTTCCACACTGGCTCGTAACCGCTGGCATCGGCATCACTTGCGTCGATGGCGAGCGTCACCAGTTTCTGTGCCGGTCCATTGCCGTCGCGTTCGGCAACGGCGGCATGTTTACCCACGAATTCCTTGTCCCAAGCAATCCAGCGGTCCATGCCAACCATGCCCGGCGTGTAGCCTTGGGTGAATTCCGCCGACCAGATGCCAAAGCTTTTTTCGAGCCGCAGCGACAGCATGGCGTTGAAGCCGTATTCCTTTAGGCCATGGTCCGCACCTGCGGCCAACAGCTGACGGCGCAGTGCGATATGATCGCCATAGCGGCAGTTGATTTCGAACCCCAACTCGCCCGCCACCGACATGCGCGCCACGCGGGCGCGGATCATGCCCACGTCAAACGATCCGCAGCCCATGAAAGGCAACGCGGCCATGTCTTGATGACACAGCTCTTGCAGCACCTTGCGGCTGTTCGGGCCGGTGAGAGCGAAGCCGCAGATCTCCTCGCCCAGATCGCGCACCTGCACGCCGTCGATCATGTGATCGTCGAACCAGCGCAAGTGCCATGCCCGCAAGTAGTAAGACCCCATGATCCACCACGTGCCGTCACCCCAGTTGAGCAGCGTCAGGTCGCCCTTCATCCGTCCGTCTTCGCCCAGCATCGGCGCAAGGCGCGCGCGGCCCGGGCCGGGAAGGCGCGAGGCCATGACCTTGTCGAGCCACAGTTCAGCGTTCGGCCCCGACACTTCGAACCGGGAGAAACCCGTGATGTCGACCATGCCCACATTCTCGCGCACATTGCGGCATTCGCCGGCGACGATGTCATGCGCATTCGACCGTTTGAGCGTCAGGTTTTCCTCGAACTCCGGGCTCGGCGCAAAGTAAAGCGGCACCTCCAGGTCCCAGCTTTGGCCCCAGCGGCACCCGTCGGCGGTCATCGCGTCATGGGCCGGGGCCATTTTCAGCGGACGGCCGGCTGGCAGCTGTTCGTTCGGGTAGGACATCACGAACCGGCGCGAGTAGAACTGGCCGGTCGTTTCCTTGATGTACTGCTTGTTCTCGGCAAATTTGCCATAGCGGGCGACGTCCATGCACCACACATCCGCCTCGGGTTCACCGTGGATCATCCACTCGGCCAGCGATTTGCCTACGCCGCCCCCCTGCAGGAAGCCTGCCATGACGGCACAGGCCGACCAGTAGCCGCGCTTGCCCGGGACCGGGCCGACCAGCGGGTTGCCGTCGGGCGAGAAGGTGAAGGCGCCGTTGACCCACGTCTTGATCCCGACGTTCTCGGCTGACGGATAGCGGGCAAAACCCAGCATCAGCTCGTTCTCGATCCTGTCCAGATCCTCCTGGAACAGCTCCATCCCATAGTTCCACGGGGCGCCATCCATGGCCCAATGTTCGTGCTCGATCTCGTAGATGCCGATCAGGATGCCCTTTTGGTCCTGCCGCATGTAGGTGAACCCTTCGAGATCGACGGTCATCGGCATCTCGAAATCGTGCTGCGCCACTTCGGGGATTGTGTCGGTGATCAGGTAATGGTGCTTGAGCGGCGAGACAGGCAATTCGATGCCCGCCATGCGCCCAACCTGCTTGGCCCATAATCCCGCAGCATTGACCACGTGTTCGCAGCGGATGTCGCCCTGATCCGTCTTGACCAGCCAGCCGTCGGCGGTCTGTTCCAGCGCTTCGACCTTGGTGTGTTCGCGAACCGTCGCACCGCGTTTCTTGGCCGCGGTGGCATAGGCATGCACGGTGCCCGTGGTGTCCACGTAGCCTTCGCGGTCGGCCCACATCGCGCCCAGAACCCCATCGGTCGACATGATGGGACACCGCTTTTGCGCCTCTTGCGGCGTCAGCAACTCGCAATCCTCGATCCCGATGGACTGGAACACCCGGTAGGCGGATTGCAGCCATTCCCAACGCTCCGGCGTGCCCGCTAGCGTCAGACCGCCGGTCATGTGCAGGCCGATGTTCTGGCCGGATTCCTCCTGGATCTCGCTCAGCAGGTCGATTGTATAAGCCTGTAGCGCAGCCATGTTGGGATCGGCGTTAAGCGCGTGAATGCCGCCTGCGGCGTGCCAGGATGATCCCGCTGTCAGCACTGAACGTTCCAGCAGGCAGACGTCCGTCCACCCCATCTTGGCAAGATGATAGAGCACCGACGCCCCAACCACACCGCCGCCGATCACGACCACCCTGTACTGGCTCTCCATCACGCACCTCCCGCTGGTTTTATACAAAAGTGTGCGAGGGGCACCGCGACCAAGTCCAGAGGTTTCACGACACACCGGCGTGCGTATGCGACGCGCGCGGCGCAGGGGCTGCAAGAACCGGTTTACCACGCGTGCCGATAATGGGGCCTGCGAGGTGCAGGTTGCTTGAATGATCGCGTAAAACCTATATTTATTGTCAGGAATAATTCGGGTCGAATCTGTGGCCTTCA
>JBCBAV010000047.1:0-24494 GCA_038532285.1 Pseudomonadota bacterium | reverse complement strand
TGAACCTCGTGGTCGAGGGCCGGGGCGACAAACCGTTCGCGACCCTCTTCGACCTCGCCCGCCGGGTGGACCTCAAGCGCGTCGGCAAGCGCCCCCTCGAAATGATGGCGCGCGCAGGTGCCTTCGACCAGCTCGACCCCAATCGCCGCCGCGTGTTCGAAGCGCTCGACCCGCTGGTCGCCTACTCCGCCGCGATCTTCGACCAAAAGGCGTCGAACCAGGTATCGCTCTTCGGCGAAGCAGGCGACGACCTGCCCGAACCGCGCCTGTCGCCTGTCAATGACTGGCTGCCCGCCGAACGGCTTGCCGAGGAACACAAAGCGGTGGGGTTCTACCTTTCCGGTCATCCGCTTGACGACTATGCCGGCGCGCTCAAACGCAAGGGGATCGTGACCCTCGACGAGGTGATGGCCAAGGCGCAATCCGCACCTCTGGTGGCCAAGCTCGCGGGTGTTGTCTCGGGCCTGCAGGTGCGCAAATCCGCCCGCGGCAACCGCTTTGCGTTCTGCCAGATGTCCGACCACACCGGCGCGTTCGAGGTGACATTGTTCTCCGAAAGCCTCGAAAAATCCCAAGACAGCCTGCAAACCGGTGCCAAGGTGATCGTTACGGTCGAGGCAACGATGGAAGCCGACCAGCTAAAACTCCTGGGTCGGTCCGTTGCCCCCATCGACAGCGTTGTTGCGGATGTCACCGGTATGGGCTTGCGCCTCTATATCGAAACGCCGGGCACGCTGGGCGCAGTCTCCAGCGTGCTCGAAGGCGCCGCCGAGGCGGCAAAGGGTGCCGCACGCGGGCCAATCTCGGTGTGCCTCATGGACCCGGGCCTGCCCGGCGAGGTGGAAATGGACCTGGGCCGCGACTTTCCGGTCAGCCCGCAGATCAAGGGTGCATTGAAATCCCTGAGCGGTGTCGTCGAGGTCGAGGAACTCTGACCTGCTGATTGCGCGCAGGTTTGGTCAAAAATCTTGATCGAGGGGCGGCGGCTGAAACCGGCCCTTCGGGGAGGATTTTTTGAAACAGAGAAGGGACCAATTTACCTCAAGTTAACCGCGGCGCTGTTTGCTGATACTGCACCGGGAGCAGGGATGCGAACCGGTGTAAACGGAGAAGGCCCTTGGTCCGCCAGGATCAAGGGCTGGACCCGGTCCCTTCTCTGTTTCAAAAAAATCCTCCCCGAAGGGCCGACATGCCATCCGCGCCGCCGGTGTCAGTAGTGCGGGGGGCGTTCGTCGCCGATGATCACGCCACCGCCGCCTTGCGCTTCGCGGTCCGCCTCGCGCGCGATCAGCACATCAACCTGTCGCCGCAGCCGCGCGATATCAGCGTCTTGCCGCGCGATTACGTCCGACAGTTCGTCCACGCTGCGTTCCAGAAAAGCGATGCGTTCTTCGTATTCCGTCATGATCGGCCTCCTGCGGCCTTGATGTGCCGCGCAGCGTCCGGGCGCAAGCCCCGCCTTGCCCCACAGCCGCGCGTGGTCTAGTCACGCGCCCGAACCGATCGGAGACTGGCGATGGCCAAACCCAAGAAGACACCCCGCCCCAAGGCGCAAACGCCCAAGGGGTTTGCCGACTATTTCGGCAGCGACGTGACCGCGCGCGCTGAGATGTTGCAAAAGATCGCCGGGGTCTATCATCGCTACGGATTTGATGCGCTGGAATCCTCCGCCGTCGAGACGGTCGAGGCGCTGGGCAAGTTCCTTCCCGATGTCGATCGCCCGAACGAAGGCGTGTTCGCATGGCAGGAGGAGGACGGCGATTGGCTGGCGCTCCGCTATGACATGACGGCCCCGCTGGCGCGCGTCTATGCCCAGCACCGGAACGATCTGCCGAACCCGTACCGCCGCTACACGATGGGGCCGGTCTGGCGCAATGAAAAGCCGGGACCGGGACGGTTTCGTCAGTTTTATCAATGCGATGCGGATACGGTGGGCACGGCGAGCATGGCCGCCGATGCGGAGATCTGCGCGATGCTGTCTGACTGCCTCGAAGAGGTGGGCATCCCGCGCGGCGACTACGTGATCCGGATCAACAATCGCAAGGTTCTGAACGGTGTGATGGAGGTTGCGGGCCTGTCGGGTGACGACAAGGAGGCCGAACGCGGCATCGTCCTGCGCGCCATCGACAAGCTGGACCGGCTGGGGCCGGACGGTGTCCGCGCGCTGCTTGGCGCGGGGCGCAAGGACGAGAGCGGCGATTTTACCGCCGGTGCCGGCCTGTCCGATGCGGATGCCGCCAAGGTGATGGCCTTCATGGAGGCTCTTGGTGCGGACAATGCAACCACGGTCGCGAACCTTGCAGCGCTCGTTCAAGGTTCGGAAATCGGGGCCAAGGGGGTGGCCGAACTGCAGGAGATTGAAGCGCTGCTTTCGTCGCAAGGCTACGGCCCCGACCGCATCATCATCGACCCCTCTGTCGTGCGCGGCTTGGGCTACTACACCGGGCCGGTCTACGAGGCCGAACTGACCTTCGACGTCCAGAACGACAAGGGCCAGACCGTGCAGTTCGGCTCGGTCGCGGGGGGTGGGCGCTATGACGATCTGGTCAAGCGCTTTACCGGGCAAGAGGTGCCGGCCACCGGCGTGTCCATCGGTGTCGACCGGCTGCTGGCTGCTTTGCGCGCGACCAAGCGGATCAATGCGCAGGCCGAGGGACCCGTGGTTGTCACCGTCATGGACCGTGACCAGATGGCCGACTACCAGGCCATCGTTGCCGATCTACGCAGCGCGGGCATACGGGCCGAGGTCTACCTCGGGAACCCCAAGAACTTTGGCAACCAGTTGAAATACGCTGACAAACGCGGCAGCCCGGCCGCGATCATCGTGGGTGCCGACGAACGCGCCAAGGGCGTGGTGCAGATCAAGGACCTGATCCTCGGGGCCAAGATCGCCGAAACCGCCACCCACGAGGAATGGAAAGACCGCCCCAGCCAGTTCGAGGTGCCGCGCGACCAGATGGTGGCCAAGCTGCGCGAGATCCTCGGGCAATGACACGCGGGCGCGCGCTGGCCATCGCATTGCGCGACCGCTTTGCCGCGGCAGGCGCGCAGGTCGTGGAACCGTCGGTTCTGCTGCCTGCCGACGTGCTGCTGGATCTCTACGGCGAGGACATCCGCGCGCGCGCCTACACCACGGGGGATCCGCTGCGCGGCGAACAGATGCTGCGCCCGGATTTCACCGTGCCGGTGGTGCAGATGCATCTGGCGGGACCAGCCGGGGCCGCGCGGTACACGTATGCAGGGGAGGTGTTTCGGCGCCAGGACGACCACCCCGACCGGGCCAGCGAATATCAGCAGGTGGGCTACGAGCTGTTTGATGCCGCAGATGCTGCTGCGGCCGAGGCAGACGTGTTTGCGACCCTGTCGGATGCGGTTGCGGGCCTGCCTTTGCGGGCTGCAACGGGGGATATCGGTATTCTCATCGCGGCTGTCGAAGGGTTGCAGACCTCGCAGCGGCGCAAGGATGCGCTGCGCCGCCACATCTGGCGGCCACGCCGGTTTCGCGCGCTGTTTGACCGGTTTGCCGGGCGCACGCCGGTGCCGCCGTCGCGTCAGGCCCTGTTGCAGGACACCGCAGCCAGCGACGCACCGCTGATCGGCAAGCGCAGCGCGCGGGAGGTCGCAACACGGATCGCCGATTTGCGCGCCGACGCGGCCCAACCGCCGCTGACCGACGGTGAAGCAACCGCTTTCGACCGGCTCTTTGCCGTGCGCGGTGACCTGCCGGGGGCGGCATCGCAGTTGCGGGACGTCGCGCGCGATCTGCCCGCGATCACTGCGGCGGTCGACGCGCTCGAGGCGCGGAGCGCGGCGCTTGCGGCACGCGGCATCGACGTTCATGCGCTGGAATTCGAGGTCAGTTACGGCCGGACCTCGATGGAGTATTACGACGGGTTCGTCTTTGGCCTATACGCTGCTGCGCACCCGGACCTGCCGCCCGTGGTGACCGGCGGGCGCTACAATGCCCTGACCCGGCAACTGGGCAACGGCAATGCCACCCCTGCGGTGGGCGGCGTGATCCGCCCCGACCTCGTGGCCCTGCTGGAGACCGGCGCATGACGATCAAGCTGGGTGTGCCGTCCAAGGGGCGGCTGATGGACAAGACCTTTGACTGGTTCGCGCAGCGCGGAATTACCCTGACCCGCACGGGATCAGACCGGGAATATGCCGGTGCCGTAGAGGGGATCGATGATGTCATCCTTGTTCTGCTGTCCGCCGGTGAGGTGCCGCGCGAGCTTGCCGCCGGTCGCATCCACCTGGGGGTAACGGGCACCGATCTCATTCGCGAAAAACTGCCCCTGTGGTCCCGGCAGGTCGCTGCGGTGGCGGAAATGGGGTTTGGACACGCGGATCTGGTGCTGGCCGTGCCGCAGGCGTGGATCGACGTTGATTTGACCGATGATCTGGATGCCGCCGCCGCCGCCTTTCGCGCGCAACACGGGCACCGGCTGCGGATCGCCACCAAGTACCACCGCCTCGTCCGCGAGTTTCTGCGCGACGCGGGTGTGGCCGACTATGCCATCGTCGACAGCCAGGGCGCGACAGAGGGCACAGTGGCCAATGAAACCGCCGAAGCCATCGCCGACATCACCTCTTCGGGGGAAACGCTGCGCGCCAATCACCTCAAGGTGCTGCACGACGGCCTGATCCTCGCCAGCCAGGCCACGCTGTGGCGCAGCAGGACCGCACCGGTCACAGGATCGGATGCGGCAACGCTTCGGGCCTTGCTGGACCGGGCGGTGTAAGCGGGCGCTGCGGCCATGAACACGCCGCAGGCCATTGAAACGCATTGCAGTTTCGCCCAATCCCGCGCACGCTCGACCACGCGAGGCAGCAAGGACAGTGGGCATGGCCAAACGCGCAGCTTTGAACATCGGCGGTCACACGATTGCGCCCGGTAGCCGTCGGACCATTGACCTGCCTGTCACGGTCATGTCCGACCACACGCCGGTGACCCTGTCGCTGCACGCCATCCACGGGCGACGCGACGGGCCCACGCTGTTTGTCAGCGCAGGCGTTCACGGCGACGAGGTGATCGGGGTCGAGATCGTGCGCCGCCTGCTGAAAACCCGCGAGGTGGGCAGCGTGCGCGGCACGCTTCTGGTGGTGCCCATCGTGAACACGTTCGGATTTCTCGCGCATTCGCGCTACCTGCCGGACCGGCGCGATCTGAACCGGTGCTTTCCGGGCAGTCCCGAGGGGTCGCTGGCCGCGCGGCTCGCCCATCTGTTCATGACCGAAGTAGTGGCCCGTAGCGACTACGGCATCGATCTGCATTCCGCCGCGATCCATCGCACCAACCTGCCGCAGGTCCGCGTGTCCCCCGGCAACAAGACGACGCTCGCACTGGCCACCGCGTTCGGTGCGCCGGTGATCCTGACCTCGGGCATTCGCGACGGCTCCCTGCGCCACAGCGCGGCAGAGCATGGCGTTGACGTCCTGCTCTATGAGGCAGGCGAGGGGCTGCGCTTTGACGAAATGGCGGTGCGCGCGGGCGTGTCGGGCATCCTGCGCGTCATGCGTCAACTCGGGATGCTGGCCGCGAAATCCGGCAGCCGCCCGCGTGCCAAATCGATCCTGTGCAGCCGCAGCCGCTGGATGCGTGCGCCGGCAGGCGGCCTTTTGCGCACGTTCAAGGCCGAGGGCGACATCGTCGAAGCGGGCACCGTGCTGGGCGCGGTCGCCGATCCCTTTGGCGAAGCGGACGTGGAAATCACCGCCGAAGCCGACGGCATCATCATCGGCCGCGCCGTCATGCCCGTGGTCAACGAAGGCGACGCGATCTTTCACATCGCGAGCGTCGGCTCGACCGATGCCGCCGAAGCCACGGTCGACGAGTTGACCGCACAGCTCGAAGCTGATCCGATGTTCGACGAGGACGAGATTATCTGACCCTGAAGGGGACACCGCATCGAAGGCGAATTCAGCGCACTGCTCGACAGTCTCGGCGCCTTTGGCACGACGCTGAGCAATTTTGCCGGCACGCTGATCCTGCCCTCTCGTCTGTTGCAACTGGCCGTTGTCGCGCTGTGCCTGATCCTTGCGTGGGTTGCCAGACGGGCGGTCAGCCCCCCGCTCGAGGCATGGATGCGTGGGCTGGCCGGGCGCCCGAAATGGCAGTTGCGGTTCCTGTTGGTGCTGCAACGGCGCATGACGCTGCTGCTGTTTGCGCTGTTTGTCTGGATCGCCGCGCTGGTTTTTGCGCAGATCTACGCGTTTCCGTCGCGGCGCTACCTGCTGGTCCTGATCGCGACCGTTGCGTCGGTCTGGTTCCTGATCCGCATCATCGCCCAGCTTGTGCGCAACCGCTTTTTGCGGCGCATCATCATTTGGGGCCTGTCGATCTATGTGCTGCTGTATTTCTTTGGCCTGCTGGATGAAACGACCGCGTTTCTGGACAACCTTGCGATTGAATTCGGCAACTTCCGCCTAACGGTGCTGGCCCTGATCAAGGCGGTGATTGTCACCGCCGTGCTGTTTACCGCAGCAGGTCTTGTGACGCGGTCCGCGGCGGGACGATTGCGCAAGAACCCCGACATCTCGCCGTCGATGCAGGAACTGACCATCAAGGCGCTGCAGATCGTTCTGTTTTCCGCCGCGTTCTTCATCGGGCTAAACGCGGTCGGGTTTGATCTGACGGGCCTTGCCGTGCTGTCGGGCGCCATCGGCGTCGGCATCGGCTTTGGCCTGCAAAAGGTGGTGTCGAACCTCGTGTCAGGCGTCATCATCCTGCTCGACAAGTCGATCAAGCCAGGGGACGTGATCTCGCTTGGGGATACGTTCGGCTGGATCGAACAGCTGTCGGCGCGCTACGTGTCGGTGGTCACCCGCGACGGGCGCGAATACCTGATCCCGAACGAGGATCTGATCACCGGGCAGGTGGTGAACTGGTCGTTCTCCGACAATTTCGTGCGGCTCGACATCAACTTTGGCACCGCCTATGGCGACGACCCGCATCTGGTGCGCAAACTGGCGATTGATGCCGCCATGTCGGTGGATCGGGTGCTGTCGCACAAGCGACCGGTGTGCCACATCGTCGGCTTTGGCGACAGTTCGGTGGATTACGTCCTGCGGTTCTGGATCGCCGATCCGTCGCTGGGCCTGACCAACATCCGGGGCAACGTGTTTCTGGCGCTGTGGGACACGTTCAAGGACCACGACATCTCGATCCCGTTCCCGCAACGCGAGGTCAGGATGCTGGACGGCAGCCAGTTGGATGTGCGCACCGCAGGCGGGCAGGGCGACGGCGCGTGAGGCGTCGCAAAATTGTCAGCTGACAACTCAGAGTTGTATTTGGAGTCAACTGCTTAGCGGTTCGGGACATGCAGCCAGATCGCGCAAAGCGTCGATTTCGCGGCCGGTTCCAGGATGTCAGGAATAGTGGCGGACGTTGCAAAGGCCGCCCAAAAGCGGGGCCGGAGCATGTGCCCCGGCCCCGGTTGGCATCAGTTCAGCGCCTTGTCGGTGATGACGTGGGTCCATGCACCTTCGGGCTGGGCGGTGATCACCGGGTCGGACCCGCCTGCCAGCAGTGAATCCACCGTGCGCTGATAATCCGCCTCGACCAGCGCGCCATTCGATCCGGCAGTCAGCTTGGCAATCTCACCCATCATGCGGACCTGATGCGCCTCGGTCTGGGCGCCGGTCTCGTCATAATCGAGCACGATCATCGCCGCGTCTGCGGGGTTTTCTTCGGCCCATTTCCAGCCGCGCATCGAGGCCCGCACAAAGCGCACCATCTTGTCCTGAAACGCGGGATCCGACAGGTTTTCTTCGAGCACGTAGAGACCGTCTTCGAGCGTCGCCACGCCCTGATCTTCGTACTTGAAGGTCACCAGTTCCTCGGGCGTCAGGCCCGCGTCGATGACCTGCCAGTATTCGTTGTAGGTCATGGTCGACACGCAGGCCGCCTGCCCGTTCAGGATCGGATCGACGTTAAAGCCCTGCTTGAGCACCTCGACGCCCGCGTCGCTGCCGTCGGTGGGCAGGTTCAGCTGGCTCATCCAGCTGAGAAACGGGAACTCGTTGCCAAAGAACCAGACGCCCAGCGTCTTGCCCGCGAAATCGTCCGTGGTCGCGACGCCCGCGTCCTTGCGACAGGTCAGCATCATGCCCGAGGATTTGAACGGCTGCGCGATGTTGACCATCGGCAGACCCTTTTCACGTGCCGCGAGGGCTGCTGGCATCCATTCAACGGTCACGTCGGCACCGCCACCGGCCAGCACCTGCGTGGGCGCGATGTCGGGCCCGCCGGGTTTGATCGTGACATCAAGGTCTTCCTCGCCGTAGTACCCGTTTTCCAGCGCCACGTAGTAGCCCGCGAACTGCGCCTGGGTGACCCATTTGAGTTGCAGCGTTACCTCGTCGGCGGCCAGTGCGGCCCCCGCCACAAGGCTTAGCGCCGCGGCCATTCCCGTTGTTTTCATTGTCATTGTCTTTCTCCTCATTGACTTCCCCGTTGTGACGGATGCCAGAACGTCACCCGTTTTTCGATCCAGGCCATCAGGCCGTAGAATGCGGTGCCGGCAAGTGCGGCCACCGCGATCTCAGCCCAGACCAGATCAATCGACAAGCTGCCAACGCCCGTCGAAATGCGAAAACCCATTCCCCGTGTGGGAGAGCCGAAATATTCGGCAACAATAGCCCCGATCAGCGCCAGCGTCGTGGCGATTTTCAACCCGTTGAACACAAAAGGCATCGCCGCGGGCAGGCGCAGTTTGAACAGGGTCTGCCAGTAGCTGGCCGCATAGGTGCGCATCAGGTCGCGTTGCATGGCACCGCTGGCCTTGAGGCCCTGCACCGTGTTCACGAGGATCGGAAAGAAGACCATGACCACGACCACCGCGGCCTTGGATTGCCAGTCAAACCCGAACCAGTTCACCATGATCGGCGCGATCCCCACGATGGGCAGGGCGGCAAAGAAATTGCCGATGGGCAAGAGGCCCGCGGTCAGAAATGCGGACCGGTCGATGGCGATGGCGCACAGGAAGGCGGCGACGACGCCAATGGCAAACCCGCGCAACGCGCCGCGCAGCACGGTTTGCACGAAATCGACCCACAGGATGTCAAGCGATCCGGCGAACGTCCCGGCCACGACGCTGGGGGCGGGCAGGATCACGGGGCTGACGCCCAGACCGCGCACAGCACCTTCCCACAACACCAGCAGCGTCACACCAAACAGGAGAGGTACGATGATCCGGACCACGCGGGTGTCGCGCCAACGCGAATTGGCAAGGGTGATGTTGACGCCCCACGCGCCGATCCAAAAGACAAGGGCCAGGATCAGCGCGCTCATACCCGCGCCCCCATGCGCCGGGCCGCCAGCCGTTGCACCAGATCAAGCAGCGTGACCAACACACCCGCCAGAATGGCCGCTGCAAACAGCGCGGACCAGATGGCCAGCGGGGTGCCGAACTGATCCCCGATCAGGATCCGCGCCCCGAGGCCCGAGATGGCCCCCGTGGGCAATTCGCCGACGATCGTGCCCACGAGGGCCGCAGCAATCCCGACCTTGAGCGAGGTGAACAGAAACGGCAGCGACGCAGGCAGCCGCAGTTTCAGGAAGGTTTGCAGCCCGGTGGCGTCATAGGTTTTCAGCAGGTCCAGCTGCGCAATCTCGGGTGCGCGCAGTCCTTTGACCATGCCCACGAGCACCGGGAAATAGCACAGGTAGGCCGAAATGATCGCCTTGGGCAGGCCGCGCCCTTCGACGCCGACCTGGCTGGACAGCACGATGATCATCGGGGCCAGCGCCACGATGGGGATGGTCTGGCTGATGATCGCCCAGGGCATCAGGCTCATGTCCGCCACGCGGCTATAGACGATGGCGATGGCGCCCAGCACCCCCAGCGCCGTGCCGAGTGCAAAGCCCCACAGCGTCGATTGCAGCGTGATCCAGCCGTGATAGATCAAAGAGCGTTTCGACCACGCCCGCCCGCGCAGCACCATCGCGCCGGTGGTCTTCCACAGCTCGGCGCTGACCTGGTTCGGCGTTGGCAGGCGCGGACGATCCAGCGCGTAACCTGCCGCGACATGATCCGGGTTTTGCGCCATCAGCCGCCAGACCGACACGTCCCGTCGCGCGGGCGAGCCTTCGGGCACCACGGCCGCCCCGCCGCGTTCCGCGATGTCCAGGGCTGCGCGGATGTTCATGGGCCCAACAGCGGCCCACCACACGCCGATCAGCACGATGAGGACGGTCAGGATGGGCAGGGCTTTCTTCATCCGCTGCGCCACCGCCAAAGGACCGCCGCCGCCACCGCCATGAGCAGTGCTGCGCCGCCGAAAAAAAGCTGTGCAAACCACCCGTCGGCGCAATTTGCCGTGGCCTCCCACTCGGCCCGCGGCAGGTCAGGGCAGCCGCGAAACGCGAAATCCGCCCGGGCTGCAGACACGATCAGCGCGCAGACCGCAGCCACAAAGCCGAGCAGCAGAACGCCCGCGATGCGCACCGGCTTACTCATAACTGTGCCCCGCACGCAGCCCCTCGCGCACCCTGTGGGCAAGGCTCAGAAATTCGGGGCTTTCGCGGATGTCCAGGGGGCGTTCGCGGGGCAGCGGGCTGTCGATGATGTCGGTGATGCGCCCGGGGCGCGGCGACATGACGACAATGCGGGTCGACAGGTACACCGCCTCGGGAATGGAATGCGTTACAAAGCCGATGGTCTTGCCCGTGCGCGCCCAGAGCTGCAACAGCTGTTCGTTGAGGTGATCGCGCACGATCTCGTCCAGCGCGCCAAAGGGTTCGTCCATCAGCAACAGGTCCGCGTCAAAGGCGAGCGCGCGCGCAATCGACGCGCGCTGCTGCATGCCGCCGGACAGCTGCCAGGGGTATTTGTTCTCGAAGCCCGCCAGATCGACCAGTTCCAGCACCTGTGTGACCCGCTGCGCCTGTTCGCCGGTGTCATATCCCATGATCTCGAGCGGCAGGCGGATGTTGCCGCCGATGGTGCGCCACGGATACAGGCCCGCGTGCTGGAACACATAGCCATAGGCGCGGGCGCGGCGCGCGTCGTTCGGGGTCATCCCGTTGACCGACAGCGTGCCGCCGGTGGGGGTCTCAAGGTCGGCAATGCAGCGCAGAAAGGTGGTCTTGCCGCAGCCTGACGGGCCGATGAACGACACGAAGTCGCCCTTTTCGACGGTCAGGTCCACGTCGCTGAGCGCATGCACCGGGCCGTCATTTGTCTGGAACGTGAGGTCGAGACCTTTGGCAGAGATGACCGTCAAAGCGACCCCCGCCCCGGACCCGATCCGGGGCCTTGTCGTGTTGGCATGTGCAGCAATTCAGCAAGGTCCCGGGTCAGGCCCGGGACGGGGTCTTTGACGTTCAAATTTACACCCCCGTGGCCGGAATGCCGGTGCGCTGGACGGGGCGGGGCTGGGTCAGCTCTTTCCATGTGGAAAGCGCGCGGTTGGTCACGCCGTTGCCCTCGCGTTTGACGAACTTGCCATGGCCTTCCTGCGTCTTCACCGTGCCATCGTGGATCGCCACGTGCCCGCGCGTCAGGGTGAAACGCGGCTGGCCGGTGACCTCCTTGCCCTCGAACACGTTGTAATCAATGGATGATTGTTGGCTGCCTGCGGTGATCGTCTTGGATTTCTCCGGATCCCAAACCACCAGATCGGCATCGGCCCCGACCATTACGGCGCCCTTGCGCGGATAGCAGTTCAGGATCTTGGCGATATTGGTCGAGGTGACGGCGACGAATTCGTTCGGCGTCAGACGCCCGGTTTTCACCCCGTGCGTCCACAGCATCGGCATCCGATCCTCCAGCCCGCCGGTGCCATTGGGGATCTTGGTGAAATCACCGACGCCATAGCGTTTCTGTTCGGTGGTAAAGGCGCAGTGATCTGTCGCCACCACGCTCAGGCTGCCCGATTGCAGGCCGGCCCACAGGCTGTCCTGATGCATCTTGTTGCGGAACGGCGGCGACATCACGCGGCGTGCGGCGTGGTCCCAGTCGTCGTGGAAATATTCGCTTTCATCCAGCGTCAGGTGCTGGATCAGCGGCTCGCCCCAGACGCGCTTGCCCTGCTGGCGCGCGCGGCGGATGGCTTCGTGCGCTTCCTCGCACGAAGTGTGCACGACATAAAGCGGCACACCCGCCATGTCGGCGATCATGATGGCGCGGTTGGTGGCCTCGCCTTCAACCTGGCTGGGGCGGGAATAAGCGTGCGCCTCGGGGCCGGAATTGCCCTCGGCCAGCAGCTTGGCCGACAACTCCGCCACCACGTCACCGTTTTCCGCGTGTACCATGGCGATGCCGCCCAGTTCGGCGAGACGGTTGAAGCTGCTGAACAATTCGTCATCGTTGACCATCAGCGCGCCCTTGTAGGCGAGGAAATGCTTGAACGTGTTGATCCCGCGATCCTCGATCACGGTTTTCATGTCATTGAACACCTGTTCGCCCCACCACGTCACGGCCATGTGGAACGAGTAGTCGCAATTGGCGCGGGTGGATTTGTTGTCCCAGCGCTTGATCGCGTCGAGCAGGCTTTCGCCTTGGTTCGGCAGGCAGAAATCGACGACCATCGTGGTGCCACCGGCAAGGGCCGCGCGGGTGCCGCTTTCGAAATCGTCCGAGGAATAGGTGCCCATGAACGGCATTTCGAGATGCACATGCGGGTCGATCCCGCCGGGCATGACGTAGCACCCGGTCGCGTCGAGGGTTTCGTCGCCTTTCAGATCAGGCCCGATCTCGGTGATCATGCCGTTTTCGATGGCGACGTCGGCCTTGTAGGTCAGGTCATGGGTGACGATGGTGCCGTTTTTGATGATGGTGGTCATTGGGTGCCTCCTTTGTGACACCCGCCCCGGGCGTGACCCGGGGCCTCTGGCCGGGTCACGCGGGAATGGCGTGTGTCATGTCTTTCCAATCGGGATTTGATTCCGTGATCAGCGCGATTTTCCAACCGCGCCGCCACTGCTTGAGGCTGCGTTCGCGGGTGAGCGAAGCCTCGAAACTGTCGTGTTATTCGAACCAGACCAGCGTTTTGATCTTGTATTTGGCCGTGTGCGCCGAAAGCCCGGCGCGGTGCGCTTCGATCCGGGTGCGCAGATTGCTGCTGCGCCCGGTATACAGCGCGCCGCCGGGGCGGGAGGCCATGATGTAGACAAAGTGCGGCATGGCGCGACCATGGCGCAGAGCGGTTAACGGTCCGTTTACCCCGCCCCGGGCTTGACCCGGGGCCTCGCCGGGATGGCGTACCGCGTTTTCCGAGGCCCCGGATCAAGTCCGGGGCGGGCAGGTGAGCGGCTGGGAGGTCCCGGGTCAAGCCCGGGACGCGAAGGGACAGCGTCACCCTCACTCTATGATCCCCGCCGTATTCAGCACCGCGTGTAGCAGTACGTCCGTGCCGGCCTGCGCCCATTCCTTGCTGATCTCTTCGGCTTCGTTGTGCGACAGGCCGTCGACGCAGGGGCACATGATCATCGCCGTGGGGGCGACGTCGTTGATCCAGCAGGCGTCGTGACCGGCGCCGCTGACGA
This sequence comes from Pseudomonadota bacterium, assembly GCA_038532285.1. Lineage (GTDB taxonomy): Bacteria > Pseudomonadota > Alphaproteobacteria > Rhodobacterales > Rhodobacteraceae > Tateyamaria. The sequence continues at coordinate 11,002 of JBCBAV010000047.1, read as the reverse complement.
TGTCCATGTGACTGTAGCCCAGTTCCACCGCGGCGTCGCGCACGGCGGCAACGCAGCCTTCGTCAAAGGCGGGCGGGTCGAACTGACCGACGATGTGGCAGTCGAATTCGACGCCGATATCGGCACACAGTTTCGGCGCGCGGGCCATGAACTCGTCGACCATCCCGTTCAGCTTGTCCAGAAGATGCGTGCGCATGTCGACGGTAAAGACGACCTTGCCCGGGATGATGTTGCGGCTGTTGGGGTAGACGTCGATGTGGCCGATGGCGCCCACGGCGTTGGGCTGGTTCTTCATCGCGATCTCGTGCACCAGTTCGGTCACCAGAGCGAGGCCGCGGCCCGCGTTCTTGCGCATCGCCATGGGGGTAGAGCCTGTGTGGCTTTCCTTGCCCGTCACGGTGCATTCGATCCAGCGCAGGCCCTGACCGTGGGTGACGACGCCCACATCCTTGCCCTCGGCCTCGAGGATCGGGCCCTGTTCGATGTGCAGTTCGAACATCGCGTGCATCTGGCGCGCGCCGACCTCTTCGTCGCCGACCCAGCCGATGCGCTTCAGCTCGTCACCAAAGCGCTTGCCCTCGGCATCGACGCGGTCATAGGCCCAGTCCTGCGTGTGCTTGCCCGCAAACACGCCGGACGACAGCATCGCGGGGGCAAAGCGGGTGCCTTCCTCATTCGTCCAGTTGGCGATGACGATGGGGTGTTTGGTCACGATGTTCAGGTCATTCAGCGTGCGGATCACCTCGAGCCCGCCGAGCACGCCCAGAACGCCATCGTATTTTCCACCCGTCGGTTGCGTATCGAGATGTGAGCCCATGTAGACCGGCAGGGCGTCCGGGTCCACGCCTGCGCGAGTGGCGAACATGTTGCCCATGGTATCAAGCCCCATGGTCATCCCGGCGGCCTCGCACCATGTCTGGAACAGGCTGCGGCCTTCGGCGTCTTCGTCGGTGAGCGTTTGCCGGTTGTTCCCGCCCGCCACGCCGGGGCCGATCCTGGCCATGTCCATCAGGCTGTCCCAAAGCCGGTCCGGGTCTATGCGGAAATTCTGTCCCCCGTCCATCGATATCCTTCCTGCCGTGTGCACGGCCTTGATGCTCCCAACAAAAAGGGTGAGCGGAGAGGGTGACGGGGTCAACCTCTTTTGCGTCTTGGTCGGGGGTTATTCCGCCGCCAGATAGCCGCCGTTGTAGCTGTCGCTTTTGCGGCGGACCTGGGCGTGCTGAACGATCCGGTGCCGGGCGCAGCCGCGGAATTCCTCGAGCGAGGCGTGGCCCTTGCGCTCCATGTAATCCAGCATGTCGTCCTTGAGTTCCTGGATCAGCTTCACGCCGACACCGCCCGATCCCTTTTCCTCCATCGCGGCGGTGCAGATCTGCAGGTTGCCCGCGCCCATGGCGATGAAATTGAACGCCTCGCGCCAGCCGCGAATGCCGCCGATGCCGGAAATGGCATGATCCGGATAGGCCTGCGAGATGTCGCAGACCCGCTGCAGCGCCTGATGCAGGATGGCGAGCCCGCCAAGGCCGCCGGAGGTCACCAGACCGTCCACCTCGACCTCGAATTTCAGGGTTTCGGGGTCCATCAGCGGCAGCGACGGGAACGTGTTGCACAGCGAAATGGACGCCGCCCCGGCCTCGTAGGCGGCACCTGCCGCGTCCACCAGCGTGGAAGTCGCGGGCGTCAGCTTGACCCAGATGGGGACGTCCACGGCCCCTTTGACGGCGGCGAGGATGTCGCGGATGATCGTTTCGTCATTGGCGATGTTGGCGCCCATGTCCTTGCGGTCCATGTGCGGACAGGACATGTTCAGTTCGATCGCGTCGCAGCCCACGCCCACAACGGCGCGCGCCAGCTTCGCCCAGTTTTCCATCTCTTCTGCACTGCCCGCGCCGGCCATGATCGATGCGATCAGCATGCGGTCGGGATATGTGGTCTTGATCTCTTCGAGATCGGGCAGCCACAGATCCAGCGGCTGGTCCGAAATCAGTTCCCAATTCCACGACGAATGCGACACCGTGTCGGGCCGCTTGTTGCGCGACACGTAGGGTTTTGCTTCGCTCGTGCGCTGAAATATGGTTTTGGGCCCAGCGACGTTTTCCACAGGGTGCAGGCCGATCGTCTTGGTGACGACACCGCCCCAACCGGATTCGAACGCTTTCATGATCTTGCGCTTGCTTTCGGTCGGTGGCGCCGAGGCCAGCACAAAAGGATTTACAAACTGAAGTCCCGTAAAGGATGTCGCAAGTCGGCTCAAAACAACACCTCCGCTGATTGGATAGGTGTTGATGGTCCGCCCGAACGGTAAAAAAGTCAACGATCTTGCGCAGGTGACGTATGGGCCTGTGCCCGGTGCGGGAATGTCTGCCTGTTTTGCTTGCGGTTCGGGTGCGGGTTGGCCGGTCAGATGAACAGGGTGAGCCCGATCATGGAAACGATCAGGAACAGAACGGTCATGATCCCGCCCGAGCCGAGGAAATCCACCACCCGGTACCCTGCCGGTCCCATGATCAGCGCGTTGACCTGATGGGTCGGGATCAGGAACGAATTCGAGGTCGAGATCGCCACTGTCAGCGCGAACACTGCCGGATCGCCGCCGCTGGAAATCGCGATGGAAATGGCCAGCGGCACCAGCAGAACCGTGGCCCCGACATTGGACATCACCAAGGTAAAGACCGTCGCCAAAACGGCGAGCCCGGCCTGCAACGACCACAGCGGCCAGCCGTCAAGAAGGGTCAGGATCTGGTCCGCGATCCACGCCGCCGTGCCGGTGTTCTGCACCGCGATGCCAAGAGGGATGAGCGAGGCCAGAAGGAACACGGTGCTCCAACTGACGGCATCATAGGCTTCGTCGATGGAAAGAACGCGGGACAGGATCATGCCCACGGCCCCGGCCATTAAGGCCAGTGACAACAACAGGTCGGTGAACAGGATCAGGCACAGCGTCATCAGGAAAAAGCCGAGCGCCCAGTTCACCTTGTGCGGGCGCAGTTCCTCTTGCGGAAAGTCCGAGGTGACAACGACATAGTCGGAATCCGCCTTCAGTCGGGTCAGCCGTTCCCACTGCACGTGCACGACCAGCGTGTCGCCTGCCTGCAACTGCACTTCGCCAATATGGGTGGCTTCGTGGTCTTCGGTTTCCACGTGGCTCATCGTGTTTTCGCCCCGGTGGATGGCGAGGATCGACAGGCCGTGGGTCTGGCGCAGGCGCAGCTGGATCGGGGATTGGCCGATGACGGTCGAGCCCGGTGGAATCACGACCTCGGCCACGCCGGATTCCGTGGCGGCAAAGTCATCGGCAAAGACATCCAGAGCGGGCAGGATCTCGAGGCCGTAGGGTTCGGCAAATTCGTCGTGCAGCACCCGGCGCAGGCCCAGAATGGCAAGGCGCGCGGGCGCTTCGATGCGGGTGTCGGCCATGGGCGCGATCACCTTGTGGCCGCGATAGGACGTGCCGAGGATGTAGATGTGGTGCGCCACCATCACGTCGGCGAGCGTCTGGCCGATCAGGATGGATCCTTCGGGCACGCGCACTTCGAACATGTCTGCGCGCAAGCCATAGGTGTTTTCGACAAACGTCTGCATGGTGCGCGCGGCCCCCGCATCCTCGCCGCGCCCGCGGCTGCCGGGCAGGATCCAGCGGCCCAGCAGCACAAAGTACAACACCCCGGTCAGCACCAGCATCACGCCGATGGGCGTGACGTCAAACAGGCCAAAGGGCTGCATCTGGTTCTCTTCCGGCAGCATGCGGTTCGAGGCGATGAGCAGATCATTCAGCAAGATGAGCGGGGACGAGCCAACCATCGTGATGGTCCCGCCGAGGATCGCACAGAACCCCATGGGCATGGCCAGCCGGCTCATCGGGATTTCGGTGCGGGCCGAGATGCGGCTGATCACGGGCAGGAACAGTGCTGCGGCCCCCACGTTCTGCATGAACGAACTGATGACACCCACGGTGCCTGACACGATGGGGATGATCCGTGCCTCGGTCGTGCCACCGCGTTTGAGGATGAGGGCGGCGACCTTGGACATCAGCCCGGTCTTGTCCAGACCCGCGCCGATGATCATCACCGCGATGATCGAAATCACGGCGTTCGAGGAAAACCCCGAAAACAGATCCGCACGTGTCGACAGGTTTTCCAATCCGGGCAGGGTGCTGAGCGCGCCGAGGATCACCATCACGAGGATCGCGGCCAGATCAATGCGGATGATTTCGGACACGAACAGGAAGACGGTCAGACCCAGAAGCCCCAACACCGCCATCATTTCAAAAGTCAGTACCGTCGTTTCCATCATCCGCCCCTAACATAAACCTTAGCAACGGTTTTTCGCGCCGCATAGGGCCAGTCGGGCCGGGCGGCGCGGCCAGTGGCGGCAGTGTTGCACCGATGGCCCGGTTCCGCATGCCGCGATTGCCCAAGAAAGAGAACGGGCCGCTGATTTCGACCGTGGAACAGCCTGATCGGATGTCTTGCACCACGCGGGCGCAGGGCGGTCTGGTTCTGATGCTGCAACCGTGGGCAACCGGGTGACGCGGACAATCATCGGCGACGATATTTTCGTTACAAATGATCGCAAGCTGTTAGGCTGCGACCCATGACAGACCTCGAAATCCATTGCCCGAAACCGAGAAACCCGCACATGCATCGTACCACCCCTTTTATTTCCGCACTTTTCGCCGTGTGCGTTGCCGTGATCGCGCCGGGTGTGTCCGCGCAGGAACGGCCCGTCACCTTGTTTCAGGTCGAGCGTCAGGACAGCGCGTCTGAGCGCGTGTTTTTCGGGCGGGTGAAAGCGCGGCAAACCGTGGATCTGGCATTTCAGGTGTCGGGGCAGATCCTGAAGTTGCCCATTAACGAAGGCGAGCCGATTGCAGCTGGATCGCTGATTGCCGAATTGGATCTGGAACCGTTTGAGCTGAGCCTTGCGCGGGCGCAGGCCCAGTTTGAACAGGCCAAGGACGACTTTGACCGTTTGAAGCAATTGAGCGGGTCGACCGTCAGCCAGGTGACCATTGACGACGCGGAAACCACGTTGGAATTGAATCGGATTGCGGTGCGCGACGCGGAACGGGCGCTCAACCTCGCGACGCTGACCGCGCCGTTTGACGCGATCGTGGCGCGGCGCACAGTCCCGAATTTCACCACCATCAGCGGCGGAACCCCGGTGGTGCGTTTGCACGACATGTCCGACCTGCGGGTCGAGATCGAGGTGCCGGAGGTGCTGTTTCAACAGGCGGGACGCGATCCGAACGTCGCACTTGAGGCCGAGTTCGCGGCAAGCGACAAACGCTACACGCTCGCGTTTCGCGAGGTGGTGGCCGAGACAACGCAGATCGGCCAATCGTTTCGTCTGACCCTGGGCATGGCGCCGGTAGAGGAGCTTTTCGTGCTGCCCGGTGCGTCTGCCACCGTCTATGCGCGTATTCTGGATGAGGGGGTGCCGCTGATCATTCCCGCCTCGGCGCTGATCTTTGACGCGCAAGGTGCGCCGTCGGTCATGGTGTTTGAACCCGCAGGGGCTGATGAGGGCACGGTGCGGCGCCAGGCGATTGAAATCGGAGCCACATTGACGGGTGCGGTGCGCGTGGTGTCGGGCCTTGAGGATGGCGCGGAAATCGTCGCGGCCGGGGCCACGCTGCTGAACGACGGCGACCGCGTTTCGCGCTTTACCGGGCTCGGGAGATAGGCCATGGACATCGCGCGCGGGGCCATTGACCGGCCGATTTATACCTGGCTGGTGATCCTGATCTGCATGCTGGGCGGGTTATGGGGGTTTTTCAACCTGGGCCGCCTCGAGGACCCGGCATTTACGATCAAGGTTGCGGTGGTGGCCACGCAATACCCCGGCGCGTCCGCCGAAGAGGTGGCGCTGGAAGTGTCCGAGCCGCTGGAATCCGAAATCCAGAAAATGGGCGAAGTCGACAAGATCGAAACGCTCAACCGGCCCGGGATTTCGGTGATCAACGTGACCATGCAGGACACCTATGACGGGTCGGAATTGCCCGAGCTTTGGACGAAACTGCGCAACCGGGTGAACGCCGCGCGCTTGCCAGACGGGGCGCGGGCACCGAATGTGAACGATGCCTTTGGGGACGTGTACGGCCTGTTCTACGCGGTTTCCGCGCCGGGGTATTCGGATGGTGACGTGCATCGCCTGTCGTCGTTTTTGCGCCGGCAGGTTCTGGCGCTGGACGGGGTCAAGGATGTGGCGCTTGCCGGGTTGCCGGAAGAGGCGATCTTTGTCGAACCGGACATGGCGCTGAGTACCGCGCTGGGGGTCCCGCCGGCAGCCGTGGCGGGTGCGCTGGCGGCGGCCGACGAGATCGTTGACGGCGGCACCATCGTCGGCGACGGCCGACGGCAGATCATCCAGCGGCCCGGCGGCAGCGACAGCGTGTCGGAAATTTCGGCGCTGTCGATCGGGGTCGGTGGCGAGGTGATCCGGCTGAGCGATTTCGCAGGTATATCGCGCGAACGGGTGAGCGATCCCGAGATCATCATTCGTCACAATGGCAGCGAAGCGTTCACTCTGGGTGTGGCGGGTCTGGCGACAGAGAACATCGTCGAGATCGGTGCGCGCGTGGATGCGCATCTGGCAACGCTCGAGGCCGAACTTCCCATCGGTGTGTCCATCGCGCCGATCTATCAGCAGCACGTGGTTGTGGACGACAGTGTCAACGACTTTCTTGTCAATCTCGCCATGTCGGTCAGCATCGTGATTGTCGTGCTGGCGCTGTTCATGGGGGTGCGGGCAGCGTTTGTCGTCGGGATCACACTGCTTTTGACGGTGGTGGGCACGCTGCTGTTCATGGCGCTTGGGTCGATCGAGATGGAGCGCATTTCGCTGGGGGCGCTGATCATTGCGATGGGCATGTTGGTCGACAATGCCATTGTGGTCGCAGAAGGCATGCAGCAGGCCATGGCGCGCGGCAAGGCCTCGCGAGAGGCGGCAGCCGAGGCAGCGAACAAGACGCAGGTCCCGCTGCTGGGGGCCACGGTGATCGGGATCATGGCCTTTTCGGGCATCGGATTGAGCAATGATTCCACGGGGGAGTTCATGTTCTCGCTGTTTGCTGTCATCGCCATATCGCTGCTCTTGTCATGGGTGTTGGCGATCACGGTCACACCGCTTTTGGGGCACTACTTTTTCAAGAAGGGCAGTGCAGATGGCGCGGACCCTTATGGCGGTTTTGTCTACCGGGCCTATGGCGGTTTTCTGGCGCTGATGTTGCGGCTGCGCTGGCTGGTGGCCGTGGTGCTGATCGGCGTGACGGTCGCGTGTTTTGCGCTGTTCGGGCAGGTGCGGCAGCAGTTTTTCCCCGACGCGAGCACGCCGCTGTTTTTTGTGCACTACAAGCTGCCGCAAGGCGCATCGGTGCCGCAGGTTGCAGGAGACCTTGCCACGGTCGAAGACTGGCTGAGCGGGCGTGACAACGTCACCGCGTTCACCAGTTTTTCGGGCGGCGGGGCCAGCCGGTTTATGCTGACCTACCAGGCCGAGGACGACAATCCGAGCTATGGGCACATGATCGTGCGGGTGTCGTCGCTCGAGGTGATCGAGCAGGAGATGGGCGCGCTGGAGGCGTTTGCGCGCGACATTCTGATCGGTGGGCAGTTTCGCACCCAGCGTCTTGCCTTTGGTCCCGGTGGCGGCGCGCCGATCGAGGCGCGGTTTTTTGGGCCGGATCGCGACGTTCTGCGCGCGCTGGCCAACGATGCCAAGGCACGCATGCAGGCGGCCAGTGAGAATATCCTGAACACGCGGATAGACTGGGCCGAGCAGGAACCCGTGTTGCGCCCCGTGTATGCCGAAGCGCGTGCGCAGGAAGCCGGGATTTCGCGCACCGATGTGGCGCAGACCCTTGCCTTTGCCACAACGGGCAGCCGCGTCGGCACGTTTCGTGAGGGCGACCGACTCATCCCCCTGATCCTGCGTGCGCCGCGGGATCACGGTCTGACACTCACCGATTTCCTGATCTATTCCGATGCCGGTGGCGCTTTCGTTCCGATGGAGCAGGTGACGGATGGCTTGATTTTTGATGTGCAGGACACGCGCATCGAACGGCAGGACCGCGAGAACGTCATTACCGTGGGCGCGGATATCCCGCGTGGGTTTACCGCCGCCGAGGTGCAGGTGGACGTGGACGAAACCATCGAGGCGATGGAACTGCCGGCGGGCTATCGGTTCGAATGGGGTGGAGAGCGCAAAAACTCTGCTGATGCGCAGGAATCGCTGGGCACGCAGTTGCCGATGGCGATCCTGAGCATGTTGCTGATCACCGTGCTTTTGTTCAACGGATTGCGGCAGACGGCGATCATCTGGCTGCTGGTGCCGATGTCGGTGAACGGGGCGGCGCTGGGCCTTGTGGGCACGGGCCTGCCGTTCACCTTTACCGCATTGCTGGGGCTGTTGTCGTTGTCGGGCATGTTGATCAAGAACGGTATCGTGCTGGTCGAAGAGATTGACCTGACCCGCGACGCGGCACCGGACAAACCGTTGACTGACGCGATCCGCGAGGCATCTGTGTCGCGTTTGCGGCCTGTCTTGCTGGCTGCGGCAACCACGATCCTGGGCATGATCCCGTTGCTGTCGGACGCATTTTTCGCGTCGATGGCGGTGACGATCATGGGTGGGTTGGCCTTTGCGTCGATCCTGACACTGATTGCTGCGCCGGTGTTTTACATGATCCTCTACCGGTCTTCGGCGGCCTGATGCGCAGCAGGCGCCGGTCCGGGTTGCGCCGGACCACAAGATCGCGCCGCGGGCCCTGTGCCAGGGTTGCGCTTGGCGACCGGATCATCGGGGATTTGCAGGCGTGGCGTTTTCCCGTGCGATCAGTGTCCGGGTCGCTGACGCCCGACGCCTGCGGCAGGGCTGTCAACTGCCCCACCGGTACGCTGTGCTGGTTTTAGGGCTTTTCGCCGGCGCGTGCTATGCTGTGGTGTCTTCCCTGATACGTGGTCCGGGTTCGCGTGTCGTGACGTGAGCGGGTAGGCAACGCAACTGAGCAGGGGCAGGAGTATGAGTGTGACATCTTTTCATGTTTTGTTTCTCGCGATGTGCGTCTGTGCGGGTGCCCCGATCCGTCTGGCCGCCGAAACACCAACCGCGGCCATGGAACCGGAAATGTTCAAGGCGCCGGCAGATGGCGGCGTCAGGCGGTGGCAGGTTGTGGCAGCCGACGGCGTTGTGCCGCGCAAGGCCCCGGGCGACGAAAAGGGCGCCGGGCCGGTATTCGCGGGCGGCGCTGTCGTGGCAAACCACGGCTGCCGCGACACCGGCGGTTCCGTCTGGTGCGCGGTAGGCCCACTTGGCACGGGCGTTGCGGGTATTGTTGCGGCACAGGCGCTGGCACCGGTCGCGGGCCCTGACGGTGTGGTTGCCGTCGGCGTGGATGACAGCGACCGGCGCGCGAAACAACGTCGCTTTGATGCCAAAGCCGAGGTGGCATGCGCTCAGGAACAAGGTGACGCGCTCGCCACTTGCACCATCGGTGTTGCACGCAGCGGTGGCGGTGATGCGACCGCGGCGCTGACCTTTGGCAATGGGTTTACCCGCTATCTTTATTTCACCAATGGCGCATTCATGCGCGGCAGTTCCACGATGTCGGGCGCGGGTCGGGATATCGATTGGGACATTGTCGACGGGATCTACCGGATCCGGGTTGACGATCAGAGGGTCCGGGTTCCGGTCCCCCTGATCATCGGGAAGTAGCCCCCAAAAAGGGGCCCCAGGTGAAGTTACGGTGTCAGTTTGTGGATCATGCCCTCATCCACGGCTGCATACAGGCTCCCGTCCGGGCCGAGTTTGACCGACCGAAAGCGGCCGTATTCCATGCCCTGCGGCAGGGTCATCTCGACCACGTCAGCCACCTTCAGGTCATCATCCAGAGTGAATACGTCAAGCCGCTGGCCGATGGGCGTGCCGCCAAAGCCGATACCCATCAGCCCGACGACCATCGCGCCATTCCAATCGCCCCAGGCGTCACCCACCAGGAATTCGTTGGACGACGTGCCCTGTGACCAGCCATGGTTGTCCCAGATCGGCACCATCGCGTCAGGAAATGCGTCAAGATCGGTCATTGGCATGTAGACGCGACGTTCGTAACGGCTCATCCCGTCCATCTGGTTTGGTTCATATCCGCAATACCCGTCCGGGCAGTCCGAGCGCCCTGATTTGTTGGGTGCCGGATCCCAGCCTGCATTCCCGCCATTGGCCAGCACCGTGATCTCGTCAGAATGCCATGGCCCGTGTTCGGCCGTGATCGCTGTACCCGTCCCGGGGTGGAAAGCGATGCCCTGAACGTTGCGATGCCCGTAGGTGTAGACGCGACTGTCAAACCCGTCCGGCGGCGCATTGTCTGCTGCTGCGTTGCCGTCGGTGTCCATGCGCAGCACCTTGCCACCCATGCGCGTCGGGCTTTGCGGTACATCCGCGCCGTGGATATCGCCGGTTGTGAGCCACAAGAACCCGTCCGGCCCGAACCGCACGCGGCCGCCATTGTGCGCGCCCGGCCCGCCAAAGGGCTGGTCGCTTGCCAGTGGTTTGTAGGGCACGTCATCAACGATGTCGGTCCGGTCGGCCACGCCGGTCAGGTCGTCGTTCACGGTCATGCGCATCAGGCGGTTGGTGCCCGGTGCGGTCAGGCTGGATGTTGCATAGACATAAATGCGGCGGTTGGTGGCGAAATCCGGGTCGACAGCGACGCCCATCATACCGGCCTGCCCCTCGCAAAAGAGGTCGTCAGCGGTCGACGCGTATCCTTCGCTTTCGGACATGCCCAAGAGCGCGTTGACGCTGCCATCGGGGAGCCTGACTGACAGGCCATCGCATTTTTCGGTGTAAAACATCGTGCCGTCATCGAGGAACGTCATATCCCACGGCGCTTCGAGGCCTTGCAATACGACCTCGTGCGTGAGGCTCGAGGTGTTTTGTGCGAAGGCGGGCGCGGCAAGGATGGCGCTGCCCATTGTCAATTTTGCGAGTGTTTTTAGCATCT